>JADHXQ010000071.1 GCA_016782885.1 Phycisphaerae bacterium | reverse complement strand
TCGCGCTCCGCCACGAGATGCGATACCTCGAGCGTTGGGGCCTGACGTACTACGGCTGCTGCGAACCGCTCGACATCAAGATGGACATCCTGCGGAAGATACCCAATCTCCGCAAGATTTCGATGAGCCCGTGGGTGGATCCCGAGCGGTCGGCGTCGCGAGTGGGGGGAGATTACGTCTATTCGTACAAGCCGAACCCGGCCGTCCTGGCAGAGGACCGCTGGCGCCCCGAGCAGGCACGAGAAGACCTCGTCAGATATCTGGACGCCACGCGCTCGTGTCACGTCGAGATCATCATGAAAGACATTTCGACCGTCCGGCGCCAGCCCCAACGCCTCTGGGAGTGGGAGAAGATAGCGATGGAAGTCGTGGAGGATTTTGCAGGATAATGACGTTGTTTGAGATTCGGCTGGACGGCTCATACAATATGTGCCGATTAACCACTATTGATTCTCTGATTTTTCGAAATAATACCAAGGAAGGTGCATATGCCCCCGGAAGCGTCGTCCGGCAAGACGCCGGTTGCGTTCGTCAGCGACTATCCCCCCCGGCGATGCGGTATCGCCACGTTCACATACGACCTGGCCGAATCGATGGCGAAGGTCGGCGGTGATGATTACGACATCTTCGCCGTGGCGGTAAACGACGTACCGGAGGGTTATCCGTATCCCGACCGGGTTCGCTTCGAGATACGCGAATCGGTTCAGGCCGACTACCGTCTCGCGGCGGATTTTCTGAACGTTCACCAGGTCTCAGCCGTTTGTCTCCAGCACGAGTACGGGATTTTCGGCGGGAAGTACGGTTCTCACATCCTGGCGATGTTGAGGCGTTTGCGCCGCCCACTGGTTACAACGCACCACACGATCCTGAAGGATCCCGACGAACAGCAGCTTGTAATCATGCAGGAGATCGGGCGTCTGGCCAATCGCATGGTGGTAATGAGCGAGTTGGCCCACGAGTTCCTCCACGACATATACGAAGTTCCGAAAGAGAAGATCGTAACGATCCCACACGGTATACACGACGTGCCCTTCATCGATCCGAGTTTCTACAAGGATAAGTTCGACGTCGAAGGGCGCACGGTAATGCTTACATTCGGGCTGCTAAGCCCGGGCAAGGGCCTCGAGTACGCCATAGAAGCCCTTCCGCAGATCGTAGCCAGACATCCCGATCTGGCCTACATCATCCTGGGCGCCACTCATCCGCACATCAAGAAGGAAAGCGGTGAGGAATACCGCAACGGTCTGCTTCGCAGGGCAAGCGAACTGGGCGTCAAAGACAACCTGATCATGGTCAATCGTTTCGTGGAACTCGAAGAACTCTGCGAGTACCTTGGCAGCGCCGACATTTACGTCACGCCATACCTTAACGAGGCCCAGATCACATCGGGCACGCTGGCTTACGCACTGGGGGCCGGCAAGGCCACCATCTCAACGCCCTACTGGCACGCAAAGGAACTGCTGGCCGAGGATCGCGGACGTCTCGTGCCTTTCAAGGATTCCGACGCCATCGCCAAGGACGTTATCGACCTTCTGGACAATGAAACCGAGCGCCACGCGATGCGCAAGCGGGCCTACACGTACTGCCGCAATATGGTCTGGGCCAAGACCTCACGAGCATACCTGGACCTGTTCAAAGAGGCCGGTGAGGCATTCGTCTCGCACCGCCGTCATCCGCGATCGGCCGTTGTCGCCGCCGAGAAACCCAGACCCGACGAATTGCCTGAAGTGGACCTGCGCCACCTGCGGATAATGACCGACGATACGGGCATCCTGCAGCACTGCCGCTACTCCACGCCCGACCGCTCTCACGGATACTGCACCGACGACAACGCCAGGGCGCTGATCGTTGCAAGCATGTACTGGGATCTCAGGCATGACGAATCGGCCGTCGAACTCATACAGACGTATCTGGGGTTCCTGGCTTATGCGATGGACGACAGCACCAACAGGTTCAGGAACTTCATGAACTACGACCGCCAGTGGGCTGAAGCCTGCGGTAGCGAAGACGCACATGCCCGCGCATTGTGGGGACTGGGTATGGCCGTCGCGTATTGCCCGCACGAGTCGATGATCTCGCTGGCGACAAGACTCTTCACGCAAGGCCTGAGCGTGACCGAGAACTTCTGCTCACCGCGAGCGTGGGCATTCACGATTGTAGGTATCCAGGCGTATCTGCGCCGATACGGCGGCGACAGCGAGGTCCGCCGATATCGGGCGACACTGGCCGAAAAAATCGTCGCCCTGTTCGAAGCCGTCGCCGACGACGAGTGGCCTTGGTGCGAGAACGCTGTAACGTACGCCAACGCCAAACTCCCCCACGCCCTGATGATGTGCGGAAAGTGGATGGGGCAAAACGATTGGATAGATATCGCCAAGCGAGCCCTGCAGTGGCTGCTGGACGTCCAGACAAACGAAAACGGTATGCTGTCTGTCATAGGCACGGAGGGTTGGTACGTCCGCGGAGGACCGCGCGCCCAGTTCGACCAGCAGGCAATCGAGGCACACGCCCTGATCGACGCATGCGTCGAAGCCTACCACATCACGAGAGAAACACATTGGCTCGACGGGGCTCGGAAGGCCTTCAACTGGTTCCTGGGAGACAACGACCTCAGGACGCCCGTCTACGACTTCACAACCTCCGGATGCCGCGACGGACTGCATCCCGATCGCGTCAACGAAAACCAGGGCGCCGAAAGCACGCTGGCATGGTTGCTTAGCCTGCTTATGATGCACGATCTGGAGATCGAACAAACTTTGGGACCTCCACCTGCCGATAAGAAAGAGGACATAAGTAAGGCAAGGCCCGTCGCCAAGGCAATCCGACCGGCCGGACCGGTCGGTATCGCCAAGGATAAGACAACCCCGAAGGAACCCGCAAAACAAGCCAAGGAGTAGATAAAGCAGTATGGCTAACCCAATCGTGATGATCAGCAGTTATCCTCCACGCCTCTGTGGGATTGCCACTTTCTGCGAAGAAGCAAGGGAATTCATCCAGAAGCATAACCCCGATCGCCCGGTGATGGTGATTTCACACACCGACGGAAGCGGTGACGGTGTTATCCCGATCATGGATAACACCAAACGCCACTGGTGGAAACCGGTGGCGGAGGAAATCCACAAGCTCAAGCCTTACGCCGTCCATATTCAGCACGAATACGGCCTGTACGAATACTGCGACGAACGCGGACACGGTGACGGTCAGGACGGTCTCCTGAGCCTCATGGACGCGATAAACGACGTACCGACCGTGATCGAACCCCACACGGTCCACGGGCGCCTGACCGAGCACGAAGCCGATTTTATCTTCAAGATGTCTCGCCGGATCGACGTGGTCCTCTTCAAGTGCCACTACCAGAAATGGCGTCTGGACTGGAACTTTACCGGTCGCGGATGGGAGACGCCTCGCAATATCATGGTCGTACCGCACGGCGCCAGGCCCGACAAGCGATACTCGCTGGCGGAAGTCGTCGAGCTTCGGGAGGAACTCGGTCTGAGCCATGTCCCCAAGCTCTCGACCCACCTCGTCGGGCTGATCGGGTGGATACAATCAAACAAGCGATGGGATATCCTGACCGGTATGTGGGAAGAAATCGCCGAGGAGATCGAAAAGCGAACCGGCGAGCAGTGGGACCTTCTGGCCGCCGGGACGATACGCGACCCGCACCACAAAAACGACTACGAGAAGTACAAGGAGGAGATCCAGTTCCTGGCCAGGAAGGGATTGGCCCACTACTACGAGTTCGTCCCGAGGGGAGATATCTACTACAAGATGATGGCCCTTTGCGACTTTATAGTCCTGCCCAGCACCGACGAGACCCAGTCGGGCACGCTGGCGAGGATCATCGCGCTGAACAAACCGTACATCACCACCGCCCCGATGGAAGGCCTGACCGCACAGACGATCGAATCGGGCGGCGGGATGCTCTTCACCAACAAGGACCTGCTCAAGCGCCAGGTGATCGAACTGGCATGCAACGAAGGCCTCCGCATGGAATACGGCGAGAGGCTCAAACACTATCTCGAAAATGTCGTGAGTTGGGACGTGGTGGCCAAACAGTACAACGAAGCCTACAAACTCGCCCGCCAAGCCAAGAAGACCGGTAAGCCCGTAACGCTTCCCAAAGAGTGGTAAAACCCGACCGCCTCGTTCCTGCAATATGTCACAACGCCCACGAGTCGCAATGCGTGGGCGTTGATTTGCGCACATGCGGTATTGAGGTGTCTATCCGCCTGATATTTCGCGCAGGGCGGCGGCGGCGGTTTTTACGTCTTCTTCGGACGTCATCGGTCCGAAACTGAGGCGGCATGTTCCCGCGGGGTGCGTGCCGATTGTCTCGTGGGCCAGCGGAGCGCAGTGGACGCCCGGGCGCGTCAGCAGACCGTATTGACTTTCCAGTCGGTCGGCAAGGACGCCGGGGGCAATATCGCGGACGTTAACGCTGAACACACCGGCGCGATAGTCGGTATCACGCGGGCCGTAAACCGCCAGACCTCCGGCGCCGTCAGTCAACTCCATGAACAGACCGCTCAACTGCACGTCGCAGTCGCGAATCGAAGCCACACCGCGATCCAGCACCCATGCGACACCCTCACTCAGGCCCGCCAGACCGATAGCGTTGTGCGAGCCTATCTCGTATTTATCGGGCATGGTCCGAGGCTGGACGGCGAGTTCGCTTATCGTCCCGGTGCCCCCCTCCTTCATCGTCGCCAGACACTCCTCGAAACCGGGGCGCACGTACAACACGCCCGTGCCCAGCGGTCCGAGCAGACCCTTGTGACCGGGAAACGCAACCATGTCAGCGCCAAGTTTGCGGACGTCGATTTCCACATGCCCAGCCGACTGGGCCGCATCCACCAGGAACCCAACGCCATGCTCGCGAGCAATTTGCGCCACTTCGGCGATCGGTTGGATCGTACCGGTTACGTTCGAAACATGCACGCAGGCAATCAGTTTGGTCTCAGACCGGATCGCCCGGCGGATGTCATCGGGATCCACGAGCCCGCTGGATGGATCGCACGCAATGAACTCCGGTTCGATGCCGATCTGCTCTTTCAACGCATTGAGCGGGCGGAGCACCGAGTTATGTTCCATGGCCGTCGCGATCACATGCGTTCCCCGCGGCGAGGTATTCAGCAGTCCGCGGATCGCCATCGACAGGCCCTCGGAGCAGTTCATCGCCAGGACGACACGCTCGGGGGCCTCCGCGTTGATCAACTCGGCGATTCGCCCGCGACACGTGGCGATCATCTCTTCGCAGGCGCGAGCCTCGGAGTAGGCCCCCCGCCCCGCCGACGCGCCGCAGTCTCGCGCAAAGGCCACCATCGCCCCGATAACACCCGAAGGCTTCGGAAAGCTCGTAGCCGAATTGTCCATGTAGATGCGGTTCATTGGCGGCTGACTTACTGGACTAACTCTTCAGCACGTCGATCAGGATATCCAGGCCCTTGTCCAGTACATCGTCGGCAGTGGTCAACGCCGGGGCGAGTCGCAGGACATTGTTCTTGGCGATGCAGACTATCAGACCTTTTTCCATGCACTTCAGCATAACGTCTTTGGCTTGGCGCGATTCGTCGATCTGCACGCCGATCAGCGCCCCCTTTCCACGTATCTCCGAGACGCAATCGGCGCCCGCCTGCGTAATCGCCTCGGCGACCCGCTCGCCGATCGCGAGGGCCCGGTCGAGAAGATTTTCATCCGCAATGAGCTTCATCGCCGCCGCACCTGCCGCCGCGCAGAGCGGATTACCGCCCATCGTGCATCCATGCGTACCGGGGACCAGCACATCGGCGCAGTTCGCCCCGGCGACGCACACGCCAACGGGCAGCCCGCCGCCGATGGCCTTGGCTAGCGTCATCACGTCAGGGACAATACCAAAGTACTGATACGCGAACCATTTTCCGGTTCTCGCCGGGGAGGTCCACACTTCGTCGCAGATCAGCAGCAGAGAGTTGTCGTCGCAAAGTTTTCGCAGGCCCCGCATAAATTCGATACTTGGCACGTTGACGCCGCCTTCGGCCTGGATCGGCTCGATTATCACCGCGGCGGTTTCAGCATCGATGGCGGCGGCTACCGCATCGAGGTCGCCCATGTCGACCTTTACGTTGCCCGGCAGCATCGGCTCGAAGCCCTTCTGAAAAGCTTCGGGCGTCAGCGACAGCCCCCCCATCGTCCGCCCGTGGAAGCAGTTGTTGAAGCTGATGATCTTGTAGCGCCCCTCGCCGGCGGCCAGTCGCGCCAGCTTCAGTGCGGCCTCGTTGGCTTCGGCGCCACTGTGGCAGTAGAACACCTTACCACCGAACGCATTTTCCGTAATTCGCTTCGCCAGATCCACTTGTGGCGCATTAGTGAACAGGTTGCCATGCGACAGCAGCGCATCGGCCTGGGCTTTAATGGCCTCAACGACCTTCGGGTGACAGTGCCCGCACACACCGCCGGCCCCGAAACCGGGGAACAGGTCGACGTACTCCTTACCGTCCACGTCCCAGATCAAGGCGCCCTGCCCGCGCACCACCGCCATCGGCAGGCGCCCGTAGTTCTCGATAAGGTACTTGCTCGTGCCTTCTACTATTGCTGCTTCGGCGTTCATGTCTGCAGTTCCCGTATGTTTGGGTTATATCACAACGCCCGCAACGCAGCGGGCAGAGATGTTATTTACGCCCCACGGAGGCTCAGGTCAAGGGTGCAATAAACCCGCAAGGCTTTAGGGGGTCTGAAACCGGGACATATCTTTAATACTGGCGAATCGACCGGGCAATGGTCTAGAATTACCTGGAGTCCCCGCTTGCGGGTTCGCCCGGCCCCATGCGGTAGCGGAAATCACTGTAATAACGGTCCCGAAGGAGCACATATCATGAAACAAACAATCTCCGCAGTTCTGTTGGCAATGTTTCTCGCCGCCGGGTGCGCTCAGCCGCACGTGACGCAATTCGAGTATGATAACATCCGCCTGGATGTAAGCGGGCGGATCATCGGTGGCAAGGCCGTGGCGATGGTCGACTACAAACCCGGCATCTACTACTCCATCGACCGGAACAACAGACAAATACAGATAGATGCAAGGCTCGTGTCGGTTAATCAGAAGGCCCTGGAGGAGATTGGCATCCGGGACATGCGCTGGCTCACCAACTCCGGAACACTGATTGCAGCGACCAATATCAAGAACACCACCCCGAAGAAAAGCCCCCCGTTCGCCGTGGGCGGTCTTGTAAACATCGGCGGGAGCATCGGCGGAGGCAGCCGCGCCGGCGGAACCAGGTGCCGACACGGAGGGCTGCTGGCCGACTGTGAGGACTGCGGTGCAGCCGGTGGAGGAACCGGTGTCAAGATACCCGTGATCGTCGGCAGCGCCGGCAAGGACAACGAGAATGTCCTGTCCGTCAGTGCAACTTTTGATCTGGACGAGTCGATCGATATCAAAGAGGGCTATGTCGCACTTGATATCCAACTCCGTAAGCCGCTGAATAACGGGCTCCGCCGCCGGGTGGTGCTCATGCCCGTTGAGTTGCAGACCGAGGCCAAGCCGTCGACGCCGCAGGTAAACGAAAGCACCGTCATCGCACTACTCCGCGATAACCGGCTCGTCAAGATCGAAGGACTTGGCGATGGCCAAAACGAAGCGGATATTAAGAAAAAGACGCCGATCCTGAGGGACATTCCCTTACTGGGCAAAATGTTCAAGTCACCCGCCGCTAAAACCACAGAACAGGAAATCATTATCTTCATAACACCGCATATCATGCTCGACCGCTAATGAGACCATAATGAAGTTCAAACAACAAGGATTGCGAATGGCCGGGGGGCTTGTGGTTCTGCTGTGTTGGGCGGCGGTATCGTCTGGCGCTTCATGGCGCGACTACCGTCGCAAACCGGACGACTGGTTTCGCAGCAGAGATGGACTCCTCATAGCCAAGAACATCCTGTCGTGGCAGTCGCCTCGGGGCGATTGGCCCAAGAATACCGACACGATGACCAAAGCGTTCTCGGGCAATGCCAAAAAGATCAGGGGCACGTTCGACAACGGCGCCACGACCGGAGAACTGCGTTTCCTGGCCCGGGCGTTCGTCGCAACAAAGAACACCCGCTACAACCAGGCGTTCATGAAGGGCCTCGATCATATCCTGGGCGCACAGTACCCCACAGGCGGCTGGCCTCAAACCAGCCCGCCGCCAAAAGGGTATCCCAGGCACATCACGTTCAACGACAATGCGATGGTCCGCCTGCTGGAACTGCTGCGCGATGTCGCCGAGTCGGATGAATACAAGTTCGTAGACGCCCCTCGGCGCAAGAAGGCCCGCCTGAGCTTCAACCACGGTATCTTGTGCATCCTCAAATGCCAGATCCGCGTCAAAGGCAAGCTCACCGCCTGGTGCGCCCAGCACGACGAGAAGAACTACAAACCGCGTCCGGCGCGAACGTACGAGCATATCTCCATCAGCGGGGCTGAGTCCGTGGGCGTTGTCCGGTTGCTTATGAGCATCGAAAATCCCAACGAGCATGTCATTGGCGCCGTCCGGAGTGCGACCGAATGGTTCGACTCCGTGAAGATCACGGGCATCCGATACGTGAAGATCGACGGGGATAATAAGGTAGTCAAGGACCCCAAGGCCCCGCCGATATGGGCACGGTTTTACCAGATAGGGACCAACCGGCCGATATTCTCCGGCCGGAACGGTGTCATCAAATACGATGTATCTAAAATCGAGCACGAACGCCGCAACGGTTATGCGTGGTACGGCAGCTGGCCCGCCAGCATAGCCAAGAGCTACGCTGCGTGGAAACAGAAGCTTCCGACGTCGAAGAAGACCCGCGACAAGTAGCTTGCACGCCCTTCAGGTCGCCTGCCTCGCGAACATCTCCTTGCTGCCCGATGCGACTACGATGAACAGGACAATATCCGCAATGCCCCCGATCACACCGTTCATCACCACACCCATACTCATCAACGATCCCAAATATACGCCAACACCCACTTTGACCAGGACCAGGATTATCGCCAGACCGGCGGCGGAGTAGAACAATCCCACCGCACCGGGCTTGATCTGGAGGAGTCGGATCGCGGCGATAATATAGAAACCTGATATGAGCACCGCAAGGGTCCCGCCAACCCTGCACCACGTGTCAAACCACTCGGGAGTGTCCCACATTGCGTTGAACATCGTGAACAGCCCCTCGGGAGACGCCTCGGTGTCTCGGCGATCGGGGAACATCTCGCTGTCTCGGCGACTTGAACGATGTTCCGCAAAAGATCTCTCCATGTTCGACATCATCCCTTTCTGGAAATCCATGATGTTCGGCGTTGCAATCAACTGGGCGCCGCCGATCACACCGAAGGCGCCAAAGATAATCCCCAGTATACCAACCACCTTGGGCCAGCTCGGCTTTCTGGGAGCAAGCAGCGCCGCTGGTCCGCCGAACTGGACGGGAGGTATGGGAGGCGGACTGGCGGGAATCTCAGGTGGCGGGGAAGCAGACATAACCATCGCTCCTGTTTAATGGTCCGTTACGTTTTGCCTGACTGTGCCGCCGGGGTGTGAGAGCTTACCGATAAACACCATATTCGCGGACGGTGTCGAACATTGCCAGGACGTTTTCTACGGGCGTTTCTTCTAATATGGTGTCGTGGCTGGCGCCGGCGATGTATCGGCCGCCGGGCATCATGATATCGAGGACCTGGCGAGTACCGCGGCGCACGGCCTCGACGTCCCCGTCGATTAGCACGTGGTGCGAGTCGATTGCCCCGTTGAAGACGATCCGGCGCCCGTATTTGCGTTTCAACTCGCCGAGATCCATACCGCGACATGACGGCTGGACCGCGTGCAGCGCATCGAGACCCGCGCCGATCATCATGCCGATGAGCGGTTCGATGCCTCCGCAGCAGTGCAGCATGACCGGCAGAGAGAAATCGTGTCCGAGGTCGATCAGGCGTTTGAGGTGTCCGAGGATGAATCGCTCGAACAGGTCCGGACCAAGGAGCGGACCGATCTGGCCGCCGAAATCGTTACCAATGAAAAATATGTCTATGACGTCGCCGGCGGCTTCGAAAATGCGGCGGCTGACCTCGAAGTAATAGTCCACCATGTGCCGCATTACGGCATCGACGAGTTCGGGCGAGTCGTACATCTTTATGTAAAAATTTTCCATGCCCAGCAGGTCGATCGCGTCGTGGAAGAACGGCGACCAGTCGCCTCCGAGAATCGCATAGCGGCCGTTCCATGCCATGGCTTCAGTTTGAGTGGATGAGGCGTCCTGCCAGAGCGGATCGGGCCAGGGATACTCGTGGATTTGATCCAATGTGGCGTCCGCCAGCGGGTGGCTTGTCGGCTGGCCGTACCCGAGCCCCGTCCGCTCGACCCCGAAGACGGTGCGGCAGGTAGCGCCGGGCGACAGGGCGATCTCCGGGCCCTCATACGTGGTAAATACACGCCGGAAGTCATCACCGAAGCGCAGGCGAAGCTCTTCGTCATCGAGGGCGAGTTCGGATTTGGCCTTGGCCCAGAACTCGACCGACGCGCCGCACCACATCGGCACGCGATCGGGCTGTTCGTTGGCGAAAGTGCTCAGTACTCTCTGGCGCGAGTTCATTCGCTGTGGTACACCTCTTTCATGGTCAACCACTGCTGCCCCTCGGGCGTGCCCGGGATGCGGATCTGGCACGGGTCGGTCAACTTCCACCACTCCCGTGTCTTGGGATGGTCGGCCATCTTCTTCATGTCAGCGTCGAAATCCGCGCCGGTGTACTCGAAGTACGAGAACAGATACCACTTGCCCTTTTCCAACTCGACCTGGTAGATCGAGTAGTTGTGGACATTGCATTCCTGGAGTCTGCTGACGATTTCCGGCCAGGGTTCGGCATGCAGTTTGTTGTACAGTTCTTTCTTTTCGACCTTGAGACCGATGACCGAACCGTATCGCCGCACTCTCGATGCACAACCGGAAAGCAGAACACAGAGAAACAGACACGCGATCGCCGTTAAGCCCGCACTACATAAATATTTCAGCATGGAATTGTCCTTTCTCAAAAGAATCGGTATCCAATGATTTTCAATCCAGGTGGAATATCTCTTCCATGTCGGCCCATACGTTTCCGCCCGGGATATTGACGTTTCCGTCTTTGAACATCGGGACAACCATCGCCCACCATTCCTGCGTGATCGGGTCGGCCGCCATCTTCGCCATGTCGGCGCTGAAGTCCTCGCCGGTATATTCAACATAGGTAAACAGGCAGCCGTCCTTGTGGTAGATCGAGTAGTTCCGGAGATTGCACGCGGTAATCATCTTCAGGACGCCCGGGCGGACCTCGGCGTGCAGGCGTTTGTACTCGGCGTAGCGGTCAGGCTTGATCCGCGCGACCCATCCGAATCTCTTCACAGTCGCATCTCCTGAATTTCATCGTTGCCTCTACATCGCTTTTCCGCAGAACAGCGAGCAGGCTTTGTGCAGTTTCCTGGTCCGATCGTTATCGGCCGGTTGGTAACCAAAGTGTTCCCTGGCGCGTTCCGCCTGGCTTACGGCGAGTTTCTTGAAGCCCGCATTTGTCTGGTGTACGAAAACCGCCGTACTCAGCGACCGGGTTCTCAATAGCGATTTGAGCGTGCGCTTCCAGACCCATGGCTCTGTCGCGGCGGCGTGGTACATCTCGTATATCACCTCGTCGAGCCTCTCGGATGACATCTTTGCCGGATCGTACACGGTCTCGACAAAGGTGTATCGCTCCCAGTCCATGGGGTAGTTTTTGGCGTGTATCCGCCCCTGCTCCATCCATCGGTCGTAGAGCTTCGTGCCCGGAAGCGGGGTCAGGTTGGTGATCTGCATGATGTCCACGCCAATCTGAACGCCCTTGAGCGTGGTGTCGGCGACCACGTCTTCGGTATCTTCGTCGGCGCCCATGATGAAGCATCCGAACACCGCCATTCCGCCCTTGTGAAAACCGTCTATCAACTGGCGGTACTCTTCAAGCAGTTTGGTGTTCAGGCCCTTGCTGTACGTTTTGAGGTTGGCGGGGTTAAACGTCTCGAGCCCCACGAGCATACCGCAGCAGCCCGCTTTCTTGGCGAGTTTGACGCCCTCGATGTCGCTGCCCATATTTACGCTGGTTTGGCTGAACCAGTGGCGTTTCTTCCCGCGTTTGATAATGGCCCGCAGCAGTTCTTTGGCCCATTCGGCGTGTTCTTTTCCGATCCCGTAGAAATTGTCGTCCACCACAAACATGAATGGTTTGTCCGAGCTGTTCCACTCTTCGATGATATCGTCGATGGGCCTTCGCCGGATCTCCCGCCCGTTGAAAAGCGTCACGCTGCAAAAGTCGCATCCGATCGGGCAACCTCGCGAGGTCTGAATGCATCCCATGTCGTACTTACCGTTGATCGGCTCGAGACCCTGTTCGGCGCGTCCGAAACCGGCAGTCAGATCCGGGAGAGAACCGTCGTAGCGTTCTTTCATCTTCCCCGCGGATGCGTCTTCGACAATCCGCGGCCAGATCTCGTCGCACTCTCCCACGGCGACCGAGTCGAAATACCTCGCCGCTTCGTCCGGAACAGCCCATACGTGGGGACCGCCCATTATGCAGGGGATATTGCGATCGCGGCAGATACCGGCCAGTTCGTACGCACGGGTCGCCCCGCTGGTGTACGCGGTCATACCCACAAGATCGTAACGCTCCGCCGTAAGCAGATCGGCAGTCTGCTCCGTGCCGAACGCCTCGTCAATAATCTCGACATCGTGCCTCTCGCCAACCAGGCGGGCAAGCACCTGCAGGCCCAATGGAGGTATAAACTTACCGGTAGTGTGATACCCCTGGCAGCGGCGGGCAATCGGATTGACCAAAGCAATTCTCATAAGCACCTTCCAGGCAAGAACGACAATCATGCCTATAGCGGGCGGATTTGCAAGTAATCCGTGGATTTTGCGGGGAATCCAGGCTCGATTGAAAACGCCCACGACCACAATGGCGATCAGATCGCCTGGCGGACGGCCTTGTCTATCATTGCGAGAACGTCGCCCGGACGGGATATGTGCAACCATTCACCTCCGGTAAGATTCCCGCTATCGGTCTGGAAAAACAGTGTACCGACCCTCCCGAGGCGTTCGATCAGACCGGTGATCAACAAGGCGGTGTGGCGGATATCGGTCAGTGCGCATCCGATAATGGCGACCTTAATCCCCCCGCGAATTCGCAGCACCCTGCGATTGGTCAACACGTAGAGGGTTGCGGACCACTGGCAGCAGGCCGCTATCAGCCTTCCGAGGGCAAGAATACCGCAGAGTACTTCGACGGTCTGGGGACCCCGCCCCATGGGTATCACCCGACCGAGGTAGTGTCCGCTGACGGCCACCAGCGCCAGAACCGCCAAAGTCCTCACTGACGTCAGGAGTACGAACCACGCGCTGGGTTTAACCGTCAGCAGCACGAGTTCTCCGTCGCCAAGCAGATGCTGCATCACAGACTCGCGGGACATGGATATTGACTGTGAAGCAGACGGGCTCATTGGGAAACCTCCCCCGCCCCGGACGGATCCAAAACACAAAGGTCCGGAAGCCCGCGGTACAAATCGTCGTAGTCCAGCCCGTATCCGACAACAAACGCATCCGGTACGTCAAAACCGACGAAATCAGCATCCGGACGTTCTACAGATTCGCCCAGATCTTTGCGGAGCAGCACGCAGGTTCGCAGGCTTTCCGGTCTCGCCGCTGAAAACAGGTTCAGCAGGAACGTCATTGTCCGACCGCTGTCTAGGATGTCGTCGACTACCAGCACGTCCCTTCCGGTCAGATCAGCGGTCGGAGGCAGGATCAGTTGCGGACCGCGGGATTCGGTGGACTCACCCGGATACGAACATACCGAGACAATATCCAGGCGGATCGGCATCTCCAGGCTCCTCATCAGGTCCGCCAGAAAAACGAACGCGCCCGTCATCACACCGACAATAGTCAATTCGCCGGACCCATAGCACGCGGTAAGCTCTCCAGCCAGTTCCCCGATGCGGGCGGCGATCCGATCTCGCGGGATTATCACCCTGATCGCACCGTTGTGGTCGGAACCACCGGACCCGGCGCCCCGAAGCCCTGGATTACCTGTGTCGCTGAAATTGCCCATCGCCCGAATCGTACCCGCACAATCGGGCAAATTCAACACCAACGCGGGCAATCACATGTAACCAACGCCCCCTGATATGCGTATTATAGCTTACATGCCTCGCAAAAATGGTTTTGACACCACGGTTGCAGGAGACATATACAAACGGTATAAAGGTTATTCTCATGGACGGTGCTACCGCATAATACTTGAAAGGAAACTTACCATGCGAAAATTCCACATTGCTGTAACTATCGGGCTGTTATTGGCTTTGGGCTCGGGTCTGTGGGCTCAGGATACTACCGCCAAAACCCCCGCTGCCCCCGCTGAGTCTGTGCTCAAGCATATACCCGCCGGTGCGATGGGCTATGTCGTCGTAAACAATGTCCAGAATACCATCACAAAAGTCGAAAAATTCATGACGTCCGTCGGCGCCATGCCGGCGCCCCCCCCGACGCCCCCCCCGGAAGCATGCTCCTGCAGATGCTTCGCCAGCAGGCCAAGCTCGGCGAGGGCTTCAATCCAAACGGCGGTGCGGCAGTTGTACTGCTGGATCTCAAGCAGTTCGGGATCAACCTGCCCAAACTCGCATTAAGTGGTATCACGGGCAAGGAACTCGAAGAGAAAGACGCCAAGGCCGTGGCGGAAGGTTTTCCGTTTGTCCTCTACGTGCCCGGTTCAAACCTCTCGAAGGTATTCGGGAACTACAAAATCAACGTACCGGAGGGCGAGGGCTTCGCCACCATCGAACTCAGGATGGGTAAGATGTTCGCCGGGCGGGCGGGCAGTTACATCCTCCTGAGCCCCAACAAGGCCGCCCTGAAAGCGGTCATGACCGCCGCCAAAAAGACCGGCGCCGAACTGTCCAAAGCCGAGTCCGCCCTCATGGAACGGAACGATATCGCCTATCACGTCGACTTCAAGCTGCTTTCCCCGACCGTTACGGCGCTGGTTGATACGATAGGAAAGCAGGCGGCCGCCAACGAACCGGACATGGGACCGCTATTGAACATCTACTTCTCGATGTTCACACAACTCTTCGAGCAGCTCGACGCCGAGACCGGTGGAATAAGAATCGACAAGACCGGAATAGTGGCAGAGGCGCTCGACATCGCAAAGACCGACAGCTCAATTGCCAAATTATGGACCGCCGCGGGCAAATCCACGACTAAAGGCGCAGCCGTGCTGGACTCCCTGCCGTCTCTGCCTTACGTCATCTCAGTCGGCGCATCTAGTGCGGGTGGAAACCTCGATTTTCTCGCGAAGCTGATTGACGACGTTATGGCAATTGAGCCACTGGCCACAAAGTTGACCGCCGAAACCAAGGCGAAGACCAGGAAAACCATATCCGGGCTGATGGAGCAGGTCGATGAGGTCCAGTTCGTTGGCGGAGGCGCCCCCGCGGGCAACGGAATGTTCGCCTTGGCATGGTCAATCAAGTGCAAGGACTCGGCGAAGTTCAAGGCTCTGCTGGCGGATAAGGCCGCCCTCGCCCAGACATTCATAACGACACTGATCCCCGACAAGGATGCCAAAGACGTCAAGATCACTTACAGCAAAGGCGTGGATAAAGCCGGTGACGTCTCGATTGACTCAATCGAAATCTCGCATCCCGAAATGGCGACGATGAAGGAAAAAGAGCGCACCGAGATGGCCAAGGTCCTCGGAGAAGACAAAATACGCTTCCTGATCGCCGCACCCGACAAGCAGACAGTGGTGGTGACTTTCGCGGGCAGCACGGCAATGACCGCCAAGGCCATCGCCGCAGCCTCCGGAAAGGGACCGATCCCCAATGCGCCCGGTACTGCCGCGGCGCTGGAGGTCTTGCCCAAGGATCCCAACATGCTGATGTTCCTGAACGTCGCCAACCTGATGGACGTTATCCGGACGGGCATGGCGACGGCCATTGAAGACCCCGAGCAGCGCAAGGCAATGACGGCGATGATTCCGCAGATACAGTGCAAGACGCCGGTCGCCATCGGCGCCAAGTTCGAGAACAATACCGCGCACGCAGTCCTGTACGTGCCGACCGCGCTGATCCGCGAGGTCATCCCGAAGATTCAGCAGGCGATCATGATGATGATGATGGGAGGCATGCAACAAGCCCAGCCCGGTAACGGGGCACCGCCTGCCGGAGACTTCTAATACTGCGAAGAAGCTGTCAGCTATCAGCCTTCAGCTACGACCTTGAAACCGAAAGACGGCAAGCCGTTAGCTGATAGCTGACGGCTGATAGCTGACGGCTAACCTACTGGAGTCGGTCCATCAGGTCTTTGAGGAACCCTTGGACCACCGGTGGAGGTATCTCCGCCAAAGCCGGCTCGGCGCCCTGCACGATCTGAAAATACTTCACCGCCTCGACGCCAAGTTTACCAAACTCCTTGAGTTCGCCGGCGTGTTTATGTGCGCGCTCGAGGTTACCGGCGGCCATATCGATGCAGTAGTTGATCACGAAGTGATGGAGATCTTCGGATGAAAGGTCCTCGCGTTCCCGCAGCGGCACGGGGTCGCCGCCGCCGGTCTGGGCAATCAGGTCCCGGTCCTGCTGGCGCAGTTGGTCCACCAGCTTCTGGCGGTTTTGCTCTTCTTCTTCGTCCAGGGGCACCAGGTCCAGAATCTCGTCCTCGCTGACGGGTATGGGAATGTACATGCTCTCTTTACAGAAAGGACACTTGCCCCGCTTACCGCCGACGGAATCCGGCGCGCTGACTTTCTTGTGACAGTGTTCGCACTTAAATGTGAGTGTCATTTCTACTCTCCAATGACCTTCACCAAAACCCGTTTCGAACGGCGTCCGTCGAACTCGCCGTAGAATATCTGCTCCCAAGGCCCGAAGTCAAGCCGCCCGTCGGTGATCGCAACCACAACTTCGCGCCCCATTATCTGGCGTTTGTGGTGGGCGTCGCCATTGTCCTCGCCGGTGCGATTATGGTGATACCGGTCCGGGGAAGGGTCGAACGGCGCCAAATCCTCCAACCAGCGCTTGTAGTCTTCGTGCAGTCCGGACTCGTTGTCGTTAATAAACACGCTCGCGGTTATGTGCATCGCGTTGACCAGAACAAGCCCCTCCCGCACGCCCGATTCGCCCACAACCCGCTCGACCTCGCCGGTAATGTTCACGAAACCCATCCGCGCCGGAACGTTGAACCTGAGATACTCCGTCTGCGATTTCATTTCTGCTTCCTTCCCGACTTACCGTCGGTGAGTTGCTTGCGACGCTTCTCCTCGGCCAGACGCCTGGCCTTGTGCTCGCCGCCCATCCTGGCCAGGACCCCTATCACTATCACCAATCCGAGGACCAGGAACAGGCCGACCTTGTTGGCCATCATCATCCTGAACCGAAAAAAGACCATCGGAATGCAAACCATCATCACAATTACCGCAATGATGATCAGATTGAGTGTCGGAATGCGTTGTCTCATGGGTATAGTATCATACAGCCGCACTGGAATTCTGCAACCATCCACAATAGGATGCCGCATCCATGGCCATCAGAGATCTCAGAGAAATCCTCGGCAGGAGCTTCCTGCCCTTCGTCCGCCAGCCGAGCCAGTATATCGGGCTGGAGGTAAATGCCCGCTGCGCCGACGTAAATGCCGCCGAAGTGACCGTCGCGATGGCGTTCCCCGACGCCTATACCATCGGGATATCCCATCTCGGCAGCCAGGTGCTCTACAACGTGCTGAACGACATGCCCGCGGTGGCGTGCGACAGGACATACTGCCCCGACCCGCCCGCCGAAGCCGTCATGCGAAACGCACAAGTACCGCTGTTCGGATGGGAATCTCGCGCCGCGGTCGGCGATTTCGACATTATCGGATTCTCGCTGGCGTACGAGATGTGCGCCACCAACATGCTGACGATGCTCGACCTGTCCGGCGTCCCGCTCATCGCCGCCGAGCGCACCGATGAACATCCGCTGGTCGTCGGCGGAGACTCGCTAGCCGACACGCCCGAGGCCCTCGCTGACTTCGTGGACCTGTTCGTCACCGGAGACGGGGAAATCCCGCTGGCGCAGATCGTCGAACTCGTCCGCCGGGGCAAGCAATCCGGCGCCTCCCGCGATGAACTCATACTCCAGGCCGCCAAAACCATCCAGGGCGTCTACGCACCGAGCCTCTATCGCCCCCGATACAACGATGACGGAACGCTCGCCGCCCTCGAACCTCTGCGAGACGACGTGCCCGAAACCATCCATCGAGCCTACATCGCCAACCTTTCGGACTCCCCTCCGGTAACCGTACCGCTCGTGCCGGTAGCGGAAGCAGTACACGACCGCGTAACGCTCGAAATCATGCGCGGCTGCCCGAACGCCTGCCGATTCTGCCAGGCCGGATTCGCCCGGCTGCCCGTAAGGTATCGCAGCGTCGACGAACTCATCGCCACCGCCCACGCCGCAATCGACGCCACCGGGTATCGCGAGATATCACTCCTGAGCCTCTCAACCAGCGATTACCCGCACCTCGGCGAACTGATCGAACGACTCAACGCCGAATTCGCACCGCGAAACGTCTCGATCTCCCTGCCCAGCCTCCGCGTCAACAGCCAGCTCAAGGAACTGCCCGCCCTGACCTCGGGCGTCACAAAAGGCGGGCTGACCATCGCACCCGAAGCCGCCCTGCCGCGGATGCGAAAAGCCATCAACAAGCAAATCACAGACGAAGACATGCTCGCCGGAGTGGAGGCCGCCTATCACGCCGGGTGGCGCAAGGTGAAAACGTACTTCATGGCCGGAATGCCCGGCGAGACCCAGGCCGACATCGACGGGATCTACCATTTGTGCAAACGCCTGTCGATGGCGGGCAAGGGCATAACCGGACATCCCGGATCGATCTCGGCGAGCGTTTCCTGGCTCGTGCCCAAACCGCACACGCCGATGCAGTGGGCCCCGATGCGTGACTTCGATTACTTCCTGGGCGTCAAATACCACCTCAACGATATCTCCAGGCGATCAGCCGTCAACTTCAAGTTCCACTGGATCGAGTTGAGCATACTCGAAGCGGTAGTCTGCCGCGGCGACCGCAGGGTGGGCAAGGTCATCCTGGCGGCCTGGAAAAACGGCGCGAGAATGGACGCCTGGCGAGAACACTTCGATTACGAGAAATGGACCGCCGCCTTCGAGCAAACGGGGATCGACCCAGCCTTCTACGCCCACCGCGAAATCCCCGCCGGAGAAACCCTCCCCTGGTCCCACATCCAATGCAAACACACCACCGCCAAACTCAGACAGCAGTACGAACAAATGATGCAAACCCTGGCGGAAGAATAGACTCCACGGCTACCAGATGAGATCGCGGGCGTTGAATACCGGGCCGTCGGTGCAGCAGAGTTTGTATGACCATCCTTGTTCGGCGTCCGATTTGGTTTTGCATACACACGATTGGCACGTGCCCATCCCACATGCCATGTGACGCTCCAGGGAGACTTGGCACTCCACGTTTCGGGCGATGCAGATTTCGGCGACCGCTCGCATCATCGGCTCGGGGCCGCACGCATAGACCACGGCCTGCCGGTCAGGAGCGTCCATCGCGTCCAGCCATGCGGCCAGCGGCTCGGAGACGAAACCCTTCCAGCCCAGCGAGCCGTCGTCGGTGGCGATAACTGAATCGACGCCAAACTGCCCGAACTGCGACGGCGTCAGGGTGATCGGAAGCATGTCGGCCGACCGGGCGCCACAGAACGCGACCGCCCTCTTGCCCGCGGCTTGCATCGCCGAGGCCAGGTAGATCATCGGCGGTATGCCCACCCCCCCGCCGACCAGAGCGGCACGCGGTTTGCTCTCGCTGATGGCGAACGCGTTTCCCAGCGGGCCCAGCAGGCTTATCTCGTCGCCCTGCCCCGCTCGGGCCAGCCACGCCGTGCCCGTGCCCACAACGCTGTAGATGATGTCCAACTCAACGTCGAATTCCGTGTCGTACCGCCCGGCCAGGCTCAACGGGCGGCGAAGGAGCGGTTCGGCGTCGGTAAGCTCCCGCCCGGTGGGTTTCGGCCAGTCGCCCGGGGCGACTTCGACCGCGCTCCAACCGGGCTGCTCGCCTGGCACGCGACACTGCAACTGGACGAACTGACCCGGTAGAGTCGGCGGAAACTCCCGCCCGCCGAGGCGCATCAGGTAATGCCCACGACAAAGCCGCACGTTCGACAGTACGTTCATCACGAACGTTCCGCGTGGCGATTGCGTTTCGGATGCAGCATTCATGCCCCCGATAATATGCCCGGACACGCCAAAAGAAAAGCCCATAAGCTCTGCGGCGTTGACAGCGCCGCGTCGCATGCCTAACATCGTCCGGGGAAGGAGTCAATAAATGGCTGTCAAAAAGACATCGAAACGGTCGAACAAGTCGTGGCAAGGTCGCCTCACCGCGGATGCCGACGCCCAGACCGCCGCTATGCTCGCGTCACTGGATGCGGATTTCGCGCTGTGGCGATACGATATCGTCGCATCGATCGCCCACGCCGAAATGCTGGGTGAGTGCAAGCTGATCTCGCGCGCCGATCTGGCCAAAATAAAGAGCGGGCTGAAATCGGTGGCTGGCGATCTCGAATCCGGTAAGCTCAAGCTGCGCATCGAGCTTGAAGATATTCACATGGTCATCGAGAAGGCGCTGATCGACCGGATCGGCGATGTCGGCGGAAAGCTGCATACCGGTCGAAGCCGCAACGACCAGGTGGCTACCGACCTGCGACTCTGGGCCCGGGACGCCGAAGACAATCTCAAAGACGCCATCGCCGCCATGCAGGAAGCACTCGTCGCCAAGGCCGAGCAATACTCGCACGTGGTAATGCCCGCCTACACGCACCTTCAGCGCGCCCAGCCGATCCTCGCCGGGCATGCCTTGCTCGCATACGCCGAAATGCTGCAGCGCGACTTCGATCGCCTGGATGACGCCCGCAGGCGAACCGACGTCTGCCCGCTCGGCAGCGGCGCGGTGGCCGGTACGTCCCTGCCGATCGACCGCAAGGCGACCGCACAGGCCCTGGGCTTTACCGATATCTCGCGGAACAGTATCGACGCGACATCCGACCGGGATTTCCTGGCGGAGCTTTGTTTCGCCTGCGCCATGATCGGCGTACACCTGTCGCGATGGGCTGAGGACTGGATCATTTATTCGTCCGTCGAGTTCGGAGCGATCGAACTGGACGACGCCTACTGCACGTCCAGTTCGATGATGCCCCAGAAGAAAAACGCCGACACGCTGGAGTTGATCCGGGGCAAGAGCGCCGCGGCGATCGCCCAGTTGACCGGAATTCTGACGCTGATCAAGGGCCTGCCCCTGGCGTACAACCGGGACCTGCAGGACGACAAGCGGTTTGCGTTTGCGACCGTCGCGGCGATTCATCAGGCCCTGGGCGTCGCGGCGGGCATTGTGGCGACAACCGAGTTCAACGAATCTCGAATCGCCGCCGGACTCGACGCCGGTTTCCTGGACGCAACGGCGCTGGCTGAATACATCACCGCCAAAGGCATCCCCTTCCGCTCCGCACACCAGATCGTGGGCAAGCTGGTCGCCCGGGCGGATAAGCAGGGCAAGACGCTCGCTGAAATACCGCCGGCGGACCTGCAGGCCGCATGCGACAAGATCGCACCCGACGTCGCCAAACACCTCGGCGCCGCCAACGTCGTAAAGCGTTACTCACCCGAAGGATCGGCCGGCGCCAAGCAGTTGCGCAAACAACTGGCGTTCTGGAAAAAGAAGCTGGGATAAGATGCGGGAGCTGGAGTTCATAGAGTGGATTCAGGGACGCAGCGATTTCGACGCGACGAAAGTGCCCGTCGGCCCGGGTGATGACTGCGCGATTGTGCGCCTGGGCGACAGCGACCTGCTGGTGACGACCGACCAGGCGCTCGACGGCGTGCATTTTGTGCTCGCCGAGCACGGACCCCGAGCGGCCGGTCGGAAGGTGATGGCGCGCGGCCTGTCGGACGTCGCGGCGATGGCATGCGTTCCGCTCGCGGCCGTCGCGACCGCCACCCTTCCGCGCGGGTTCCCGCCGTCCGACGCCGAAGAGCTTTATCGCGGTATGCGCGATCTGGCTGACGAATATCACTGTCCGCTGGTCGGAGGTGATGTAGCCGGCTGGGACGGGGCGCTCTGCCTGTCGGCCACCGTGTTCGCCCGGCGGGCAGGCGTTAGCGGCGGGGTCGAACCGGTCCTCCGCGGCGGCGCCAGGGTCGGAGATGCAATATGCGTAACCGGCACGCTTGGCGGAGCGTGGAAGTCCCGCAAACATCTGGAATTCATGCCGCGTATCGCCGAGGCGGTCGAACTGGCTATTAGCTGCCGCATCCGCTCGATGATCGATATCTCCGACTCGCTGGCCCGCGACTTGCAGCATATATGCACGGCCTCGGGCGTGGGCGCGGAGATCGTCGCAGCCGACGTGCCTCTCAATGAAGGCTCCGCGCTCCACGACGCCCTGCACGATGGCGAAGATTACGAACTCCTGTTCACCGTCTCTCAGGCCTGGGCTCGCAAACTGTGCGACCGCCAACCGCTCAGCGTCCCGATCACCCGTATCGGAACGATTGTCAAGGGCGACGGCCTGACACTCATCGGTGCCGACGGAACGCAAAGCGATCTCGAGCCAACCGGATGGGAACATGGAACCTAGCTTCGCCATGGAAACCCTCGAAACCCGCAGCCCCGACGAGACACTCGCCTTCGGGCGAAGTTTCGCCGAGCGCCTTGGCGTCGGTGATTGCGTAGCCATGATCGGCGGGCTCGGCGCGGGCAAGACCGTACTGGTGCGGGGCATCGCCGAGGGACTCGGGCTCGACGACACGCGGCTGGTGTCATCGCCCACTTACGTGCTCGTCCAGGAGTATCCGGGCGCCTCGCCGATCTTCCACCTCGATCTCTACCGCATGGGCGACCCTCGGGCGGAACTTGCGGACCTCGGACTCGAAGAGATGCTCGAAGAGGGCGTAACGCTGATAGAATGGGCTGACCGCGCCACGGACGCCCTGCCGCACAACCGCTGGGAAATCGCCATAGAAATCACCGCCGAATCGTCACGAAGATTCACTGTGACCCGTCTCGAATAATCTGACGGCAGGGCAATTGCCATGTCCTTGTTTGGCTGAACATTGATTTACTGCACAGAGAGTTGTATCCTGTGTTTATGGTGCCTAGGAAAGACATCAGAGATTTTGTCCGCAGCATCGCCAGAGAATTCTCGCCCCAGCGTGTACTGCTTTTCGGTTCATACGCCCGCGGTAACCCGTCCGACGACAGCGACGTGGACCTGCTCGTCATCATGCGGACACGAAAACGGACCATTCAGCAAGCTCTCGAGATCCGGCAGCGAATCCCCCGAAAATTCCCGCTCGACCTCCTGGTGAGAACGCCCCAAGACCTCGCCCGCCGTGTTGCGATGAAGGATTCGTTTCTGACCTCCATCCTTGCCGAGGGAGAAACGCTCTATGAATCGCCCGGCTAAGGAATGGATTGTAAAAGCCGAAGGGGATTACGCCACAGCCCTGCGCGAACTTCGCGCACGAAAGAACCCCAACTACGACGCCGCCTGCTTCCACGCACAACAGTGCATCGAAAAATATCTCAAAGGCATCCTCCAAGCGCGGAACATTGGTTTCGTCAGGACGCATGATCTCTGTCTTCTCCTCGACGCCTCTCTCGGCGA
This sequence comes from Phycisphaerae bacterium, assembly GCA_016782885.1. Classification (GTDB taxonomy): domain Bacteria; phylum Planctomycetota; class Phycisphaerae; order SM23-33; family SM23-33; genus BS750m-G57. Next base: position 2,616 of record JADHXQ010000071.1, on the reverse strand, counting down.
GTTTCCCCTGTGGGAGTCCTTTCGCACTGATCTGGAAATGCTCACGCAATACGCCATCGCATTCAGGTATCCTGGCGAGACGGCAACCAAGGCCGAAGCACGCCAAGCTGTTGATACTGCAACGAAACTCCGCGAAGTATTTCGCACAACCGTCAAATGCCGGACGCGCTAATCTGACTCTCATTCTGGGTGGTATGGAAAATGGGCTCAAGTTAAATAGACTGGAATAACGCTGAAGGACAGGTATGATGGCAGTAGCTGATAGAGTCCGTTCATCTGTAGCCGCGCGTCGAATACCTGACGTCCAACTGGACCAGCCATCCAGAGTCGGCGAAATGAAAGGGGACGCACATGAAAAAGAGCGGACCTCGGACTCGAAGAAATGCTCGAAGAGGGCGTAACGCTGATAGAACGGGCCAACCGCGCCACGGACGCCCTGCCGCACAACCGCTGGGAAATCACAATAGAAATCACAGCCGAATCGTCACAAAGATTCGCAGTGACCCACATCGCCTAACGTCTCGTGTCATCGGCGCCGTTTGGTCCGCCACAGGTCCGCCGCCGGCGGACACACGCTGGTTATGCTGTTTAATCGGACCGTCGGCTCACATCAGTACCGCCGAGTGCAGTCGATTGTGTCAACTGCGTGGCTCGTTAGGTGGTCAGCCTGAATTCGGGGAGAGCTAACTACTCACCCCAACTCGATTATCGTGTCTCAACTCGATCCGCCCAATACTCGGGGCGGCGCCTGCAGTGGGCCAGCGCAATGATCCAGATATGGTCGTTGTGGAGCGTGTATACTACGAGGAAGGGAAATCGCCGGGTGAGATATCTCCTCGTACCATCTTCACGAACCGGCCAGCGCTCGGGGGTTTCGCATATGGTTTAAACCGATCGTTCAATCTCGGCTTCAAAATCGAGGCCAAGCCCCGCGGCCCGGTCTTCGTAGTACGCGACGGCCTCCCAAAGTTCCACCTCAGCCTCATGCAGTATGGCCGCTTGGATCATGAATGCCTGGCCCTGATGTCGGCGAATACCTCGGCCGCCGGGCGCCCGGATGCGGCGCCTTGACGCACCATCTCAAGGCGACGCTGAATCTCCGATTCATGTGCGGGGTCCAACTCATAATCGGCGGGATCGTCGAGACTAAGGATAAGGTCGTGAGCAAGGCTGGCGCGTTCGCTTGCCGACAAGGCCATGACTTCACTACGGGCTTTTTCGATGCTGTCCATACTGGAATAATATCCCTTTTAATCGGGTCTGTCAAATAACGTTTCGTGTCAGGTCTTGTTATCTGCACAACGTCTAAGCTCAGCGGCGCGGTCTTTTCGCGTCCGCTGGAGCGCCTTGTTATGCTATTTAATCGGATCATTCGCCACGCCGATCAGTATCCCGCGCCACGGTCGGCTGTGTCAACTGCAGCGGCTGGATAGGCACTACCGTCAATCGACAACCGACTCCACCGTAACATTGTCTGGATCATACGTGACCGTCTTCCACACTGGTCCATCGATTCCCTTCTTTGAAGCACTAAGAGTTATCTTTGGGGATGTTCTGACAATTATCGAAACCTTTAGAGGTTTGGTTCCTTTCGGTAATTCCGTCCCCATCGCCCCTCTACCCCACGCGTTGATCGCCACGAGATACCAGTAGGGCCCGCCTCGCGCCACGAAACTAGGGGCCGCCTCGTGGTCACCGGAAATAACTCCATCCCATCTTCCAACACCACCCAGCCTGATTATTCCAAGGAGGTCATCACCCTTACCACTGACGTCCATCACGTGGGATTCGTGTATGGTCTCCTGGCCTGCCCGCACCAAGTCCACCAGGAACCCGATTCCAAAAGACTCAAGCGGACATCTATGCATCTGCTTTCCTGTAATAACTTCCATGTGAAGTGCTACAAACCTGTAAAATGGAGCGCCTTGTCGCTCCATTGACGGACAAATATCCACGTGAAAATCCCAAGGTCTGGGGATTTCTTCAACCAATACAAGCGACTCAAGCTTCCCCTTCATGTGCATGGGTATTATTTGCGCACCGGCCCACAAAGGCTTTCCATGCTCGTCTAACAGCATGGCCGCCGAGCCTAAGGGGCAATCACGCAGAACGGTAAAAGGCCCGTATTGAGTTTTCTCTCTAAACCAGGGCTCGCGCTTGTAGACACCAGAAATATCAGACAAGAATATATCTTGCGGCGCAACATGGTACTTGTTGCGTCCCGGTCCGTCGGGGCGAGTTCCTGCTAACGTCCAACGAGCGGGATGATATCGCATATATAGTGGATAGCGTACCATAGACATCCACTTCATCTCATCATCGTATGGCGAAACCGGTTTGACACATCCACCAAAAGCAAACACGGCACCAAGGCTTGCGGCAACCATCATCCTCATAAGCCCATTCATGTCATTCTCCCACGTTCAGAGGCTCTCGTCATGATACACGGTACTACCCATGTGTGTGGTGCCTTCTCTGCATAACTCATTATTAGAGCCCTGGTGCATTGGCGCAGGATTCCAGTATCACTCGGCCCCATTGGCCTGCCAAAATGCACCAACGCCCAGTTTTTCATAACCACGCCTAATCTTTTATAGAGCCGGATCACCACCATAA
>JADHXQ010000179.1 GCA_016782885.1 Phycisphaerae bacterium | reverse complement strand
AGCCTCGGGCGCGGGGACGATTCGCTGTTCGCCGCGTTTCCCGCGAACCTTTCAGCCTCCGACGCCCCGGTCGTCAAATCGTCCGCCGATTCGGCAAAGCCCGCCCCGGACGACACCACCGACTACGCCGCGGTTACGTTTCCAGATTACACGCCGCGCGACGATGGTGGCGGCGATCACGGTCTGGGGGTCTGGTTGTTGATTGCCTTCCTGGCCGGAATACTCTTGAACGTCATGCCCTGCGTCCTCCCGCTGATCTCGATTAAGGTCCTCAGCTTCGTTCAGCAGGCCGGTGAGTCCCGGGGTCGAATACTCGCACTGGGCAGCGCATTCGGCGCCGGAATGATGCTGGTGTTCTGGGCGCTTGCGATCGCCGCCATCACGCTCGGGCTTAGCTGGGGCGAACAATTCCAGAGCGACGGATTCATTATTGTAATGATCTCGATAGTGTTCGCTTTCGCGCTGTCGCTTCTCGGGGTTTTCACGCTGGGCGTGCCGAAACAGGTAAACGAGCTTGCGGCCGGAATGGGACGAGAGGGCCTGGGGAATGCGTTTTTCACTGGCGTGCTGGCGACACTGCTGGCCACCCCGTGCAGCGGACCGTTTCTGGGCGGCACGCTGGCGTGGACGCTGGCCCAGCCGCCGCTGACGATCTTCCTTATTTTCACGATGCTGGGGCTGGGGATGGCGCTTCCTTACATCGTGCTGGGGACGTTTCCGAAACTGCTGGCGCTGGTGCCCAAACCGGGTCCATGGATGGAGACATTCAAGCAGGCGATGGGCTTCGTGCTGCTGGCGATGGTGGTCTACCTGATGATCTCGGTGCGCACGGAAATGCTGCTGTTCACAAACGCCTTCCTGATGTTCGTGGGAATCGCCTCCTGGTATTGGGGGCGATTCGCGAAATTCGGACAGAAGCCCGTCAAACGAATCGCGACGGTTGCCGCCACCATCGCGATCCTGGCGATCGGGGCGCAGTTGTCGTTCGGAACGATGCACAAAGCGCTTGCCCCCGCCCAAGTGGGCGAGGGGCACGTTGACTGGGTCGAGTTCGAGCCCGAAGCGTTTGAAGAGCACATCCAGACCGGTCGCAGTGTGTTCGTCAAGTTTGAGGCTTCCTGGTGCTCAGCCTGCACCTGGAACAAGAAGATGGTCTTTGAGACTGATGAAATCAGCGCCCTGCTCAAGAAGAAGGGCGTCATCTCGATGAACGCGGACATAAGCCACGACAACCCAAGAACCCGAATGCTCGAAAGGTTACGGGCCAAGCTCGGAGGGCGGGCGCTCCCGTTCCTGGCGGTATTCCCGAGCGATCGGCCGAACGAACCGTTCGTCCGCCCGGACATTATAAGCGTCGGCACAATGCGCGAAATACTCAACGCCGTCCCGGACCTCAATCCCGCTGACGGATAATCATATATGATAAAAAATCGTTTAGCGGAAGCTGTCAAACTGCCGCTGAGTTTGAATATGCGACGGGAACAAAACTGAAACCCCCAACCCAAGTAGAGAAAGAAAACAGCAATGAAAACTAAACAAACCACACTGAACAGAATGCTGCCGGCGGTGCTGCTGCTGGCCGCGGGGTTGATCGTCGCCGCCTATGGCGCCGCCCCCAAGACCCCACCGGCAACCAGGAAAACCCATCCCTCTCACGCCAAACTCATCGGCGAACTCGACGGCGCCCTGGAGGATCTCTCAACCGCGGAGAAGGCTGTCGAAAACGGAGAGAAGTCCAAAGCCCTCGAATCGCTGGCGAGGGTTAGGAAGCTGCTGGCGGGCATACGAGATCGCGTCAAGTCGGCGACCGCCGCGCCGGTCGTCAAAGGCTGGACCGAGGACCTCGACAAGGCGATGAAATACGCAGCCAAAACCAAGCGCCCGATCTTGTTGGACTTTACCGGTAGCGACTGGTGCGGATGGTGCATCAAGCTGCACGACGAGGTGTTTTCCAAAGACGCATTCAAGGACTACGCCGACAAGAACCTCGTCCTGGTCGCCATCGACTTCCCGCGAAACAAGAAGCTCCCCGACGAGATCAAGCAGCGAAACAGCAAACTCGCCCAGCAATACGGTGTTCGCGGATTTCCGACTATCGTGATCCTCGATCCGACCGGCGAGAAGGAACTCGGGCGAACGGGCTATGTGAGGGGCGGCCCGGCGGCGTTCATCGCCGGCGTCAAGAAAATCATCGGGAAATGACAACGGTCTGGCAATTGGCAACTGGCGGTTGGCAATTGGCAACGGTATAACGGCAACGGCTCGAAACGCACGGGTCGTTGTCGTTGTCTTTGAGCCGGTTGCCAGTTTTTTGACTCGTGGAACCATTTTGCAGTCTTGGACGTTTGGAAGGTGGCGGGATATCCGCCAGTGTGCGTATGACGGATTCGTCCGATTTCGAGAAAACCGCGATGCCGTACCTGGACAACGTGTTCCGCACGGCCTTTGCGCTGTGCGGACGCCGGGATGAGGCTGAAGATCTCGTTCAGGCGACGTTCCTGAAGGCCTTAGGGCAATTCGGATCGTTCCGCCCGGGTACGAACTGTCGGGCCTGGCTGCTGCGGATACTTCGCAACAGTTGGATCGACCGCCTGAGGCACAGGAAGGTGGTCGGCACGGAGCTTCAGATTGATCGGTTGCCTGTCGAGGCGCCGGAATCGGTCGAAGAGGCGCACTGGACGAACGCCCAAGACATCCTGGAGAACTTCGCCGACGAGCAGATCATTGAGGCATTGAATGAACTGCCCGAGGCCCAGAGGCTGGTGGTCTTCCTGGTCGACGTCGAAGAGATGCCCCTGGAAGAAGTCGCCGAAATCCTCGATGTGGCGGTCGGGACGGTAAAGTCCCGCGCTTCTCGGGCCCGGGCGAAGCTTAAAGTCCGCCTGATGGCCCATGCTGCCGATCTGGGCTTTGACGGGAGGGTGAAACGATGAAACTGACACCCCGGCAAATTGAAGACATCCTGAGCGGGCAGACGCCCCAAAGCACCGGACTCGACGCCGAAGATCTCGCGCGCCTCGAAGAGGCCCGTGCGATGCGGACACGCCTGCAAACCGCGTTCGATTCGACCCACGCCTCCGATTCACTGGCCGACAAGGTGCGAGCGAGTTTGAAAACCGCCCCGGCCCCGCGTCGCAGGTTCATTTATTTTCCGACGGGAATACTGATGGCCGCCACAGCGGCTGCTATGCTGATCGTTGTGCCCGTTCTCTATATCCTCTGGGGACCCGAGTCTGCCCTTGCCGGGACCGTGGAACTGGCGAACATTCACAAAGTCAATCTCGCCGGCCCCAAAGACTTCTATGCCACCGGCGACTGCGAGGAGATCAAGGCCTACTTCAAGCGCCAGCTTGGCTTTACCCCGAAACTCCTGAGCGAATGTCCCAAACTCCGCATCGTCGGCTGCCATGTCGCCAAACTGAAGGGCAAGACAGTCGCCACTTACGTCGTGGAACTCGACGGCGCGAAGGCCAGCATCATAATCAGCGAAGACTGGCCCAAGAAGCTGGGGCTCGGCTGCGGCTGCGGGCATCCGCACTGCAAGTGCATTCACAACGGTCAGTGCGACGGGCTTTCGATTGTGAGCGCCCGTCTGGGCGAGCGTTCCTACAGTGTCGTAGGCGCCCTGCCCGCCGAATCGCTCCGGGGCGTCCTGGAGCATTTGCGCGGCTGATAACGCGGGGCAGGGCGATTGCCGTTTACTGTCTGCCGTTGAGTCCCGTTTACGGGCCTCAACGTCAACGACCACGGAAAACGATAATGCAGTACAGTATTGTTGGAGTCTCCGCGTTCCGTCCCCGCGAACGGGTGGTTGCGAGCCATTCGGGAAATCTCTCCCCACTGTGGAACCATTTGGCGATGTGAGTCGTTATTGTAATTAGCCGTGAGAATTCTAACTCCAAAACGCGAAAGGACAGAACCATGACAGAACAGAAAACGAGACATTACAGGACTCGCCCGTTGATATTGACCCTCGGCGCCGTGGCGGTGGTTGCACTGGCCGGCACGTGGGCTGTCGCACAGTGTGGCGCCGGTCCGGGTTGCGGGGCGAGCGTGGCGCCGGCGGTCGATACGGCTTCGGTGTCGCCCTCGCCGCCGGCGACGGCGGCTAAGAAGTGCCCGATGTGCAAGGACGGAAAAATGTGCAAAGGCTGCCTGGCACATTCCAGACAGGCCGCCCACGCCAAGCTTTCGGCACAGGTATCCGGCGCGTTGAAGGACCTCTCAGCCGCCGAAACCGCCATCAAGGCCGGCGAGAAGAAGACGGCCCTTGCCCAACTGGCGAAAGTGCGGAAAGTGCTCGAGGGCCTGCAAGCTCGGGTAAAGCCTGCCGCCGGCGGCGGGATCGTGAATACCTTCTGCCCGATGATGGGCGGGAAGGTCAATCCCAAGGTTGCCACGGCGTACAAAAATGGGAAAGTCGGCTTCTGCTGCGCCATGTGCATCCCGAAGTGGAACAAGCTCTCGGACGCAGCAAAAGACAAGAAGCTCGCCACCGCCCTGGCCAGGAAGAAATAGCCAGCCGCTGACTTACAGGGGGGACTGGCAAGGTGCATGGTTTGGTGGTATATGTAGGCGAGTCATTCTGACGGGACTACACCACATGCGCCAAACTGCGAAAGGCATCTGAAATGATTCGGGCAACCATATTGAGTTCGCTGTGCGTCGTGGTGCTGTCGGGCCACGTCGGCTGCAGCCGCGGATACGACCATCGCCTCGACGGTCCGGTCGGCAAGGACCTGTTCGCAAACGATTCAGCGGCGCCGCGGGCCGACCTTCCGAAGCTGAGCGGCCAGTCGACCGTTAACGATTACGTGCAGTACGCCGCACTGAACAACCCCGCGCTGGCCGCGGCGTTCAACGCGTGGAAGGCCGACCTCCAGCAGATCCCCCAGGTCACAGCCCTGCCCGATCCGAAGTTCACTTACCAGTATTACATCCAGCAGGTCGAAACGCGCGTCGGCGCCCAGCGGCAGGCGTTCAGCGTCGCACAGACCTTTCCGTGGTTGGGCAAACTCAAACTCCGCGGCGACGCGGCCGCACAGGCGGCAAATGCCTCCTACCAGCGATTCCGCCAGGCCAAGCTCAAACTCTTCTACCAGGTAAAGGACGCCTGCAGCGAGTATTACTACCTTGTCAAAGCCATCGAGATTACCAGGCAGAACGCCAAGCTGCTCGAGCATATCGAATCGATCGCCCGGATTCGCTACAAAACCGCCGCCACCGGCCACCCGGATATCGTCCGCGTGCAGATCGAACTGGGCAAGCTCGCCGACCGGATCTCGACCCTCGAGGAGATGCGCAAGCCGGTGGCTGCGAGGGTGAATGCGGCATTGAATCGCCCGATCAACACGCCTGTGGTGGTCTCGAAGGCTTCCGAGATCGGCGAGATCGACCTTACCGCCCTCGATACGCTACTCGACGAAAACAATCCCGAACTGGCGGCGCTGGATCGCCAAATTGCAGCCGAGAAGATCAAGATCGAACTGGCGGAGAAGGACTATTACCCCGACGTCACGCTCGGCATGAGCTACATAGACACCGCCACATCGACCGGCGGGCGGAGCCCCAACGGCGACGGCGACGACCCGGTTATCGCAATGGTCTCGATAAACCTGCCCATCTGGCGAGAGAAGCTCGATGCGCACCTGCGCCAGGCTCGCTACAGGCGTAGCGCCGCCGTACAGACCAGGGCTGCGAAGCTCAATTCGCTGCGGTCGCAACTGAAACTGATCGCATACCGATACGCCGACGCGCAGCGTAAAATCGGTTTGTACCGCGATACGCTGCTTCCCAAAGCCAGGCAGGCCATGACCGCCACCGACGCGGCCTACCGGACGGGCAAGGGCAGCTTCCTGGACCTTATCGACGCCCAGAGGGTGCTGCTGGAGTTCGAGATAACCCTTCACCGGGCGATCGCCGATCGCGCGCAGCGGCTGGCTGAACTGGAAATGGTGACCGGCGCCAGACCCGCCGCCAAAGAGATCAAAGGGGACAAGCCATGAACGGCATAACAGACTCACCGACTCCGGGGAGCAGTCGTATCGCGGGATTCGCAAAATGGCTGGCGGGCAAGGCGGCGCTGATTCCCGTGCTCATCGCGTGCCTTGCAACAGGATACTTCCTGCACTGGGCGCTGGCGCCGGGGCCTTCGGGCCTTGCGACGACCCAGCCGGCCGGGCCGAAGGACCGCGCTCAACTGTACGTCTGCTCGATGAACTTCTCCCACCACCCGTATTTCTCGAGCACCGATCCCGACGAGAAGTGCGGATACTGCGGGATGCAGTCGATTCCCGCCACCGCCGAGCAGATGGCTGGCGGCGATCCCAACCGCACCAGGCTCAGCGATGCGGCGGTAAAACTGCTGGATGTCCGGACCGAGCCGGTGAGGCATATGTTCCCCCAGGCCGAAATACGCATGGTGGGCAAGATCGACTTCGACGAGACGAAGCTGGCGTACATCACCGCCTGGGTGCCCGGGCGCCTCGACCGCCTGTTCGTGGACTACACCGGCGTGCCCGTACGCAAGGGCGACCACATGGTCGAACTTTACAGCCCCGAACTGCTCAGCGCCCGGGAGGAACTGCTGGCGGGGATCAGGGCTGTCAGGGAACTCAAGGATTCCGACGTGGCG
>JADHXQ010000178.1 GCA_016782885.1 Phycisphaerae bacterium | reverse complement strand
CCATATACCATCGAGCACTCTTCCGGAAAAGTAGATAGCCATCACCGCCGCCAGACCCAGCAGAATCTTGCTGGGATGGATAGCTATCCTGAAACTCTTGAAGATGTGCGAAAAACTGAAGACCGCCGTCCAGTTGATTGTGTTGATTTGATTCTTACCATTACTCATGATCTGTCCCTTTTAACAGTGTCTGTTATGTGCGCACAGTTATCCTTGTCCTTTGTCGAGATTATACGCTGGCGGGAAAGTGCTGCAACACTTTTTCCGGATATCCGGGAACAAACCTCATCCCCCGCCGATCCGGTGAATTTGAGATATACCGGGTCAATCGAAGCTTTTGGCGGGCTTGGTTTTTCCGCTGTCCCCGGTCGAATCGGTCTTCTTGTCGGCCTTGGCGGGCTTGTCTTTCTCGGCGGCCTTGGCGGGCTTGTCTTTCTCGGCGGCCTTGCGATACGACTCGCTGCGGTAGTCGGTCTGGTAGAATCCGCTTCCCTTGAAGATCACGCCCGCTCCGATTCCGATGATTCGCTTGACCTTCAGCTTACCGCACTGGGGACACTTGCGGACAGACCGGGCTTTGATCGACTGAAAGACTTCGAATGAATGATTGCAAGCGCCGCATCGATACTCGTATGTAGGCATAGGGGGCTCCTATTGATCTCCGGCGTCCGCAGGCTCTTCGTCGTCGGCGTCCGGGGACGTCGGCTCGGTTGAGACGACAACTGCCGCGGGGCGGATCGTTCGCCCCTTGAGCCTGTATCCTCGCTGCAACTCCCGGACAACGGTATCCGGGGGGTGATCTTCGGAAGGCTGCTGCAGCATGGCAGAATGGGCCTCGGGGTCAAACAGCTGGCCGAGGGCTTCGATAATCTCCAAGCCGAATCCACCAAGCACTTCCAGCGCCTTGTCATGCACGAGCTGCATACCTTTGAACAGCGGATCGTCCTGCCCGTGGTTTTCGGCTGCGGCCTCCAGGGCCCGCTCCATGTCGTCCAGTACGCTCAGCAGTTGCGTGATCAGGGCGGTATTGGCGAAGTTGCGCGCCTCCGCCATTTCGCGTTGTACGCGTTTCTGGTAGTTTGAGTAGTCAGCGGCGGTTCGCTGGAGGCGTGCGAACAGGTCGTCCCGTTCGGTCTGCAGGGTTTCGATCGGGTCATCTGACCCGGACTCGGGGGTTTCGACATTGTCGTCAACTTCGCCGTCAGTCTTGTTCTTTTTTTTCTTGGTCATAGTCGCACCTGACATCACGAGAAGTATTTTTTGAGTTTATCCAGGAACCCTTTTCGCTGCGGGGTAACGTCAACTTGTTCGGTTTCGGCATATTCTTTGAGCAGTTCGGTCTGATGCCTGGTAAGTTTCCTGGGCACTTCGATGAATACCTGCACGTGCTGGTCGCCGCGACGTCCTGAGCGCAGCGACGGCAGGCCCCGGCCTTTGAGAGTTATCACATCTCCGTTCTGCGAGCCCGCGGGTATGTTTATTTCGTGCGAACCGGACAGCGTGGGCACCTGTATCTTGCCTCCCAGTGCGGCCTGGGAGAATGCGATGGGCACCTGGCAGACGAGATCGTTTCCATTCCTGACCAGCAGCGGATGGGGCTTGATGCGCACGTAACAATGCAGGTCGCCGCGCATAGTTCCGTCCTGTCCGGGTCCGCCTTCACCGCGAACGCGGATCACCTGCCCATTGCTCACGCCGGCGGGTATATGCACGGTAAGAACGCGCTTCTTCCGGGCGCGTCCGGATCCGCGGCACGCCGAACACGGGTCGGTAACCGTCGTGCCGCGGCCTTTGCATTTCGGGCACGCAACGACTCGCACGGACATTCCGAAGAAACCGCTTTCCTGCTGCTGGACCTGCCCGTAACCGTTACACGTCTCGCAGCGGATCGGCTCGGTGCCCCTTTTCGCGCCGCTGCCGGAGCATTCATCGCACAGATCCATCCTCGTGAATTCCAGCGGTTCGTCGACGCCGGTGTCCACCTGCTCCAGGGATAACTCGACCTCGATCTGCAGGTCCTCGCCGTGGTCGACATGCCCGCGGCGGTTTCCCATACCGCCCATCTGCCCGAAAATATCCTGGAACATCGAGAATATATCCCCGAAGCCCATGTTCCGGAAGTCATGCATGCCGGAGCCTTCCAGCCCGGCGTGTCCGTACTGATCGTAGCGGTTGCGCTTGACGGAGTCCGAGAGTACTTCGTAGGCCTCGGCGAGTTCCTTGAACCTTTCCTCGCCTTCGACCTTGTCGCCCTTGTAATTGTCGGGATGATACTTCAGGGCGCCTTTTCGGTAAGCGCGCTTGATTTCATGGGCGCCGGCTGTGCGCGATACTCCCAACACTTCGTAATAATCACGCTTCTCGGGCATCTGATCCCAGCGAATAGGGACGCTCCGGTATGCACCAAAGCGTCCCTGTTGTCGACGATTTCGATTCCGTCTCCATAACCTGCCGATCAGCAGGCAGGTTATGGATCCGTAATCATGTCACTGCGTTAGCAACGATATTGTCCTCGTCTTTCTCGTCGTAGTCGCTGACCATGACGTTTGTAGTCAGCATCAATCCGGCGACCGAAGCGGCATTCTGCAACGCTGTCCGGGCAACCTTGGCCGGGTCGATTATACCGAGCTTGATCATGTCAATGTCAGCGCCGCACTGTCCGGTGGCGGCATTGTAACCGATCTTCTTACCGCCTTCGAGAATCTCGGCGACCACGATGCTCCCGTCGGCGCCGGTATTCGCCACTATCTGGCTCGTCGGCGCGGTCAGTGCCCTGGCGACGATATCGACGCCGATTTTCTCATCGCCCCGCGCCTTGGCGCGAGCGGCCTTGACGGCATCGATGGCGTGGAGGAACACAACTCCACCACCGACGACGACGCCTTCTTCCGCCGCGGCGCGGGTGGCGTGTACGGCATCGTCGACGAGGTCTTTGCGTTCCTTCATCTCGGATTCGGTGGCGGCGCCGGCCTTAATGATGGCCACACCGCCGGTGAGCTTGGCGAGGCGCTCGTTGAGCTTTTCCTTATCGTAATCGCTGGTGGTCTTTGCGATCTGCTTGCGGATGGTCTGGGCGCGGGCCTTGATATCTTTGCCTTTGCCCCCACCCTCGACGATCGTGGTGTTGTCCTTGCTGACAACGATCCGCTTGGCCTGACCGAGCATATCCAGCTCGACGGTTTCAAGCTTGATACCGGTATCTTCAGTGATAACGGTTCCACCGGTCAGGACGGCGATATCTTCGAGGATGGCTTTTCTTCGGTCGCCGAATGCCGGCGCCTTTATTGCACAGACGTTCAGGATTCCGCGAAGCCGGTTTATCACCAGTGCGGCCAGTGCTTCTCCTTCGACGTCTTCGGAGATGATTACCAGCGGTTTGCCCGAAGTTGCGATCTTCTCCAGAAGCGGAACGAGGTCTCGCACTGATGAGATTTTCTTCTCGACCAGCAGGACGAGGGCGTCTTCCATGACTGCTTCCATGGAAGCCACGTCGGTCACGAAGTAAGGCGAGATGAAGCCCTTGTCGAACTGCATGCCCTCGACAACTTCCAACTCGTTGACCAGCGACTTGCCTTCCTCGACGGTGATAACGCCCTTCTCTCCGACGCTGGCGAAAGCATCGGCGATCAACTTGCCGATGTCTTCGTTCCAATTGGCCGAGACGGTCGCGACCTTTCTAAGATCGTCGTTGCCCTTGACCTTTTTGGATTGTGCGTCAATTGACTCGACCGCGGCGGCTACGGCGAGGTCCACGCCGCGTTTCAGGGCCATCGGATGCGCGCCGGCCGTTACGTTCTTGAGCCCTTCGCTCATGATAGCCTCAGCCAGCACCACCGCGGTGGTCGTTCCGTCGCCAACGACGTCGTTGGTCTTCGAGGCGACCTGGTTTGCCATCTTGGCGCCCATGTTCTCGAACGGATGGGGCAGGTCGATTTCCTTGGAAACCGTCACGCCGTCCTTTGTGACTTTGGGCGCCCCGAACGATTTCTGCAACAGTACGTTGCGTCCGGTGGGCCCCAGTGTAATCTTGACGGCGGCCGCCAGTTTCGATACGCCGTCCAGCATCGCTGAGCGGGCATCACTGTCGTAAAGCATTTGCTTTGCAGCCATTGTATTTTCCTTGGTAGATTGGTTTGTTGTTTTACCGGTTAGTCGCCGAAAGCTCTAGCCCAATATCGCCAGCACGTCCGACTCGCGCAGGATGACGTAATCCTCGTCGTCGATCTTGACTTCGCTTCCGGAATACTTGGCGTAGAAGATCTCGTCGCCCTTCTTGAGGCACGGTTTTGCACGCTCGCCGGAGTCCAGCAACTTGCCCGGTCCGACAGCTGAAACGATACCGCGCTGAGGCTTCTCCTGAGCCGAATCCGGTAGAACGATCCCGCCGGCGGTTACTTCTTCGGCGTCACACTGCTTTACGAGAACTCTGTCATCTAAAGGTTTTACTGCCATTTTCATGATCTCCTGGATCTGGAGGTTAAAACTGATTGCTTTGCACTTTTTTCCAATGTCTCTTCGATGGTCCGGCGGATCGCGCCATGCCAGGGAACTCTACATCATACCGCCCATGCCGCCCATGCCGCCCATACCGCCCATGCCGCCGCCCATACCGCCCATGCCATCCATACCGCCGCCCGGGCCTCCTGCAGGTTCGTCCCGGGGTATCTCGCTGACCGCGGCGTCGCAAGTCAGCAGCAGCGTCGCCACCGATGCGGCGTTCTGCAGTGCGGCGCGGGTCACCTTGGCCGGATCGATCACGCCGGCAGCGAAAAGATCTTCGTATTGCAGCGTGTCGGCGTTGAAACCGACGTTGCCCTTGCCCTTCTCGACCTGTCTCAGGACGACGGGCCCGGCTTCACCGGCGTTTACGGCTATTTGTTTGAGCGGTTCGACCAGGGCCTTGAAGACGATTGTCACGCCCGTCTTCTCGTCGCCTTGGGCCTTCAGATCCGCCAGGACCTTCCTGGCGCGAACCAGCGCCACACCGCCGCCGGGCAGGATTCCTTCCTCGACGGCCGCTCGCGTGGCGTGCAGGGCATCTTCGATGAGGGCCTTCTTTTGCTTCATCTCAGACTCGGTGGCGGCGCCCACGTTTACCTGGGCCACACCGCCGGCGAGTTTGGCGAGGCGCTCCTGGAGCTTCTCGCGATCGTAGTCGCTTTCGGTCGTTTCGATATCGTTGCGGATCATATCGATCCGCGTGCGGATATCCGCGGTCGCCCCGGCGCCTTCGATGATCGTTGTGGTGTTGTTGTCGACAGTGACCTTTTTGGCCGCTCCCAGGTCCGCCGGCTCGATCGTCGCCAGATCGATACCGAGGTCCTTGGTGAACACCTTTCCGCCTGTCAGGATCCCGATGTCCTGGAGCATGGCTTTGCGGCGGTCGCCGTATCCCGGCGCCTTGATTGCGCCGACAGACAGGATTCCTCGCAGCTTGTTGACCACCAGGGTCGCCAGCGCCTCGCCCTCTATATCTTCGGCGATGATAAACAGCGCGCGTTTGGCTTTGGCGACCTTCTCCAGCAGCGGAACGAGCTTTGTTACGTTGGAGATCTTGTCCTCGTAGATGAGGATCAGGGGTTTTTCGAGGACCGCTTCCATGTCGTCGGGATTGGTTACGAAGTGCGGCGAGAGATATCCCCGGTCAAACTGCATGCCTTCGACGACATCAACGACCGTGTCCATGCTCTTGCCTTCTTCAACAGTGATCACTCCGTCGCGTCCGACTTTGCTCATCGCCTCCGCCAGCATCTTGCCAATGCCCGGATCGTTATTGGCGCTGACGGAGGCGACATTGCGAATGTCGTCGTCGTCTTTGACGGGCGTAGCCATGTCGGCAAGGGCGTCAACCACCGCATCGACGGCGCGCCGGATTCCACGCGCCAGCGACATCGCATCGGCGCCGGCGGCCAGATTGCGATATCCTTCCGTGAAGATCGCCTCCGCCAAAACCGTGGCTGTCGTTGTCCCGTCACCCGCGGCGTCGGAGGTTTTTGAGGCGGCTTCCTTGACCAACTGGGCGCCCATGTTCTGGGTCTTGTCGGTCAGTTCGACTTCCTCTGCAACCGTAACACCGTCTTTGGTGACCGTCGGCGGACCCCATCCCTTGTCGAGGATGGCGTTTCGCCCGCGTGGTCCCAGAGTGCTTTTGACGGCCCTGGCCAGCTTTTGCACGCCGATCAGGAGGGCCTCTCGGGCATCGCTTTCAAACATTAACTGCTTTGCAGCCATCTGCGAATTCTCCTTGTTAGTGGTTCGTAGACAAGATCACACAATCTCTTGTCTCTTCTGTAATTAGCTATACTTCCCGCCAGGGGGCAAAATTGCAGCCCGCCTGGCTGCGATAACACTACCGCATAGTAGTTATAGCAAGCCCTGTGCCGTAAAGCCTAAGCTGAGCACTTATAACATGTTAGTAAATTACGAAAGAGTTGAACCGCACGGTAAAACCTGCCAGCTTGCGCACCTTGTACGCCAGAAAAACACATTTTGACAGCATAGCCCGCATTTCTCACCAGTCTTGAATTTGGCGGGTTGAATGCGGCAAATTAGCCCGGAACGTCAGTTGTGCGTCAGGGAGGCCAGATCACCGGTTCCCGGCGCAAAAACCCCCCTTACCCCCACGGGCTTGATCCGC
>JADHXQ010000177.1 GCA_016782885.1 Phycisphaerae bacterium | reverse complement strand
GAGACCGCCGGCGAGCAGCGTATTCGATGGTCCTGTTTGCTGTTAGGTTCTGTTGTTGTCGTTTCACCTGTTCGCCTGCTCACCTGCTCGCCTGCTCTGGGTGTGAGAATATTTTCGCCAGAAAATATTCTCACACCCGGGGAGTTTACTTCGGGTCTTTCTTCTCGATATCGATTCGCTTGAGCTTTCCGCTCTTGTCGGCTACTGAAACGCCCATTGTTCCATCACTCTGGAATCCGAAACTGCCCACTTCCTTGCCCGAAGCGTTGAAGATTTTCAGTCCGCGCGAGTCCAGTTGGATGCGCGGGCGCCCTGATGCGTCCAGCAACGCCATCCCCGTATCTCCCCCCTTGATCGCTCCAAATGTCACGCGATCCTTCCCTCCGCTGTCGGACAGGGCCATCTTCCCGCCGGCGCTTTCCAGGCGAATGCGCACCCTCCCGCTGGAGTCGTAGAGCTTCATACCGCTGCCGTCTATCGTTCCCGAGGCCTTGGTTTTCGGTTCGCCCACGGTAAGCTTTCGCGTGAAGACAGGTTTGGCGAAAGACCACCTCATCGCGTCCTCAGTTTCCCTGGTGCTGGACTTGGCGGCGGCGGTCTGGGGCGTCTCCGACATGATCCAGTGTGAAACCGCCCCGCCCGCAAACGAAGAGGCAAGAATACCAACTACCATCAGAAGTTTTCTGGTTCGTTTCATTTTACGTCTCCTTCAGCATTCATATCGGCAAAAAACCGGCCGTTCCACAAGTCGGTCCGATCTAATTATAACATATCGCTATCCGAACCTCCGGTCTCATGCTGTCCATAAGCCCCGCCGGCGAGACTCTCCTTCAGGCGTGCGGTTGCAATCGGCGGTGATTTGTTTAGAATCGCGGATATGAAGACAGCAGCGGAATCCAAACGATTCAGGCGTATCAGACCGGTGATGGTGCTGGTCATGGTTGTTTGCGCGATGCCGCTTCAAACCGGAGCGGTCGAACCGGCCACCCAACCGACCACTGTGCCAGTCGAGACCCCGACCACACGCCCCTTCATGCCGGACAACATCTCCGAAGCCGCCATCGAGTTGACCCATCGACAGAAGGCGGCGCTGTCGGCCGTGAGGGACGGGCAGGATTGGAGAGAGACCGCCTTCTTCATGATGCTTGCCCGGACCGCGGAACTGGTCGATCCCGAAGCTTCCGCCAAGGAGTACTCGTCCCTGGAATCCCCTGCCGTCGGTCACCTGACCGACTACCCCAATCGCTACAGAGCCCAGAAGATTCGTGTGACCATGACGGTTTTCAAATCGCGAGAACTCGTCAGTGGATCCAAGTACTGGGATGCTCGTCCCGACTGGCCCAGAGGCGCGAAAGTGTGGTACATGGCCGGGTGGCACGTCTCCGAAGACAGCACCAAGGCAGAAGACCTCGTGGTCTACTCCGTGGTCGATCCAACGAAGCTGCTGGGTGAGCCCAGTGGTACGACCACTTCCGGGGAGCAATTCTACAGCGATCGCGGAAGATCTCTGGAACTGGCGGGGGTATACTACAAAACTTTCAGGCAGGAAACGATCAGATCCAACCAGTCCGATCGTCAAGTCAGGGACTACCCGCTGGTGCTGGCGTACTATCTGAAACCGGCGAAAACCGCCGCCGCCCCGACGTCACCGACCGGAGGTTTAAGCAACACGGTAATTGTCGCGCTGGTCCTGCTGGTGATAGCCCTGTTTATTGTCCGCAGGCAGGCCAAACGCGTAAAGTCTCTTCCCATCGGTACCGGTGCGGCGGGGACCGTAAAGTATACCCCGCTTCGCAACATCGAAGACGATGACCTTCCGCCCGACGAACAGAGCGCCGAACCGGTGGACCCCGCCCTGGTGGATGCAGTGAAGGCATTCGAGAACAAGAGAAAAAAGGCTGATGGAACAGACGATAAAAGTTGAACTTGGCGCCCGCAGTTACGACGTTCGCGTCGGCGCGGGCCTGCTCGATTCCCTTGGCGCAGCGGCCGGTGAATTGGGATCGGTTCGCCAGGCGGCAGTTATAGCCGATTCGAACATCGCGTCGAGTTACGGACGGCGGGCGGTTGAGTCCCTTGCCTCGTCCGGTATTAACGCGACGATGTTTGAATACCCCTCCGGCGAGGCCAACAAGACCCTCGCGAGTTTCTCGGACCTGATCGACGCGATTTTTGCGATCGCCCCCGCCATCGACCGCGACCTGCTGATCGTCGCCTGCGGTGGAGGCGTTACCGGCGACGTCGCCGGATACGTGGCCGCCAGTACGCTGCGAGGCGTGCGATGGATGCAGTGCCCCACTTCCCTGCTGGCCGACGTGGATGCTTCGGTCGGCGGAAAGACGGGAATCAACCACGCCTCGGGCAAGAACCTCATCGGCGCGTTCTACCAGCCTTCGGGCGTGCTGGTCGACGTTGAAACACTCAAAACCCTCCCGCCCGAAGAACTCAGGAGCGGACTGGGCGAGTGCGTTAAGCATGCGGTAATCCGCGATGCAACGCTGCTGGACTTCATCGCCGACAACACCCGCGCGATACTCGACTGCCAATGCGACGTGATGTGCGATCTGATCGCTCGCAACGTCGCGATAAAAGCGGCAGTAGTCGCCGGTGACGAACGCGAAGCAGGCGAGCGGGCGCACCTGAACTTCGGGCACACCGTCGGGCACGCCATCGAGACCATCGTCGGATACGGAACGATCTCCCACGGCGCCGCCGTATCGCTGGGTATGATAGCCGCCAACGACATGGCCGTTTCGCGCGGGCTGATCGCGCCGGCTGACGCCGCGTGCGTGCGCGACGCGCTGGAGGCGCTCGAACTGCCAACAACATACAGCGGACTGGATGCCGAACAGGTGTGGGACGTGATGCAGCGGGACAAGAAGGCCCGCGGCGGGCGGGTGCGAATGGTTCTTCCCGCCGCGATCGGGAAGGTGGATATCTTCGACGACATCAACGCTGCTGAAGTGGCCCGGGCGGTCGCGGCGCTCGGGTAACTGCGAAAAACGGAAACAGAAAATTGGATATCGACCTGAGTGTAGACATTGCCGGCGTGCAACTGGCCAATCCGCTGATGACCGCCAGCGGTACGTGCGGGTACGCCGACGAGTATGCCGATTTCGTGGACCTTACGACCCTCGGCGCCTTTGTCACCAAGTCGATAACGCTCGAGCCCCGCCAGGGCAACGATTACGAACGTGTCGTCGAGACACGCGCGGGAATGCTCAACGCGATCGGGCTGGCCAACGTGGGGCTCGATGTCTTCCTGGACCAGAAGGTCCCGCTGCTGGAAAAGCTCGCCCTGCCCGTGTTCGTGAACGTCGCCGGAACGACTATCGACGATTACGTCGCGGTGGCGGCGGCCTTGGATGACGTACCGGTCGTTCGCGGAATCGAGTTGAACATCTCCTGCCCGAACGTCAAGGCCGGCGGCATCCAGTTCGGTACGGACGGCGCCCAGGCCGCTGAGATAACCGCACGGATCAAGGAAGTCTGCGGCAAGAATATCCTGATCGTGAAACTCTCACCGAACGTTACTGACATATCGTCAATCGCCGCCGCCGTAGTCGACGCCGGCGCCGACGCCCTGAGCATGATAAACACGCTTGCCGGAATGGCGATCGACACCGAGACGCGGCGGCCGGTTTTGGCCAACGTTACCGGTGGCCTGAGCGGTCCGGCCATCCGCCCGGTGGCCGTCCATATGGTCCACAGCGTCTATCGCAAGGTAGCATCACCCGCAGGCGTGCCCATCATCGCCATGGGC
This sequence comes from Phycisphaerae bacterium, assembly GCA_016782885.1. Taxonomy (GTDB): domain Bacteria; phylum Planctomycetota; class Phycisphaerae; order SM23-33; family SM23-33; genus BS750m-G57. The sequence goes on along the minus strand of JADHXQ010000177.1, from coordinate 2,978 downwards.
GGTATCCAGTACGCCAACGATGCCCTGGAGTTCCTGCTGGCCGGCGCGACCGGCCTGGCGGTCGGTACGGCGCTATTCGTCGACCCCGCATGCCTGACGGGCATCCGGGATGGAATCGTAGAGTACCTCCAGCGCCACGGGCACGGCGCCATCACCGAGATAATCGGCGCCCTGGAGATTTAGTGCTCTGTCCGATCTGTATTGTCGGGTCTCGGACGGTTTAGGGTCAGGCCGTTGAAGAAGGCCCTTGGTGACAAGGTTCTTCTTTATGAGCCGAAAAATGCGAGTTATTTCTCGCCTTTGTCGGATAAGAGCGTCGATGGAACCGACAATCCCGGGCATTCGGGAGAATCAAGGTAATTAGACCATGACCCGACCGCTTCCCCACGAAAACTCAGATTCAACGTCAGTGCAAAAACGGAAGGTCTCCAGGCGGAGAAAATGGCTCTTTCGGATTCTGACCGCAACGTGCATTCCCCTCCTCTGCATCCTCCTCATGGAAGGCGGTCTACGAGTTTTCGGGTATGGGAATCCCACCGGTTTCTTCATGAAAATCGACGACCGTGACGCATACACCACAAACCCACGGTTCGGATGGCGTTTCTTTCCAAAGGCGATAGCCCGAGAACCGGTTCCTTGCGAACTATCGAGCGAGAAGTCCAGGGATGCGTATCGGATCTTCATCCTGGGCGGATCGACCGCACGCGGTACGCCCGATTGGACTTTGGGATTCGGGCGTTTCTTGCAGACGATGCTGCAGCAACGCTATCCGGGGGTCAAGTTCGAGGTGGTCAACGCGGCGATGACGGCTATTAACTCACACGTTGTGCTGCCGATCGCACGCGATGCGGCCAGCCGCGATCCCGACCTGTTCGTCGTCTACATGGGCAACAACGAGGTCGTCGGTCCATACGGAACCGGAACGGTTTTCGCTGATTTTTCTCCGAACCTTACCGTAATTCGCGCGAGCATCTACGTCAAATCGACCCGGATCGGGCAACTCGTCAACGCCCTCATCGGTTCGGACAGCGACCAGTCGATTCACTGGAAAGGCATGGAGATGTTCCACGACCGTCGTGTCGCCGCCGCCGACCCGCGCTTGCAGGACGTCTACGAGCATTTCCGCGCAAACCTCGACAAGGTGTGCGATGTGGCGCACAACGCCGCGACGCCGATCGTTGTCTGCACCGTGGCGACCAACCTGAAGGACTCGCCTCCGTTCGCCTCAATGCACCGCCCCGACCTGACCGGAGCCCGGCGGACAACATGGGAGAACCTGGTCCGTTCGGCCCGAACTAGAGCCAATGCGGGAGACCACGCCCGGGCCGTCGATGATCTCCGCAGCGCCGCGGAATTGGACGACCGCCACGCCGAATTGCATTTCCTCCTGGGTCGTAGTCTTCTGGCAACGAAGCAGCCCGAGAAGGCCAGGGAGCATTTCCTCTTGGCGCGCGATCTCGACGCCCTGCGATTTCGCGCCGACACAAGCATCAATCGAATCGTTCGACAAGTCGTCGCCAACCGAACCGACCAGCGCATCTTCCTGGCCGATGTCGAGCGAGCGTTCGAGCAGACGCCCCACCGGCTCCCGGGCCGCGAACTGTTCTACGAACACGTTCACCTGAACCCCGAGGGCAACTACCTGCTGGCGAAGACGGTTTTCGAGCAAATCGCGCCGATCCTTCCCGAGGCGATCCGCAATCGCGCCAGCGGCGAAGCGACGTTCCCCGCGATGGGGCGCTGCCTTGCTGAGATACCACTGACCGTTTGGGACCGTTACCGGATGCGTCGCGACATCGACAAGTTGCAGAACAGCCCGCCGTTTACCGACCAGTTGGACCACGAATCGCGTCGCGCTGCACGGTGGGAGGAACTCAAATGCCTGGTCGAGCAGTGTAAGGCCCCCGGAGCCTTGCGGGCGGCAGGTGAAGCCTACGTCGCAGCTCTGGAGCGATCGCCCGATTCGCTCGAAGTACGCCTCGATTACGCCATCTTTCTGGGCGCACACAAAGACTTCAAACGGGCGGTCCGCCAGTGGCGTCGTCTGCTGGTGCGGCTGCCTCACGTCACGAAATGGCAATTAGCGCTGGGAAATGCGCTTCGCGGCGCTGGAAAAAGTACTGAAGCAATCGCACAGTTTCGTGAGACGATGCGCCGCGACCCTTCCAAGACCGCCACGGCGATGATGGGAATCGGCACGATACTGCTGGGGGAAAAGCGACTGGCCGAAGCCGAAGTCGAGTTCCGTGGAGCGCTGAGCGTCGCCCCCGCCAGAGCCGACCTTTACGAACGTCTCGGCGTGGTGATGATGCTGCGGGACAAGCTGTCCGAAGCGATCACTCTGTTCCGACAGGCGCTGGAAGTAGATCCCAAACTGGCCTCAGTACACAACAATCTGGGCGCAGCCCTGACCAAACGGGGCGACCTGTCCAAGGCGATCGAACACTACCGGCGGGCGATCAAACTCGATCCGAATTACCCCAAAACGTATCCGAACCTCGCGACCGCATTGACCCAACAGGGATTGGCTTTGGCTAAGGCGGGCAGTTTGAATGAAGCTCGCGAGCGTTACGGTGAGGCCTTCCGAATCGATCCCGCACGCGGCAGCGCCGGATGCAAATATGCGGCGCTGCTGCTGTACACCGGGCAAGCGGCAAAAGCGGTGCGGACGTATCGCAAGGTGTTGCGGCGATCGCCCAATTTCCTGGCGGCTGCCAACGATCTTGCACGAATCCTCGCCACCCACCCCAACCCGGAATTGCGAGACGGCGCCGACGCGGTGCGGATTCTCAAGGCGTGCGGATCGGACGTCGATCGCAATCCAATCCTTCTGGACACTCTAGCCCGAGTTTCCTAGTTACGGGGAGCGGGTTGTGTATCTGTTGCTGTCAACAAGGATTATGTCGCAACGATCCTTACCCTAAAACCGTGTTTTCCTTGTTCTCAAGACCCAGAATCGACATCAGACGTTCCTGGAT
>JADHXQ010000176.1 GCA_016782885.1 Phycisphaerae bacterium | reverse complement strand
CGACGAGCGAACTGATCCAGATACTCGAGAAGGGGCATTACGATGTGAAACTCAGCGCCGAGGACTGGGATCGCCTCGTGACATGGATTGACATGAATGTGCAGGCTTACGGAACCTGGGCCCAGCAACCCAAGTTCGACAAGGTGAAGTTGGAAGCCGAACGGAAGTTACGCGCCGAATTGCGGAAAAAATATGCGTTTTTGGAAGAGGACGGCGAGGTCGCCAAGGGCGCCGAAAACGAGACGGCGAATATGGTCCTTTCCCGCTCGGGCCCAAAGTATGTTCCGTTGACTCCGCCCGAACCGCGCCGGGCTGTCGAGTTGGGCTCCGAGGCCAGGGGCCCGGTCAAAGTTGAGGGTTGGCCTTTTGAGGTCAATACTCCGCCGGTCGTGGAAAAGGTCAGCCTGAGCGATAAGATAACACTGGATTTGGTGCGAATTCCGGCGGGGGCTTTCGTGATGGGGTCCGACAAGGGGTATATCGATGAGGGTCCGCGCCGTGAAGTCCGGATCAAGGAAGCGTTCCATATCGGCGCCACGGAGATATCCAACGAGATGTATAACCTGTTCGATCCTCGGCACAACACGCGTTATATCGATGTTCATGGCGTGCTGAAAGGCGGTATAGGAATTCGTGTTAATCTGCCCGCCCAGCCGGTATCGCGGGTGACCTGGGAGGAGGCGATGTCATTTTGCGCCTGGCTGTCGAAAAAGACCGGCGGCACCTACACTCTGCCCAGCGAAGAGCAATGGGAATGGGCTTGTCGCGGGGGAACGGATACTCCGCATTTCTTCGGCAAGTTGGGGTCCGATTATTCCAGGTACGCAAATCTGGCGGATACTTCTATGAAGGGATTTGCCGATTACAACCGGGATTTCCTTCCGCGAGATCAGAAGATCTCCGATCGAAACATGGTGACCGCTTCGGTTGAGTCATACCTTCCCAATCCCTGGGGCTTGCACAACATGCTTGGCAATGTTTCGGAATGGACTTTGTCAGACTATGGCAAGTGTGGTTCGGGGATTCAGCGCAAGGTTATTCGCGGCGGCTCGTGGCGCGATCGCCCGAACAAGGCGCGGGCCTCATGGCGCTGGGGCTATTACAAGTTTCAGCCCGTATTCGACGTGGGTTTCCGAGTCGTCCGTCTGGCCAGACCCGTTCCCAGGTAGTACCGCGGCGTCACATAGCAATGCCTATGACATCAACAACAACGGCGATATCGTTGGGTATTCGTGGGTGAACGAATTTGGCACGGTCCACACTGTGATCTGGCAATCAGGGGGACCGTATGACTTTGGGGTACTGGTTCGGTGGAGGAAACGTGGAGGAGTGTGCAAGTAACCTCAGCATAAAAGGGTAAAGCGATGAAAAGAGTAATTCAGATCGTATGCGTGGCTGTCGTGAGCTTGGCGCTGATGCCCTTTCAAGTCAGCGCCGAGACTCTTGAGATCAAGTCGCACACGGCCGACGGCTCCGCCAACCTCAATGGGGTTCCGGGGCAGCATGGGGACACACAGGCCTGTCTTGTCGCCGGCATGTCAGGTGAGCCGATAGAGCCAAGGTCAGCAATAGCACCAATCAAATCGGAGATGGCAATCTCCTGGCATTCCTGCGAGACGTCTACGACAGTGGCGCTCAAGGGGGTGATTATGCAATAGTGCGGCTTAACTTCGATTCCGCACTTGCGGCCTCTCCTCGCGAACGTTACGAGGTCGCCTCCGCTGACTTCGCTGGCGGCAGCTATGTCCCGGCAATCACGTTGGAGGTCATCCCCGAACCGGTCACACTATCGCTGCTCGCTTTGGGTGGTTTAGCGATGGTTTGGCGGCGGAGAAATGTTCAAGGATAGGTTTTCTGGCTTCGCCGATGGCCTCGCAGAACAGGTTTGTATTTAACCCTATTGTACATTGTCGAGATGCGAACTAAAGGTGCGGTCGGGCCGGTTGATTTTATCCCTTCCCCGCCGATGTCGAATTTCGCCGTTTATAGGGTCCTCTCCGAACGAGTGCGTTAACCGGAAGGCCGGGAGACGGCAGAGAGCCTGAGGGCATGGCGAGATCGGGCGTTTGCCGATAGGCCTCCCGCCTCAAGGCTATTTACTCACGCCGGCGAGCAATCGCTTGCGGTACTTCTGTTCCAGCCCGGCGTTGGCGGTGATCTTCGCGGCGGCCTGTTTTGCGGCCGCGTGCGCCTTGTCGCCCATGATGTTATCTTTCCACGTATGCCACTGGCGCCTGCACTGGTTGAACCGCACCGGCCGGCCGCTTGTCTTGTAGATCACGTTTCGATCGAACAGGAATCCCTTGGAGCCCTCGTCCACAAAGATACCGTTATTCGGCGCGCCTCCGTGCGTGTGCGCGCTTCGGTGTACGTCGTGGAGCCAGTTGCCCCTAAGCACCGTGCCCGGCTGGAAGCCGAGCGTGTAAATGCATCCGCCGTCGGCCAGTGTTCTCATCACGTCATAAATGTGGTTGGCCTCGATGAGGTTCTTCTTGCACGCCGTCGGCGTCGGGTTCCACTGCCAGCCCACCGAGACCCCGGTGTACGGCGTGTCGTGAACGAGATTGTGGGCGATGGTCGTCCCCTGGGCGAATCCCGCCCATATCCCGCAGGCGCCGAAGTACTCGGCGCCCGGGTGGTGGACGTGGTTATTACATATGCGGTTGCCCTTGGGCACGAGTTTCTCGTTGTTCGCCCCGGCGAGCATGATCCCGTTGGCCGCGATGTCGTGAATGTGGTTTCCGATGATCTCGCAGTTCGCCGAGCCGTTGCTGAAGTAGACGCCCGAGCCGCCGGTGTGCGCGACCTCGCCGTCAGTGAAACTCACACGATCGACGAACTCGCAGAAGATCGCCGGTTCGATGCCCCACCATCGCCGCCCCGTCGGGTTCTTACCGGTCGTCGAGAAATGGCAGGCCTGGATACCGTGATATCCGCCCGCCGGCAGCGGCCAGGCAGTGTGCTCGAAACTGATCCCGCGAAAGCGCAAATTGCGGATCGGCTTGTCGGGCGTACCGACGATCTCGACCAGCCGCTTCAGGACCGGTGCGACGACGCGGGCCTTTGTCATGTCCTGACCTTCGAGCGGCAGGTAGGTCAGCACGCCGCTCTTGCGGTCGAGATACCACTCGCCTGGCTGGTCGAGCATCTCCAGGGCGTTTTCGAGGTAGCAGTATCTGCCCTTGCTCGGGCGATTCCACGGGATCGGTTTGGCGTGCGGTGGGGCCAGCGTGATGGCGCCGGTCTTCGCGTCAGCTGCCTGCAGGCGCTTCCGATTGATCGCCCAGTTACCGTGTATGACGATCTCGACGTCCGAGATGTTCTTCCACTCGTCCACGTGTTCGGGCGGCAGACCTAGCCGCCATGTTTTGAGGTCCTTGGCTTGCGTAGAGCCGGTCAGCTTAAGGTGGGAGGCCTTTGCGTCCGCGTTGGGCGTTCGTGCTCGCGTAGCCCGCCGCCCGTCGACGAACAACTGCCTGAAATACCACTTGCCCGCCTTGACGTCCGGGACGCTCGCAGTCCAGAGTTTTCCCGCTCCCCGTTTCCAACCGGTGATCCTCCGCCCGCCGCTGACGAGTACCTTCCCGTCGCCCGCGGCGCGGTAGGTTACCGCATGCTGCTTCGTACCCGAATCGCCCGGTCCGAACTTCAGCGGGGCCGCCGGCTCATACACCCCGGCGCCGATCACCACCGTAACGTCGCCTTTCAGACCCGCAGCGATCGTCCGGCGGACCGCCTTCTGCGCCCGGGCGATCGTGGCAAATGGCTTGGCTTGCGTGCCCGGACCGCCATCGCCGCCTCGGGTCGATACGTGGAACACCGCTCCCGCCTCGGCGCCTGAGGCGATGACCACCGCCCAGAGAACCGTACCCAGCCATATCGACAACCGACTCCACGTTCCAGCATTATTCATTTGGCAGCTCCCATACTGAGATGCACCAGTCCTGACGGAAAGGACATAAGCATCGCGGTACTCGCCGGGAACAAGTAACCGCTAGAAGCGATCGATCTCAGGCCCGGCGCCACCCTTGGCGGCGCCTTGGTTCTTCTTGCCTCTGGGCTTTTTCGCATTGCCCGGGGCCTTGTCCTTGTTCTGGCCCTTGCCCTTACCTTTGGCGGCGCCGAGTGTCCGGATGTGCTTCTTGATGATCTCTGCAACTTTGATCTTCTGCTCGTCGGTCAGGTTGAGTTCCGCGGTCAGATCGGCGACGATGGCTTCCACGGTTTTGACCTGCCCGGGCCGCTCGCCCTCACGCCGTTTTGGCTTGGCGCCATCGGCGTTTTTCTTCGCTCCGCCGCGGACCTTCTTTGCCCGGGCGCCGCGGTTCTTCTTTTCTCTGGGTTGGCCGTCCTTGGCGGCGGCCGACCCGATCAACATCGCCAGGGCTAGCGAAAAGCCCAAGGCCATCACGGACAATCTCTTGGCGTATGACATAGTCATTATTGTCTCCTTGCGTCAATGGTGTAGTGGTATCGAGTTTGTTTGCCTATTGTATCGCTTCGGCGGCCCGCGGCAAGCTCGAATACCTTAGTGCAAGGGCGGTGGGGCTCTGATATAGTGGGTATTCGAATGGAGACAGATATGGAATATTACACAACACGTCGAGGTTTTCTTGCGGGGGCGGTCGCTGCTGCCGCGACGATGGATTCCGGCGGGACGGTCTCAGGCAAGAGCAGTTCGCCCAACGAGAAGCTCGACATCGCGGTCATAGGCGTCAGCGGGCGGGGCGGGGCGAACCTCGGCGGCGTCAAGAGCCAGAACATCGTCGCCCTCTGCGACGTGGACGCCAACCGGTTGGGCGGGGCGGCGAAAGGGTTTCCCAAAGCCGAGAAATTCGCCGACTTCCGCAAGATGCTCGACAAGATGCACAACCAGATCGACGCGGTGGTGGTCAGCACGCCGGACCACACGCACGCCCCGGCGGCCGCGGCGGCGATGAGGCTGGGAAAACACTGCTACTGCGAAAAACCGCTGACGCATACCGTCGGCGAATGCCGCACGCTGATCGAACTGGCCGCCAAGGGCAAACTTGTCACGCAGATGGGCACGCAGATCCACGCCAACAGCAACTATCGCCGCGTCGTCGAGATCGTCCAGAGCGGGATGATCGGCTCGGTGGGGAAGGTGCATGTGTGGCATACGGTGAGCTACGGCGTGAGCGGCCGCCCCAAGGACACCCCGCCGGTTCCCGGGAACCTTAGCTGGGACCTCTGGCTCGGTCCGGCGCGGGAGCGCCCTTACCACCCGTGCTACCTGCCCGGGCGATGGCGCGGTTGGCGCGACTTCGGCACCGGCGGGATCGGCGATTTCGGCTGCCATTACATGGACCTCCCGTTCTGGGCGCTGAAGCTGCGCCATCCCGCAAGCGTCGAAGCCGAAGGCCCGCCCCAACACCCCGAGAGCACGCCGAGATGGTTGAAGATAATCTACAAATTCCCCGCGCGCGACGGAGGCAAGCTCGCCCCCGTGACGATGACCTGGTCCGACGGCGGCAAGAAGCCCGCGGGTCTGACCGAACTCCTGGCGCCCCTGGGCTCCGCCGCGAAGAAATGGCGCAGCGGGATACTGTTCGTCGGCGACAAGGGTATGGTCCTGGCGAACTACAACTCGCGCATACTCCTGCCGAAAGAAAAGTTCGCAACCGCCAAGCCGCCCGCCGCGACGATTCCCGCCTCCATAGGCCATCACAAAGAATGGTTCGAAGCCTGCAAGACAGGCGCCGCGACGACGTGCAATTTCGACTATTCCGGTACGCTGACCGAGACGGTGCTGCTGGGCGTTGTAGCCTACCGCACCGGCGAGAAAATCAACTGGGACGCAAAGAACCTAAAAGCCGTCAACTGCCCCAAAGCCGACAACTTCATCAACAAGGAATACCGCAAAGGCTGGACCCTCTAGCGATCCGATTCGGTCGATTGGCGAGGTTCACAGGCGGGCGAAGAGTGACAGGGCGCGACGTGCGCATAATCGGGCGTTAAGCCAGCCGGTTCGACCGTTTACGGCGATTTGGCCTGTGAGCGGAATGTCACATTTGGTTCACAGAGATCGAACGTGCGAACTGTGAAATACAGTACCACTAATACATATATCGCGCGTCGGCGGAAGGCCCCAGATAGTTCATAGCTAAACTTCGATTGGAAGGATTGACATGATTAAGGGACCCCTCGCCGCGGTCATTGTGCTCTTGGCGGCCTGCCACGGTGGGCTGCTCGCTGCTGACCTCGTCAATGAAGACTTCAACGCCCATCCCGCCGGTCAGCCGCCGCCGGGTTGGCGCAGGTTCCTGGGCTCCAAGCCGTCGGCATCCGTCGTTGCAGGCGGCATCGGCGCCGCGGGCAAGTGCCTGAGGGTCGCACGGTCCGCCGGCGGCGGGCTGGTGGCGACCAATGTCGCCTGGGCCACGCCGCAGGACCGCCTGCTCGTGGAGTTTTCGTTTGCATTTTCGCCGCTGCAAACCACGACCCGTTTTCTAGCCTCCGTTTTCTACGCCAATTAACCCGTGGTGATAATTGACCGGCGGGTCGTAGTTTTGTAGGCTTCGAAGATTCTACTAACCGCTAACTGCGAAAGGATAACGAAATGAAGACTAATCTACTGTTTGGTTTGTTCATGGCGATCTCGATCGGGTTTGTGGTCGGATGCAACAATACTCTGGACGGTCCGTCGGCGAAACCCGCCGCTTGGCAGACGAAGATCGCCGGTGAGTATCCCGGAATAATCTCCGAAAGCGGAAACGGGGCCGAGGGGACGACATGGTTCAAGGTCGCCGGCGAC
>JADHXQ010000175.1 GCA_016782885.1 Phycisphaerae bacterium | reverse complement strand
ACTCGCAGAATCTCGCGTTTTACGACCCGCTTCGCGGCCGATACGTGGAATTCCACCGGGGTTTCCGCAATGGCGTTCGCGATATCATGACCTGCACGTCGGCGGACTTCCGCACGTGGACCGACCCGGTGTGGCTGTCGTATCCCGGGGCGCCCCGAGAGCATCTGTACACCAACCAGATCTCGCCGTATTTCCATGCACCGTACATCTACATGGGTTTCCCCAAGCGGTTCCTGCCGAATCGCAGGGGAAAAGTCTTCGGACAACCGGGTCTGTCAGACGGTGTTTTCATGACCAGCCGCGACGGGCGGGCTTTCAAGCGGTGGACCGAGGCTTTCATTCGCCCGGGCCCTCAGAAGCAGCGCTGGGTCAACCGCAACAACATGACGGCATGGGGCATCGTCGTGACGAAATCCGCCATCAACGGTGCGCCTGATGAACTGTCGATCTACTCCACCGAACACTACTACCAGGAGCCCGCCTGCAAGATCCGCCGCTACACCATCCGCGTCGACGGCTTCGTCTCTCTCCAGGCCCCGCTGTCGGGCGGGACGGCGGTGACCAAACCGATCACCTTCAAGGGCAGGCGCCTGGAGATTAACTACGCGACCTCCGCCGCAGGCAGCGTGCGAATCGAAATCCAGGACGCCGGGGGCAGGCCCCTGTCCGGATACGCCCTTGCCGACTGCAAGGAGATCTACGGCGACGAGATCGACGGCTCGGTCGCCTGGAAGAACGGACCGGACGTAAGCAAACTCACCGGCAAGCCCATCCGCCTGCGGTTTGTGCTCAAGGACGCGGACCTCTACGCCTTCCGCTTCCGGTGACAACGCCCCCCAATCATCGTCAGGGCAATCGGTGGCGTATATCGAGAGACTCCTCCGGATTGGTTGACGCAGATGCGCCGGGGTTGTATGGTCGTTGCACGATAGGAGACTGACATATGAAAACACCTTACGGGCGAACCACGCGGCGGGGATTCTTGAAGCGGACGGTCGGCACCACCGCCGCGGGCATGCTGGCGGGAATGACCGGTCCCCTCTGGGCCAAGCCCATCGGAGCCAATGGCGATATTCGTATTGCCGTCGTCGGGCTGAACTCCCACGGGACGGGCGATCACCTGAACAAGTACCTCAAAATGCCCGGCGTGCGGGTCGTGGCCCTGTGCGATCCGGACAGGGGGGTCCTGGCAAGGAGCGTCAAGCGCGTCGGAAAGGCCAATCCGAAAGTTCGCACATACACCGACATTCGCAAGCTGCTTGCGGAAAAGGATGTCGATGCCATCTCCGGCGCCACGCCGAATCACTGGCATGCATTGTCGACGGTCTGGGCCTGCCAGGCGGGAAAGCACGTCTGCGTGGAGAAACCGGTCTCCCACAATATCTGGGAAGGGCGCAAGATGGTCGAGGCGGCCGCCAAATACGACCGGATGGTGCAGGCCGATCTCGACAAACGCTCCAGCGTCGCCCTGGGCAAGGCGGTCGACTATATCCAAAGCGGCACGTTGGGCAAGATACTGCTGGTCCACAGTTGGGTTTACAAGCGCCGGGGGTCTATGGGCAAGGTCGGCGCCGCCGGCGGGGTAGTGCCCGCGTCGGTGGATTACGACCTCTGGTGCGGACCGGCGCCCAAAGGACCCCTGCCGCGAAAGAAACTGCATTACGACTGGCACTGGCAGTGGGATACGGGCAATGGCGAAATCGGTAATAACGGGCCGCATCATCTCGACGCCTGCCGCTGGGCCATGGGCGAAAAAGGGCTCCCCACCAGCGTGATCAGTTTCGGCGGGCGGTACGGATACGACGATGACGGGCAGACGCCCAACACGCACATCACGCTTTTCGAGTACGCCTCGGCCCCGATCCTCTTCGAGGTTCGCGGCCTGCCGCGCAAAACCGGTTCCAAACTGATGGACGTTTATAACGCCACGTCGCGCAAGGGCATGAAACTCCTCCGCGACCACAACAGCGGATCGCCGAACAATGGCGAGATCGTCGTTTGCGAGAACGGCTATGTGGATATGGAGAAACTGACTGTGTTCGATCGCCAGGGGAAGGCGGTAAAGCGTTTTTCCGGCAGCGGGCCTAACGCCAAGGAGAATTTCATCAAGGCGCTGCGCAGCGGTAAGCAATCCGACCTGAAGACCACAATGCTGAACGGGCACTTGTCGACATCGCTGTGTCACATGGGCAATATTTCGTATCGAGTCGGCAAGACAGCAACCATCGAGCAGGTCAATGACGTAATCGGGAAGGACGCCCAAGTGCTCGACGCCGTCGAGCGGACTCGGGCACACCTTGCCGCCAACGGCGTGGAACTGAAGACCGCAGGCCTGACCCTCGGAGCGAAACTGGCGATGGACCCCGCCAAAGAGCAGTTCACCGGCCAGTTCGCCAAAGCCGCCAACGCCCTGGTAAAACGCAAATACCGCAAACCGTTCGTAGTACCGGAAAAGGTGTAATGTTGTGTCGCCGCTGTTTGTCTGGACCGCGAAATTGTCGTATCGCTGATACGAAAAAGGACACCGATCCTCAATACAAAGGCCTTTGCAAGGAGCAAGCGGCACTTGCATCACTGCCTTCGTTTCGCGGAGGTTTTACCGGATATCCAGATTGTGAACGCACTGCGTACACAATTGAGCTGGACGCATATCAGAACCGTTATTGCAATCGTTTCTGTATGGATCCTATATCCCGCCATCCCAGAAATGTGCAGTCCTGAATTACACTTCGATCTTCCCCTCCGTAGACTACACAAGGCCAAGCCGATTTCTCCCCGGCGCGCTGGATCCACGTACGCATGGGTTTGGTCCATTCAGGATGAAGAGACTCCCCCGCCTTGACTTCGACGAGCAAGGTTTCTTTTCCGGTATCGGCGATAAAGTTGATTTCTTCACCCCCGTGGGTGCGCCAAAAGAACAGATTGTCATCGCGCCCGCGATTAAGGAATCCTTTAACCAGTTCACTGAACACCCAATTCTCAACTAATGCTCCGCGGAGCGGGTGCTGGGCAATATGTTTGTGATTGTCAATACCCAAGAGCCTGCATATCAGGCCCGTATCGTAAAAATAAAGCTTTGGCGTTTTGACCAGGCGTTTCTTGAAATTCGTATGGTAAGGAGGGAGCAACCGAACAACATAACTTGCCTGCAGAACGCTCAACCAGTGTTTGATTGTCTTGTGATCGACGCCGCATGCCGCGGCCCACTTGTTTGCGTTGACGAGCTGGCCCGCATGTCCGGCGCACAACTTCAGGAATAACGTGAAAGTGTCCAGATTATGAATCTGTGATATCTGACGCACGTCTCTCTGTATATAAGTGGCCACATAATCAGCATACCACCGCTGGGGGCGAATGTGGCGGTCGTAAATGGCGGGATAACCGCCCGACAACAACTGCTGATCCAATGACCGTTCTTCTCGATCGATCTTCTTGATTTCCTTCAAGTCAAAGGGAAGAAGCTCCAGCAGTCCAATGCGTCCGGCCAGGCTTTGACTGATGCGCTCGATCATCCCAAACTGCTGTGAACCAGTGAGAATAAAACGTCCGGTGCGCGGGTCGGAGTCAACTGCTCCCTGGATATACGAAAACAGATCCGGTACATGCTGAACCTCATCCATGACCGCTCCGTCAGCAGATACGCTTTTCATAAATCCGTGAGGATCGGCCGAGAATCGGCTCCGGACCAGCGGATCTTCAAAGCTGATATACGGCTTGCGGGGAAATAACGCTTTGGCTAATGTGGTCTTACCCGACTGACGCGGACCAGTGATGGCGATAACAGGATATTCGCGACGAAGAATCTTGACTTCTTTCGCTATATTTCTCGTAATCATGAAAGAATGATAGATGAGTGTATTTGGGATATCAACTCCCAAATATACAAAACTCCGCGTCCGTGGATCATCGGGGCGAATTCCACGCGGCGATTGACAACTTCAGGTCGAGACTTGACAGCCATGCCTCCCGCAGCGACCTTGTTGTCGGATTCAACGGGCCGGAGGGGCGGCTTGGTGATCGTGAGTGATTTTGATATCAGGAGACTGATGAAATGAAACGGATTTTGACATTTTTTACATTGGCGGTTGTGTTACTCTGTTTAGGCGTTGCGCACTTGTGCGGGGCGAAGAGTCCCGATGGGGCGGGCGGGAATAGCGGGAAAAAATTTTCGACGGCGCCGGATGGGGCGATCGTGCTGTTTGACGGGACGGATCTGGCTCAATGGGTAAACGGCCTCGGAGGCAAGGCACACTGGAAGTTGGCGGACGGGTACATGGAAGTCACACCGTTTAAGGGGCCTAAGTCTCCGCGGATCCAGGGTATCAAGACCAGCAGGCTGTTCAATGATTTTCAATTGCACGTCGAGTTCAACCTGCCCGCGGCCGGGAGCGTTAACAGCGGGATCTACCTGCTGAGGCGCTACGAGATCCAGATCGTCAACTCGCACGGTGCGGAGATCGGCAAGAGCAACTGCGGCGAACTTTACAAGCAGAAACCGCCGGACAGGGACATGTGCAGCAAGCCGGGCGTGTGGCAGAGCTACGACATCATTTTCCGCTCGCCGCGATTCGAGAAAGGCGCTGACGGGAAGTCCAGGAAAGTCGAAAACGCCCGCATCACGGTGATTCATAACGGTGTGGCCATTCACAATAATGTGGTGGTCAAGAGCAAGACAGGCGCCGGATTCCCCGAAAGCCCCGAGCCCGGTCCGATCATGCTGCAGGACCACGGCAGCGCGGTGCGATTCCGGAACATCTGGATCTTAGCCACGGATAAACACAGATAAACACGGATTTCAGAATTGCCACGGCCACGGCTACGGCAACAACGACGGTAACGGCATTTCTACCACGGAAAACACGGAAGGCACGGAAGTGGAAACGACGACGACCACAGTCATAGACGTAGCCGTTACTTTCCGTGCATTCCGTGTTTTCCGTGGTAGAAAGAAGCCGTTGTCGTTGCCGTAACCACAACGCCTTATCCGTGTTCATCCGGCCTGCCGCGTCGTAGCCATTGGCGGAGACGGGTGGTAAAATAGCGATCCTTTGAGAATGTTCTGCGTAAAAAGTGGGGAAACTCTTGGCTTGGAGGCCTGTGGTCGATACTTTGGGTAGCCTATGACTACATCAGTACAGAAGCGACAGCATGAATTGAGCATCGTCCGAGACACCGTCGAGAGTGTGTGGGTGGCGATTATACTGGCGTTTGTGCTTCGAGCGTTCATGGTCGAGGCGTTTGTGATACCGACCGGTTCGATGGCGCCGAGGCTCATGGGCGAGCACTACGACCTGGTCTGCCCGGCCTGCGGGTACGAGTATTCTTTCAGGTGGCGGTCTGACCACGGTTCAGTCAGTCGTCGCACCCGGACGCAAGTCGTGGGGGCGTGCTGCCCCTCATGCACCCACCGGTTTGACGCGTCGGAGACGTACATCAACGGCGGCGATCGCGTGCTCGTCATGAAATATCTCTATCGATTCGTCGAGCCCAGACCGTTCGACGTGGTGGTCTTTCGGAATCCTCAGAGCAACGCCAATAATTACATCAAGCGACTTATAGGCCTGCCCGGCGAAACGATCGAGATCGTCCACGGTGATGTCTTTGTGACCCCCCACATCAAGGACAAGGACAAGCCCATGCCCAAACCGGAAATCCGGAGGAAACCTGACCGGGCCCAGGAGGTGATGTGGCAGGTAATCTGCGACAATGACTACCAACCGGACCTGACGAAACTGAAAGAGGATGGTGCGCGGATCGATGCGCCCAGACGATGGGCGATACCGAACGAGGGCGACGAAACGCGGAGCGGTCCGTGGGCCAAGACAGCCGACGGGCGGAGCTTCACGTTCAAAGGCTCTGGAGAATGCAGCTATCTGACGTTCAAAGGCATCCGAGAGGCCGTGGATGCTTCGGACGATGCGGCGCGTTCGGAAGCTGAAAAAGAGTCCATGCTGGAAGCGTTCGTACCTCGCTACGGATACAATGACGACCAGCGCTGGAATCCTGAGTGGGAAAACAATCTCTGTAGTGATCTGAAACTCTCGGTTGTTATCAGGCCCGGCGAGAAGAAGGTGTCCACCGAGTGCATACTCGACGGTCTGTGGTTCAGTGTCAAGGCGGTTTTCGATATTGACGGGGGTGTTGCGGTCTCCCGGAGACCGCGCGAAATGTTGGACGTTGGGACCACCTTACCGAAGACGGACGCCAACGGCTGGTCCGAATGGGCCCGGGCCAAGACGGCGCCTATGGTGGCGGGCATGGGGCACAAGGTGGAACTGGCCCACGTTGACCACGGTGTGAAGGTCTGGGTTGATGGAAAGAAAGTAATCGACGAGAACTATCATGTCGCGCTGAAGGATCTGAAAAAACGACTGGAGCAGGCCGCAACTACACCGCTTCCGCGACCGGGGGCCCGAATCGGAGCTGAGGGCGGTCCGCTGGAACTTGCCCACTTCAAGCTGATGCGAGATGTCTTCTACACGCATTCCAAGCTTTCCCGGTCCTCCGAGGCCAATCCGGATTTCCTCATGGATTACGCCGATAACAAGAAGCCAAGGGTCGAGCCCGGTTACCCCGGATGGGGAGTTGCGGGCAACCCTGTCACGCTCAGGAAGAACGACGATGACAGGGATCTCGACGAGTTCTTCGTGCTGGGAGACAATAGTCCCCAGAGCCTGGATTCGCGCGGATGGATCGAGGCCGCACCGTCGCTGAGGCTCTTCGACAGTGATAAAAAACGCCAGTACAAGCTCGGGACGGTCCCGCGGTACAACCTGATCGGAAAGGCGATGTTCGTATACTGGCCATCCGGAGTCCGCTTACCGCTATTCCCAGGCTTGCCGATCGTGCCGGATGTCGGTAGGA
>JADHXQ010000174.1 GCA_016782885.1 Phycisphaerae bacterium | reverse complement strand
GCGAGTTCTATAACGATGGATGCAATACTCTCGAAGAGGCCGTGCTGGCCGCCCTGCAGGAAGTCTCGGGCACGTATGGCATAGTCGTAATGTGCGCCGACGAACCGGACAAACTGGTGGCCGCTCGCAAGGGCAGCCCGCTGATTGTCGGAGTGGGCAAGGACGAGTACGTTGTGGCTTCGGACGCCTCAGCCATAATCGAGCATACCGCCAACGTGGTCTACCTGCACGACAACGAGGTCGCCGTCATCACTCGCGAGGGCATGCGAACCTTCACGCTCGACAACGTTCCGGTAACCAGTGAAATTGTCGAAATCGAGATGACCCTCGAGCAGATCGCCAAGGGCGGTTACGACCACTTCATGCTTAAGGAGATATTCGAGCAGCCCGAAAGCATCCGAACCTGCATGAGCGGTCGCATTGACGTGCGGGACACGCGAATAAACCTTGGCGGGCTCCAGGATGTCGAGCGCGAACTGGTGAAGACGCGGAAGATGATTCTCACCGCATGCGGGACGGCGTCCTATGCGGGCCTGGTGGGGGAGTACCTCTTCGAGGACCTGGCCAGAATTTCCACGGAAGTCGAATACGCCAGCGAGTTCCGATATCGCAACCCGATAATCGGTTCCGACACCACAGTGATCGCGATAAGCCAGTCCGGCGAAACGGCCGATACGCTCGCGGCGATTCGCGAGGCCCGGGAAAAAGGCGCGCTGACTCTCGGAATCGTAAACGCCGTCGGTTCGACAATCGCGCGAGAAACCGACGCGGGCATATACCTCCACGCCGGACCGGAAATCGGCGTGGCGTCGACCAAGGCGTTTACCTGCCAGATCGTCGTCGAAACGCTGATGGCTCTCAATCTGGGCAGGAGGCGGTTCATGTCCGTCCCGCAGATGGCGAGCTATCTCGAAGCCCTCCAGGCCGTTCCCGACCAGATCGCCGAAGTCCTCAAGCAGTCCGACCAGATCAAGGACATGGTCGCTCGATACGTGGATCGCGAGAACTGGTTGTTCCTGGGACGCGGGTACAACTTCCCGATCGCCCTGGAAGGCGCCCTGAAACTCAAGGAGATCAGCTATATCCACGCCGAAGGCCTGCCCGCCGCTGAGATGAAACACGGTCCGATCGCCCTGATTCACGAGGGCATGCCCGTTGTCTTCATAGCGACGCGATGCAGCACATACGAAAAGATCATCGGAAATATCGAGGAAGTGAGGGCCCGCAAAGGCGCCGTAATCGCCATAGCCACCGAGGGCGACGAGCATATCCGCAAATGCTGCGACCACGTGGTCTACGTCCCCGACTGCCCCGAGGCCCTCCAGCCGCTCCTGACGGTCATCCCGCTGCAGTTGCTGGCGTACCACGCAGCCGTGGCCAGGGGATGTAACGTCGACAAACCGCGCAACCTCGCCAAAAGCGTGACCGTGGAATAGCTTTTCAGCCCGACAGCAGCCCGGGCAACGTTGTCGTTCACTGTCTGAGGCCCTTCGGGCCTGAGGACCAGGCGTCTTCGCCTGACGGTTTCATCGTCTCAATAGCGTTTCGGTCAGAATTCGATCCGGCCGATGGTTGAGGTTTCGCGGCTGTTCCATTGTACGCTTGATTGGACGCGCGACCTTCAGGAAAGTTCATCTCTGCGGACGGATCGGCAATTTTTGTATAGCGGCGGTGGGCTCGAGGGGGCATACTATCTTCGTCGGGCCGGTCGGGTCGGCCGCTTCGCCGCGTGGAACCAAATTTCCGATCGGTACCGCGTTCGTCCGGCTGAACTTGCATGATGGAGAAGGCAGAATGACTAACGCTGCAATTATAGAAATCGCCTATCATTTCGGTGACGCTTCAGTCCCTCCGGATTACCACAGAAGTTACTCTATAGCGGTTACTGCTGATAAAGTTAGAGTTGTTGTAGACTGTTATGGAGATATTCTGGCGGATAAGGAATACGCAATTACATCTTTACAATTTGATGATCTTAAAAGGTCGCTGGAAAGGAATGGCATTAGAAAGATCACATTGGTCGATGACGAAAATTGTTCGGGCGGAACGAGCGAAAGAATAACTTATTCGGACAAGAGAAATGAATTATTCTCCGGAACAGTTTATCACTGCGGGGGAAAAGACACGGGAAATCTTGGCGGTGATATTTCAAGTTTTGCGGAAGATGTGAAAAGCCTGGCGCCCGATCTGGATAAACTGCTTCAGTGAAATCATACAGGCCGCTGAATATGAAGCGAAAACGCGATTCCATAATGCAGGCGGTAAAAGATGGGGACATGTCCATCCTGTTAGCCTTACTTGAAAAAGGCGCCGACGCCAACGAGAAAGATCCGGAAGGAACAACCGTTCTGATGGCGGCGGTATCAGGGGGTCATACCGACATCGTGAAGGTTTTGATAGAGAAGGGGGCGGATGTAAATGTGAGAAACAACGCGCGTTTTACGGCCCCGGCGATGGCGGTCAGCGCCGGGCATATGGAGATAACAAAAATCCTGCTGGAAAACGGGGCGGATGTTAAAAGGAGAGTCGGGCCGCATGGTTCAACCTTGCTGGATGTCGCCGCGGTTTCCGGCGATCTGGATATCGCGAGGGTCGTTCTGGATAAAGAGCTGGAAGTTAACGCACAGAACGAAAATGCCTTCGCGCCTTTGGTGTCGGCGGTATTCATTGGCGATGTAAATCTCGTCAAAGTGTTACTGAAACTCGGGGTCGACGTAAATACCAGGGACAAATGCGGCCAGACTCCCCTGATGCACGCCGCAAACTGCCGCAACCATGAGATCGTAAAAATGCTCGTTGAAAATGGGGCTGATGTGAATGCGAATGACGAAAACGGCATGACCGCCTTGATATTGGGAACAGAAGGCGATCGGGACGATACGGCAAGGACGCTGCTGGGCAAAGGCGCCAATGTAAATGCGAAAAACAACAGGGGGGTTACCGCCTTGATGTCGGCGGCGTTTTACGGTAACGCCGATACCGCAGAGTTGCTGCTGGACAATGACGCGGAGGTGGACGCTCGAGCCGGGCATGGCGAAACGGCCTTGATACTGGCCGGTAACAAAAATACCGCAAAGATATTGCTGAAAAACGGGGCGGACGTGAATGCCAAAGATGAAACCGGCAGGACCGCGTTGATGGAGGCCGCATTAACAGGCGACAAGGATACTGTAAAAACATTATTGGAACATGGCGCCGATGCAAACGCACGGGACAACAGCGGCAAGACGGCCATGACCTGGGCGGTGAGGGCGGAAGATAATCATACTGGACTCGAATTGCAGAACGACCTTACATGGAAACTTCTGAAGACCAGATGCGGGTTATACAAGGAGACGCCCGTGATCGCGGCTCGCATGGACGCCGCGATAAAAGATGTTTTGAAAATGCTGCTGAAAAGCGGGGCGGACGTGAATGCCAGAGACGCCGACGGGTGGACGGCACTGAAATCAGCCAAGGTGTGCATGAAGAGAACAATCGTGAAACTGCTCCTGGGTGCGGGAGCAACTCTATCTCAGCAGGATGTCATGGACTTGGATTTTCTGAGTGCGATAAAGAACGATAATTTGAAGAAAACGCGAAGGCTGATCGCCAAGGGCGTGGACGTTAACACCCAAAACCACAAAGGCGTATCGGGCCTGAAAATTGCCGCATATTGGAATCATATCGAAATTGCAGGATTACTGATAGACATGGGGGCGGACGTCAATGCGGAAGACGACGCCGGCCTGACGGCCCTGATGTGTGCGGAGCAGAGAGGTAATAACGAAATTGTCGAACTTCTTAATAAGGACAGGAGACTGAAATGAGCGAAGAACTGATGGCGGTAATTGATGTAATGGCGTACGGGTACGAAGTATCAGTCTCGATTAACGCCCTTGACATCGGGATCAAGGGCGGCAAGTCGGAGTCAAAAAGGCTTATGGGCGGCGGCGATCCCATGGTATCCAGGCTCCCGGCGGACATGAAGAATCTCGCATGTTTGAAATCCGGGGAGAATGAATTGGAAATCACATACAAGCGATTGACGGATGAAGATTTCGGTCCAATGACCATTGAGGTCAAATCAGCGGAGCAGTTCGAGAACGATGAACATGCGTTTTTTCTTAGAGAAGATACGGATGATATTGATGAGCCCAAAAATGTAACAGGGAAGTTTAGTCTTTGATTTGCAGGAAAGTTCATCTCTTGGGAGATTATTCAAATGGCGTCAGTCGCAGCGTGTCTTGAATCTTGTCACGCTGGTTTGGGTTTACGCCTGCCTCGTCGGCGTAATCGCACCAGCGGAGAACAACATCTCGCACTTCATTAAGAATCGTTTTGGCCTGGCCTCGCTTGAGCGAGGCGGATTTGCCGCACGCATGCAAATCGTCCAGCGTGAAATCGCCGCGCTTGCCATTGATTGTCATTTGATGAGTTGATGTCCACCGGCCGCCGGGCTGGTAGCTATAGGTCATATCAAAAGCGGGCGCCAGCGACCAGTTACCGCTGCGGTCCATCAGAAAGGCGATGTTCTTGACATGGTCGTCCTGATTTCGAGCGACGATATTGAAGACCATCCTGCCGAACAGTTCGGCGGTTGCGGTGGCCGGTAATTCCAATCGTCGCATCGCGTCAAAAGCCTGTTCGTAGCTGTGGGCTCCGGCCTGGTTGAAATCAAGATGCGCAATCGCCGCCAGGGATTGCATGTGCAACTTTCCGCCGCCGGCGGGGCGATCGAATCGGCGGGTCATGAAGTGGCGCCGGCCGCCTTCTTCAAGCAATCTGCAATCGCTCATGGTAATCCCGCAATCGATCGCCATCTTTGAATAGGCGTACTCAATGACACCGTAGCCTTGCGGATCGGCGAGTTCCTTGTCTCTGTTATTACTGACCCCGTCAAACTTCAGCATCCAATACTCAAAATTCTCTTCAGCCCCGATCTGCCCGCTTCGTATCTCGTTGGTCTGAGGATTCCAAGCGATAACCGCCTTGGCGCGAGCGCCACCGGCGGATGTCCCGACACGCAAGATATCGGCCATCGCTTCGGAGTTATCTTCCTCGGTAAAACTGGTCAGTAAACCGTCTCGACGCGTGAGTATCTCACTGGCCAATTTGACCAGGCGATCCACTTGAAGCAATGTATCATTCGTTGGCGCCGGTCCGGTGGCGGGGGCGAACTCAAGTGCGCCCATACCGCGCTGTCCGGTATAGCAAAGTCGCTCGACGGCATTGAGGGAATCGGGTGTGCGCCCCTGCCGCGCAAGCCATGCGTCAATCAGGGCCTCGCCGAATCGATCCGGCAGCGAGTCGGCGAGAAGTCCGGGCAGACCGTGAAAACTCTGTTGTGACAAAGCGCCGAATGAATAGACCCTGTCCGATAATGGCATGGTCAGCGGCGCGACCTGGATACCGCTTCGGGCAAAATCCGGATCGTATTGGAACGATGTCGCCGGCTGATCATTTTCCAGCACCACCGCGCCAATCGTTGAACCCCAGAGTTTCACTTCCGCAATCGTGGGCATTACTCATCTCCCCATTTCCAAGGCGCTCTTGGCCTGCATATCTTTTTCGATACCGCCCGCTTGCGCGGTTTGCTCTGCCCCTTACGCTTGAGTATCTCCATCGGCGAGACTCTTCCCGCCGGAACGAGTTGATCCAGATGCTCGGCCAGGTCCAATACGCTTAACAGGCGAATTAATGTCGAAAGCTGTGTATCGGCGCCCGCCTCGATCCGCTCGATGGTTCGCTTGCCCACACCGGCCTGACCGGCCGCATTGGCCTGAGTCATACCCAGTTCAATCCGCCGCCGGGCAATCCGCGCGCCCAACTCCGCGGTAACCGCTTCAGGGGCGGTTTGCTTTTCAATCTTCATGACATAACCCTCGAATTAACACGGTTCACATATGCTTCTTATCGTAATATAAGGCGAGTTACTTTAAAAATCAAGCTCTAATTCGCAAGATACAGCGAATTAAGAAGCGACGTAAATTGGAGACGTTTTAGAATTTCACCCATTCCTACTCAGGAAAGTTCGTCTCTTTTGACTGATCGGCGGAGTTTTTTTGTTTCTCCGCGTTGCCGTTTGGATTCGAGGCGGCGGTGCTTTGAGGCGAGCGTTGGTTTGGTCTTGCGGCGGGGTTTGGGTTTTACTGCAGCTTTGCGAATCAGTTCGGTCAGTCTCGCCATCGCGTCGGCGCGGTTGCGTTCCTGGTTGGCGAATCGGCGTGCGTCTATCACCAGCACGCCGGCGGATGTCATTCTTCGGCCTGCGAGTTTCTTCAGGCGGCTGCGGACGGCGTCGGTGAGTGTGGTGCAGGCTGCGGCGTCGAAGCGGAGTTGGACGGCGGTTGCGACCTTGTTTACGTTTTGCCCGCCCGGGCCTGAAGCGCGGACGAAGTCCATGCTGATCAGGCTCGGGTCGATAGAGATGTCGGGCGTTATGCGGATCATCGTTCTATCATTTCGCCACGGGCTTCCGTTTGGCGATGGTCTTGCTCTGCACGGCGATTTCGCGATAGACGTTGAATCCCAGGGCGCCGCCGCGGAAGACGAAGCGGAGACGGCGCGTGGCTTCGGCGAGCGGTTTGCCTTTAGCAGATGTTATTGCGACCTCATTCAGCCCGCCGCGGCTGTCGTAATTCACGCTGGCAATCTTCACGAATTGATCGGGTCTGGACGCGTTGGCTGCGTACACCGTGTACTTCTGGGAGGCCCGCTGATCGCCGTGGCCGGCGTAACTGCGAATGGTGTAGATCGTCACACCCTCGGGGGCTTTCGACGGATCGAAGACGATGTCGAGACTGTCGCCCTCGCCCATGCCGACGAAGGTGCGCCCGTCGTTTTCAGTTCCTTCGCCGCCGTTGCGATTGCCTGCCGTACCGTTGAACAACGCCGAGAAACCAC
>JADHXQ010000011.1 GCA_016782885.1 Phycisphaerae bacterium | reverse complement strand
AAGTAACGGATCTCAATGCCGCAGACGTTTCGTATGCCAAAGAGAAACTGATCAAGTATCTCGACAAGCCGTACATCAGCACCGCCCCCGCGAAACTCGATGATGGAATTCCAGTTGGACGGCTCGGCGTCGACGGCGGCGATGCCGAAAAAATCCTCGCCTTTGCCCGTGAGATCGCCAAAGGGCCCGAAGACACGAAGCACAGCACCGACAGCCTGCTCATCAGCTACAAGGGAAAGCTGATTTTCGAATCGTATTTTCGGCGCGGCCGCATCAACTATCCCCATTATCAGATGTCGATCACGAAGTCGTATACAGCGCTGGCGATTGGCCGGGCGATACAACTCGGACATTTCTCGATGGAGGATCTGAAAAAGCCCGTCGTGAGCTTCCTCAAGAATGTGGACAAAACCAAACTCGCGGCAGGGGCCGCGGAAATAACGCTCGACAGGGCCATGCACATGGGCTCCGGTATTCGTCTCGACAAGGAGAAGGTCAAAGAGCTCAGGAAGAACCCCGCTCTGCTCAAGGGGCAACGTCAGATCCAGGCCTACATGCAGCACAGCGCGCCGATCCCGAAAAAAGGCGTGAAATTCAAGTACCAGGCTTCCGACCCGGCGATGGCGATGCAGGTCCTCGAGGCGGTTGCCAAGGGCGGTGCGAAGGATTTTATCAAGACCGAACTGCTCGGGAAAATGGGCATCACCAACTACGAATGGCAGGCGGACACCAGCGGACTTCCGAAATCGGCGGCCGGATGCAGCATACGCTCTCGCGACATGCTGAAAATGGGAATGCTGGTCCTTTCCGGCGGGAAGTGGAACGGAGAGCAACTCATCGCGAAGAAGTTTATCCGGCGCGCCACGAGTCCCATAGTGTTGTCGTATGGCACATCGTACTACGGGTATTTCTGGTGGATTGACGACTTCAAGGTCGGGCCGAAGACCCACCACTGCCAGGCCGGGCGCGGCGCCGGCGGACAGTTCATCCTGATCTTTCCGAAACTGGAACTCATCGCTGTAATCACGGCGCACAACAAGGGGATGGGAACCATGCTGAAAGACGCACCCGCAAGAATTATCCCGGCTTTCGTTAAGGACTGATCGCCGGATCTGTTTCGGGGACAATCGGCGAGTCCAATTGCAGCTATCTTTACTCGCCAATAACTCCCAACAGCAAGGGATCGCGGTTGAAGACTGTGGAGGCCGATATGTAAAGTAATAAACGTTTAACCGATTTTGTCTATTGACCAAACAGGGTGTATCGAGTACAATGCCTGGCCTGTGATTTAGCTTATAGCTTGCGTTCACATGTTCGTGTTGGAAGGATGGCAGGAAGCGATTTTTTGCGAAAAGGAGATGAAGATGAGGACATTGGCAATACTGACAGCTCTGGTCGCCCTGGTCGCGGCGCCCGCGGCGCGGGCGGAGGTGATTCTGGCCGGGTTTGAAACCAGCGATGCCGATGCCACCATCGAAGCGGTTGGATTTGACGGGGTGGCGGCGGGGGGTGTTGGCTGGACCCATACTACCAACGCATCCCAGTCCGACGACGACGGAACTTTCGGAACGCTGGCGGGTGCTTCTACAACAGATAGTTCGTGGAAATACAGTTCCAGCTCCGTTTCTTTGGTAGATCCCTTTTACGTTGATTTCACCCTGACAAACAACAGCAACTCGGATTACGATTTAGAATACTTCCGTTTTGACGCCGGTCGAAGGGGCGGCGATTCTGCTCCAAATTGGTCGGTTGATGTCCAGGCCGGTTCGGATATTACGGTTGGAAATGTGGGCTCCGGCGTCCTGAGTGCTCCTGTAGACCCGGTTGCCTATGATGATTTGGACCTCTCGTTGACCGCCCTTGCCGATCACACCTTGGAAGCAGGCGAGTCGGCGACCGTAAGGGTTAGTTTCTCCGGGGGCATCGGCAATTCGGCCGTCACCGGGCCCAACAACTACATAGACAACGTCGCGTTCACGGGCACCCCCGAACCTGCCACGATGGCCCTGATGGTTTTTGGCGGGCTGACAGTGCTGTCCAGGCGGCGTCGCAGGGCGTAAAGGTAACAATCATCAACAACGAGAGGCGACCGCCCTCACCGGGCGTCGCCTCTTTTTTGGTGTACCGGGCCGGTCGGGGTGTTATAGAGTTTCACGACCGTTGAGGATTTCGGTATCGTGGCGAATGGACCCGGCGCGACGGCCTGGGGGTTCAGGGGTTTGGTAAAGAAGTCGTGGGTTATGTTATTCACAGCCCGGCAGCGAGGCCCATTACCGCCGCCGGACCACCTGAGGGTCATTGTCTCGCGATCGAACTCGGCGACGATACCCTCGGAAATATTATTGCTCAGGTCGGCATGCTTGTCGCGCGTCTCAAGAGGGACCTTGGAACCGAAGAGGACGTTGTTAGTGACCGTGTGGTTGCCGCTGACGATTTTCTCGCCGCCGACCTTGCGGTTAGTGACCTTGCCCCTCAGGCGGATCGCCGGCCCGGTGGATTTGCCGATGAAGTTGTGGCAGATGATCTGGCCGCGGGAGTCGTGTTCGTAGATCCCCGCCCCGCGCGTGTTCCAGATGAAGTTGCGGTCGATCATGTTGGGCTTCAGCGACGCCTCGATGAATATCCCGCCGTGCATCGTGCTCGAGTTTACGATGATATTACGGCTGCAGCGGGAGTTGACGTTGGCGAAGTCCATCCATATTCCGCCACCGTGCAGCGTGTCGAAAATCCGATTACCGCGAATCAGCGTGTTGGCATTGCCGTGCGTCTTGATCGCCGCGGTCTCGTAGTAGCCCTCGACATCGTAGATCGCGTTTCCGACCAGCAGGTTGTTTTCGATGAGGCCGTCGCGGCAGGACAGGCCCTGGATACCGCACACGCCGCAGCCGGTAATGGTATTGTTCCGCACGATATGCCATCCCGCCCGGACTTTCGGCTGAGCCAGCGCCCAGTACTGGTCTCCGATATCGATACCAACGCTGTTGACCGCCCGCACGGTGTTCCGCTCGATGAGCCAGTGATGCCCGCGCCAGGTCGACAGGGCGCCGCATTGCGGGAATGGAAACTCATTGCCCGCGTGCTCGATGATGAACCCCGCGACGTGGATGTATCCCAGGCCTGTCTGCTCGGGGGCGAAAACGCACCGCTGCGTGGTTATCTCCATTACCGCGGTATTGGGATCCTTGTTGTCGAACGGATGGACGTGCAGAATCTGACCCTTGACGTCCACCCAATACGCCCCCGGGCGCTTGGCGAGATCGTCGAGCGTATTGACCTGCACGAGCCGCCGGGCGTCCTGGAACACCAGGCCCCTCGGCAGCGTGTAAGGCTTTTTGCCCCGCCAGCGCTGGGCCCACGACATCATGTCGAACTGCTTTGGCGTGACGTTGGGCAGCGCAAATGGATTGTAGTCGTTCTCGAACCACTTGGCCTGGAGGGCGAGTTTCCAGACGCCCCTGGCGCCGCCCGCCTGCCATTTGTCCGTTACAACGCGGGAGCCTTTGATGACTACCTTCGCCCCCGGCGCGGCCTGGTAGCTGATCATTTTCGCCGGCGACTCGCCTCCGCGCTTGGGACGGACCCGCTCGCGATAGACACCGGCCGCCACCAGCACCCGCTGACCCGCCGCGGCGAGTTGGGCTGCTCGATTGATCGTCTTCAGCGGGCGTTTCTTCGTACCGGGATTGTCGTCGGACGCGTTGGCGGCTGAACCGTCGACGTACAAGGTGCGTGAGAACGTCAGAGTCGGCCGCCACGTCTTGAACTCGCGCCCGTCGGGGAGGAAGACTTTCGGCTCGAGACTCTTCAGAGCGTCGCCCTCGCCGGCGCACCAGGCTGCAGCGAGTCCGACGAATACCAAAACGCACACCGCACATAATAAGTTGACTCGCATCATATCACCGCCTTTACTAGTAGTTTGATTAGTATACCGTCCCATCGAGGCCGCACCTAGCGGCGGAAATGCAAATCATCTGACAATCGGGCGGCGGATCATGGTAGAATCTCCGCGACGCCTTCGCATAAACGTTCGATCCCGCAGGCAAAAGGATTCTTCTATATGCGCATCACGCCGTTTTTCAGATCGCTGGCGACCGTGCTGGCCGGAGCGTTTCTCGTTATCGCCGCACAGGCCGGCGATCAGCCGCAGTGGGGTAATCGTTACGATCGCAATATGGTATCGGCCGAAAAGAACCTGCCCGAGACCTTCGACCTGGCTAGCGGAAAGAACGTCAAGTGGTCGGTGGACATCGGCGGACGCACGTACTCCACGCCGATCGTCGCCGGCGGGAAGGTGTTTATCGGCACGAACAATGAACGCCCGCGCGATCCGCGACGCACCGGAGATTTAGGCGTGCTGATGTGCTTCAACGAGTCCGACGGTAAGTTCGCATGGCAGCTCGTCGTGCCCAAACTGCTGAGCGACAGGTATCTCGACTGGCCCAAAGTCGGAATCTGCTCCGTGCCGACGGTCGATGGCGACCGCGTTTACGTTGTCACCAACCGCGCCGAGGTCGTGTGCCTGGACATAAACGCCCTGTCAGACGGTAACAACGGGCCTTTCAAGGATGAAGAGAAGTTCATGACCCAGGGCGACGCGAAGCCGGTGAAACTCGGCAAGTTCGACGCCGACATTATCTGGCGGCTCGATATGCGCACCGCAGACGGGATCAGGATGTGGCCCCACGATTCGGTGAGCGTTTCGATTATGGTGGTGGGCAACCACCTGTACCTCAACACGAGTAACGGCAAGGACAACTCCCACAAGAAGATCCGCCGCCCCGACGCGCCCAGCCTGATCGTGCTGGACAAAACCACCGGAAAGCTCATCGCCGCGGACGCCGAGCGGATCGGTCCGCGAATATTCCACGCCACCTGGGCCCCGCCGTCGATGGGCGAGGTCGGCGGAAAACGCCAGGTTTTCTTCGGCGGCGGCGACGGCGTGGTCTACGCCTTTGCGGCCGTGAAGCCTGATGCCGCCCCTGCCGCCAAGCCCGCCGCGCTGAAGCGGATATGGCGATTCGACTGCGATCCGTCCGCGCCCAAAGTCAATCTTAACGAGTATATCAAGAACCGCGCCGCCGGCCCGAGCATCATCTACTGTATGCCCGTCTTCCATAAGAACCGCATCTATGTGACCGTCGGCGGAGATATCTGGTGGGGCAAGCGCAAGGCGTGGGTAAAGTGCATCGACGCGACGAAGAGCGGCGACGTCACCACGACCGCCGGGATATGGTCGAGCGAGGTCTCGCAGCACTGCTGCGCCACGGTCGCGATCGCCGGCGGTCTGCTGTATGTCGGCGACCTGGGCGGTAATTTATACTGCCTCGACGCCGATACGGGCAAGACTGTGTGGGCCCACAAGACAAAGGGCGAAGTGTACGGTTCGGCGCTGGCGGCGGACTCCAAAATCTACGTGGGCACGCGAAAAGGCCAGTTCCTCATCCTCGCCGCCGGGCGAACGAAAAAAATCCTCGCAGACATCCAGCTTGACAGCGCCGTCCACGGAGCAGCCACCGCAGCCAACTCCGCGATCTACATCGCCACAATGAAGAAACTATACGCCCTGAAAAAAGGGCATTGATTCACTTGCGGCGGGAGCGCCTGCGACGACACTTCAAAGGACACAAAAAAGGTGTTCGGCGGTGCCTACTTTATGTGGTCGGTTAGTCTTGGGCGGGCTATTGGCGTGTCCCATTCGGTTTTTCTGGCGACCCATTTTATCCAGTCGAAACCCGTGTCGTCGCGCGGCGTTTCGGGGGTTACCGTAAACTCGAACGGGCGGCCGGGGGCGCAGGTCCAGTCGATCCGGAATTGCGCGATGATTCCGCCGGCGTACTCTTTTTTCAGCGGACGACCCTTCATGGGTCCGCTCGCGTACTTCCATGGTGGTCGCCAGGTCATGAAGTCCCCGTAGATGAACCAGACCCTGGCTCGTCCGCGGCATGGCCTGTCGATGTCGCCGGGGTGCAGCGTGAAAGTGTTCGACTCGGCGGAGTGAGCTACATTGAAGAGCCCCGCGTCGTTGTCACCGACGGCGCGCCAATCGCCTGAGACCAGCGGCTTACCGGATTCGGTGGCGCCTGAGGCGTCGTATTTGCGGATCAGCACTCCGCCGAAATCATTGTCCGCCTTGTGGCCTCGATCCCAGCCGCCGTAACGCTCTACACGCTCGGTCCCTCGGGCTTTGAACAGGCACGCCAGGTTCGGCCAGAGCCACTGGCCCTCATCAGCGTCCCGGCCTCGGACGTATGGCATCCAGTTCTTGTATTGTCTGAAGGTGGTTTCGGAGTTCCAGAACTCTCTGTCGGCGTCCGTGGTGTGCGGGCGGGTGAGGACTAGCGTGATGAATATTCTCGGATCGGTCTTTTGTGACGTGTCGCCCCGTAGGAGCAGTTGGCCCGTCAGCAGGCTTCGTCTGGACGGTTTGCTTGGCGTCAGAGATCTCGGCGGCCAGTTGATATCGAAATCAACGGCGCCGGCTGCGGAAATGCGGATCGGTTTCGGAACGAACGGCGCGGGTTTGCTTTTTGGCTGGGCTTTTTGGGTGGCGGGCGGCGAGTTGCGCGTTTCAGGTTGTTCGACGGGCTCCTGGCGCGAAGGCCCGCATCCGTACAACATGAACAATGCGACGAGAAGTGCAACCAGCGGCATAAGTTCGCAGGTTCGGCATGATGTAGGGTTCCAGATGTGTGACATTCCACAATATATAACGTTCACAACCCCCATACCGATCAGTACGAAATAAGAAATCCGAAAACGCCCGCAAAACCATCGTTCCGCGACATATGGGGTCAGAGCGTGAATAGTTAATAAGGCGTCTTCTCTTGTGTGTCGACGGGGGGTGCGAACGATCTGTATAGCACGCGCCTGACCTTTCATCCCTTCGGGATGACGATAAAGCAACGACGCGCTAAACCGCAAGCGGTTTTACCGTAGCAATCAACGTCCGATGTGGTCAGCGTTCAATCGCCAAAGCTGAATGAGTAAAGCTTGGCGTTTCTCAATTCGAAGCGGAGGCGGATATTGTCGGTTGTGATCTTCTTCGACAGTTTCAGTGGGGCGTCAGTTACTGTTTGCGTGATCGTTTGCGCCTCCGAAATGACTTTCCCGCCGGCGTCGACGACGCAGGTTTTGATCGAGCCGGATTTCGCCACGTCCGCGCTGATCTGAAGAGCCTGTCCGGAGTAGGGGATTGCGGTTGTCGTGACGATCGACGGCTTGCTCTGGTCTTCCTGCTCGTAACCGGCGAATCCGTCGGGCCTGAGGGTCGCCAGGCAGAGAAAACCGGTGCGCCATCCGTTATGCAGGTAATCGCTCCCGCCGTAATAGAGGCGGATTCCATCTTTCAGGAAGACGGGGTATGCGCAGGGGTACACGCATCCGTAATCGTAGTCGAGTTTCTTCTCCGAGCAGGGGATCAGCGGCGTGCCGGGCGAAACGCGGTTCCATTTCTTCGTGTCCGCGGACCATGCCAACTCCGTCCACACTCGGTTGGACGGTATGTCGAAAATAGCGATCAGTCCGATATAGACGCCGCAGCGATAGAACACCGGCATGGCGTAAGTCTGCTGTTTATTGCTGAGCCCTTCGAGGACCACCACTTCTTTGGTCCACTTGACGAAATCGTCGCTTTCGATTCTCGCCACCTGCCTTCCCTTGGGGCGGCCCCAGGTACGCGTGATGCCAACATACTTCCCGAGCGTCGGCGCCCAGAACGCGTTGTTGTGCGTATCGCCCGCGACGCGGACGCCCTGGCACTTTTGGGCTTTGGACCAGTGGAGCCCGTCTGGAGAGAAGCTGACGCTCAGGCCCTGGTAGATGGTCTTGTAGCGGCGCTTGGGGTCGGGATCGCGGTCGTCCCTGAACACGCCCGCCCCATGCGGGCCGCGAAGGACGATGTTGTTCTTCTTGTCGCCCGAGCCGCGTTTCGAGCGATTCTCCGCGTCGTAATCCATCAGTCCGAGTTCCGGTTTTACCCAGGCGATACCGTCTTTCGACGTCGCGTAGCAGATGCCCATTTCCCTTCGTCCGCTGCGGTATCGCTTCTTCTGACGCTCTTCAACGGTCCACTTCCTCGACCAGGGCGCGTCTATGATGAAGGGGCTGTACCAGCACTTGTATATTTTTTCGGCCCGATCGTAGATGATGTTTCCGTAGAGGTTGTCGAAGCGCATCTCCCAGGGCTTGTCTTCGCCGAAGAGCGGGTTGGCCTGGTGTTTCTCGACGGTCCCGACGACGAGTTTCGCGTTGTCCGCTTTTTCGACGATGCGCCCGTCCAGAAGCAGGAAGCGATTGGGTTTGGCGCCCATCGCCGCCGGGCTGATAATGGCAAGGGCGATCATCATCACACAAACGTGGCGAGTCGCGAACTCAAACGGTTTGGCGGGCAGATGTCTCATAGCGGCCCTTTCTCCTGAAGGTTGAAGAATGTTCATTGTGCGTCTGGCATCATAACATGACGTCAGGTCGCTGTCAGCTATCAGTTAAGCAACGCCCCGCGCTACCGATGCCTGTAAATACTGAAGATATGAAGAGAATGCATCCTTAATCGTGAATGGCGGCCGACAGTACGCCGGTCAGGAACCAATGGGGTCAGAGCTTTTCTACAGAGCAGTTCTGACCCGGTTTATCCCCAAGGCATTGCTATGATTGCCACTTTCCAATTCCGTTCCATATTCGTGTTAGTTCGCTTGTCGGTCCCGGGCCTTTCAGTTTCCGGAGGACCGTCCAGACATGTTGCATGCCTTTGAACCCATGAGACGCGTTAATGGCTCTCCCTATTGCCGCGATCTCTGTTTCGTGCGGATACAGACCGGAGGCCTTTGAAGCATCTGTGTTAGTGGCCATGCTTGCTATCTTCCTGGCTGCCGCATCGAGTTCGGGAATGCTGGGAAGGCCGGACGGAACCTTTTCGCCGTTGATAAACACCGCCCCGTTTGGATTGATCTGGCGCCACATGTCGATGAGGCCTTGCGCGCCGGGATTTTGTGTTTGCTCCTGGCTCCTGCGCAGACTCTCGCCTGAAAAGCCGTCCCAGAATTCCTCGGCCTTCTTTTCGAACTCGAGCTGCTCCTGGCGTTCCTTCATGGACCTCTGGCGCCAGTATGCCGCAAGTTTGTGCCATAGTTCCGGGAACTCTTCCCGCAAGCGTGCTCTGAGCTTGCGCAGCGTCATCCTTTCGTCAGATATTTGAGATATCCAATCAGATAAGAACCCGGCCGACACCCCACCCAGAACCACGCCGGCGAGACAACACCATCCGAAGTGAAGTGAAGCCAGGCTGCAGAGATACCCCAGCACGATCGCCAGCGGAAAGAAGAAGAAAAGAGCACAGTTGGCGACACGCCGACCCACAGCCGTGTCAGGAAATCGGCCAAATGCTTTTTCAAGCAGCCTGCGAACGCGATAATCCGCTTGATCACGCGCAATCAGTCCGCGCACCTTAGGCTCACAAGACCTGACTCGCCCCATCCGCGCCAGCACCGGCAATGCGGTCAGTGACGCCAATATCAGGGCCAGTGTGAGCGTGGGGAACTCGCCGGCCTCGCCGGCGTCATCAGGATCGCGAACATCCCTGTCTGAGCGGCGGGAGCCGATCGACAAGCCCGCCAGGGAGCCTTTGATCTGTTCGTGATACGTGCCAAACTCCGAGCTTCTACGGGCAAGCATCATAATGCACACCACGTTGGGTGTGTCCGGTAAGTAATAGCATTCGCTGCGCACGCCGCTGCTTCTCTCCGTGTCGGACTTCACAGCATCGCGACCGCCAACGTTCACTATCGCCAGTTCATGGATTTTTGTGACGTTGCCTCTCCGCTGCTCCGCTTCCATGTGGTTCCGCTCACTGCTCTGCAATGATTGGAGGTACTCATCGGAAGCGGCCCGGTACATTCCGACAACAAAAACGGCACGCTTGTCAGGAGTCTCCCACAGGGCCGCGTGAGTGACGTGCCTGCCGGTTCCGCCCAATTGCGATTGCAACATCTCGACGGCCTGATACTCCTTACTGCCAGTCCATTTGTTCCAGCCGGGCGGGGCGGAGAAGCGTATCCCCCATTCGTCGAATCGCCTTCGGCCGGAACGGCCTCCACCTGCAGCCAGGTAGATCGCTGTTGCGATTACAGGGACCAGTATCACGCTCAAAATGATCGCTTTGACGTATATAACAGTCGCAGGGTTCGGCGGCGGGGGCTCCATGTCGCTTTGAGACGCCTCGTTGGAGTCAGGACAAGTTTCGGTTCCATCCGGGGGGGCCTCACTGGAATCATCCGGGATGGATACCACGGATTTGTCCGGTGCTATCCGAAGCTTCGCCACACAATACGAGCAGGACAGCTCGCGGCCTGGCGTGTACGCTATCGACAAGGACTTGTGGCAGCGGGGGCAGGTTTGTGTGACATCCGAGAGGTCCTCTGTTGAATTCGCCGCCGAGAGCCCCGCCGCGTCCCCGTCTGCCGCGACGGGCACAGCCTGTGCTTTTCCACATTCGGGGCACTGCTCCATCTCGCCGGACCTGCTTTCCGGGGATGCCATGTCTGTACCGCAGAATCGACATTTATACTCAATCATTGTGGATACTCTCGACTCTTATATTGCGTCTCTTTACATGGGGCACAGTCTTTCATCCGCCCGTCCTCACAGTCAGCAGCGTGTTACGACGCAGTCGCAAGACGAAGACGGTCCGCCCTCGTTTAAACCACAGATGTCACGTATGTCACGGATATATTAACCCGACCTTTGCACGGGTGTGACTAGTTTTTCTGGCGAATACATAGTTGTGCAAATCTGAAAGAAGTTTTTCCCGTTAAGTTGTGCAGCCTGAAAGGCTGAGACCTGTGAACCAAATGTGACACTTGCCCCGGCCGAGCCAGTTGCCTTTCGCTTGCTCGAAAACCAACCGATCCGGGCGTATCTGTGTGGTATCGCTCGAAAACGAATCTCCAAATCCGGACAAGAATTGTTTTGTCGCAAACGGTGTATCGTGGTATGCTATTACGGCCGTGTCAGTTTGCTCGCTTGCTGCTCGTCTGGAATTGCTCGTCCTGGACAAGGAGAGGCTCGTGTTTTTACGGAGTATCGTTGTGGTTTCCGTGTCTGCCTGTCTGTTGCTGGGCGCAGGCAGCGTCGCGCCAGCCGCTACGATCAGCACCAGTCCCACGCCCCCGGCTGCTGGTACGTACCTTCCCGATGCCTGGAACGACACTGGCGCCACCGGGATGTATCTGAAGGTTTCCGACAAGTCTCTCCCCAACGGCCAGTCGTTTACGCACGGTAGCGCGGGCGGGTCGGACTATTGGTTCTCCTCGATAACGTTCCGCGCCGCCACGGACCCGCGCAATAGCGCCGCCGAGCCGGCCGCGGACTTTATTCTGCGGCTGCATCGCGGTAAGGACTTCGCCGCCGGTACGACCCAGCGCGGTCCCGACATCACGGTCACCGGCGGTCCGTTCGATGCTACCGGTAATCGCTATATTACCATCACGCTGACCCCCGCCGAGACTGCTTCGCTGGGCACCCTGACCGCCGGACAGATTTACTCCGTCGGCCTGCTCACTCCGCCTTACCACGCAAACAATTACCAGTTCAGCCTCGCCGGCGACACCACCGAAGGCCCCTATGGGCGCGGTACGGGCATCCATACCGGCAGTGCGGACTACCAGGGCGCCAAGGACCTGACCTTCTACATCGGCGCTCCCGAACCGGGGACCATGATCCTGATGACCGCAGCCCTACCGTTGCTGTTGAAGCGCCGGCGACGCCCGATCTGAAATCCCGGGTTTGCTTGCCCTGAGCGATGCGTGATTTATTACTGGCCGCCGTTTCCGTCATCGGGCCGGTTAAGTCCGCCGTTACCTGACGTTGATGGTCTCGGACGCGGCGAACGGCGGTCCGTTGAGCCTGTCGCCGGTCAGGGTGAGGGTCGCCTCAGGCGGAGCGACGATGGACTTGACGACCGCGTCGTCAAACTTCGCTACAAGATTGCCCCTGTCGTCGGCAAAGGTGAAAAGTGCGGGGATACCGCTCAGTTCAATCGAGCTGCGATCCACTGAACCCAGCGGGAGGTTCGTGTGGACCGTCACGGCGGCGCCGCCGGCAGAGTCGAGAACCAGCGTCCTGGGGGAAATCATGATGACCACGCCGTCAGATGGGTCGCCTCCGCGCCTGCTGTAAGCATCCACCGCCAGGAGGCATAGGACCAGAGATACTACAAGAGTAAGGGTGAGAGTTTTCTTCATGGTAACGATCTCCTCATGCAATGCAGTCGCCGTGACTGCGTGTTCTTCCCGAGGCCGCCGAGCCTCCAAACACTGGAGTCCCGGACCTCGGAATCCTTTTTACCCTTAAACGCTCACAAGGCATCTTTACCTGTGGTCGGTTTTGGCGCTTTTTGGAATTAATCCGAGATTCTCAAGGTGAACATGCATATTGCCCCATCCATTGGAAACAAGTGCTCGGTTCGTTATGATATTGATACTCGAAAACCCCAGAGCGGAAAGGCCTGATTCTGCCAGAAGAAATCAACAGCGATACCGACCTCGTTAAGGCGATAGGGTCCGGTGATATGGACGCCCTTGGCGAACTGGTCCGCCGACACCAGCAGAACATTCAGGCGCTGGCCTATCGCACCCTGGGGAGTTGGGATTTTGCGGAAGACGTTGCCCAGGAAGTATTTCTGCGCGTGTATCATTCGGCGGGCAAGTATCAACCGAAGGCGAAAGTCTCAACATGGCTGTATCGAATTGCGGTTAACCTGTGCCTCGACGCGATGCGCCGGTCCAAACGCGCCCCGGCGGCGCTGTCGAAAGATGCTGACTTACCCGTCCGGAGCGTCCCGGACCCGCTGGAAGCGAGCGAACGGGTGGAAATCATTCGCCAGGCCGTCGCAGACCTGCCGGATCGCCAGAAAACGGTGTTGAATCTGCACCGCTACGAAGGCCTTTCGCATCGCGACATTGCAGAGGTTACGGGCTGGTCGCAGCCGGCGGTGGAGTCGCTGCTGGTGCGGGCATATGCCAATCTCCGAAAATCGCTGTCGAAGCTGATGGAAGAATCATAGGAATTACTTGCAGGATATTGAGATTGCGAACGTTTAACATGCAAAGGGATCGATAATGCAACACCTTACCGAAGCACAATTGCTCGATTTGATCGGCGGGCATTCCGGTTCGGATGAGCGAGCCGCAGCCGAGGACCACCTCGCCGCCTGTGAATCGTGCAGGCGACTGAATCAGCAACTGGTTAACACATGGGAAGTCCTGGGCCAATGGGAGACGATTCGGCCCGGCAGAGACATCAGCGAGCGGATAGTCATCGCCGCGGGCTCACGTGGGATGCGCTGCCCGTCGGCATGGCGAAGGTTCGCCCTGGTCGCACTGAAAACCGCGGCATCGATCGTCCTTGCCGCCGCCATCGGATACGCAGCCGGGCGGTCGTATCGTCCCGAGCCATCGGCCGCTGCCCGAAACCTGAAGCAGCAGGCGGCCGCGTCACTTTACCTCGATACGTTTGAATCCGGTACGCCGGCCGGCCTCTCGGAATACGTGCTGGCGGCGACAAAGGAATCCGGGGAGAAAGAACAATGAAAAATCTCACGACGCTTGTAATACTGATTGTAGCATTGGCATCGGGTATCGTCTCGTTCCTATACGCCCGCGGTCCGGACACCGCGGCGACAACCCGGCGAAGACCGCCGATGTCGCACCTGCTTGATCTGTCAGCCGAGCAGGAATCCGCCATCGGTAAGGCGGACCCGAACTTCCGCGGCGAGGCCGGCGAACTTGCGATGAAACTCGACGCCGAGCAGGACAGGCTCGCCGAATTGCTGGAGGACTCCGGCGCCGCTCGGGAGACGGTGATGGCGCAGGTCGAGAAGATGATGCTGGCGCACAACGCCCTGGAGCGCCGCGTCGCCGAGCACATCATGGAAGTGCGCCAACACCTCTCACCTCAGCAGCGCGCCAGGCTCATGGGCCTGATGTCCGAACGGGTCCGGGCAACCCGGAATCGAATGCAGCGCTGCCGCTGGGGCTGGGGAGATGGATGCAGGAACGGAAAATGCCCCGCTGCTGACCGACGCGGTTGTCTTCGCGGGAAAGGCGGCGGTCCGTGCATGTGCTGTTCATGACCGAACGCCCCGCTGTTGACCCGGGCATAGACCTGTTTGGGTCGAATATCCTGTGATGCGTGTATCTGCATACCTGCCGGGATGCGCCCGGTCCGGCGGGCTGGAAGATATGTCTGTGGCGGGGGCAAATTTGCAACTTGACACTCCGGGAGTCTGATGTAGAATGGTTCGGGTGAATTAATTTGGGCGACCTGTGAATCTCACGATCCGGGGTAGTGTTCCCGGAAGGCGGTTGGCAATGCGGATCATATCCAGACCGGTCCTGCTGTTCGGACTTGTTCCGGTCTGCGGAATCGCACTTGCGATTGTGGCGGTTCTCTGGAAGCCGCCGCCTGAAGCCGACCCCGTAAGACAGGACCCCGCCAGCCACCCGGTCTACTCCCGGTACGACTTTTCACCGCGAGAGAACGTCATCCATCTGGGAACCCAACCGATGTGGGCGTTCGCCGGGAACGTCATGGAGGTCATGCGGCGAGATGCGGTCCTGAGGGAGGAACTGGCGAAACTCGGTATGGAGATCCGGTTCCACTCCTTCCAGACGGGCGCGGACATCAACTGTTTCGTCGAGCGAGGAGACCTGGACGGGGGTATCTGCGGTGACATGGCCGTCCTGCGCATCGCAAGCCGCACACCCGTTCTCATCCCCGTCATGACCGATCAGGGTTATGACGAGATCGTCGCCCGCCGGGCCGTTCGCCTCGAGCAGCTCAAGGGCAAGCGGATCGCCGTGCCCTTCGGCGCCTCCACCCATCACGCCGTGCTGGACGGCCTGAAGCTCTCAGGAATCGATGAAGGTGATGTCACTCTGGTGGCGATGGAGCCCACGAAAATGTCCGCGGCGCTTCTCGATGGAAGGATCGATGCTTGTGGAACGTGGGAACCGTTGACGTCGTCCGTGCTCAAACACTGCCCCGGCAGCGCCGTGATTCACCGCAGCCGGTACCTGGGATTCCTGTACTTTACCAGGGTCTTCGCCGACAACCGCCCCCAGGCCGTTCGCCGGATACTCGCCGCCCACGAACGGGCAACCGCCTGGATGCTGCGAGACAGGGACAATATATTGCTCTCCTGCCGATGGGCCGAGCAGGCCAGCAGGCCCCTGGCAACGGAAGACGACGCGCCGTTCTCGGTCGACAACATGGTGCAGACCGTTGTACAGGCCAGCGGGACCAGCCGCAACTCCCTCGTCCCGGTTTTCGCTCTCAGGGATGGGGGCCAACTGCATCGCGAACTGGATTTCCTGAAGAGACTGGGGCATCTGCCCGCCGATACCGACTGGGCGGCGATTCGGGCGATGTTCGACAGGACAATCTTCCGGAGCATCCTCGCCGATCCCGCACTGTACCGCCTTGGCGAGTTCAGACACGACGAGGGAGGCGATCAATGAACGCCATGAGCCCCCCCGATCCCGGCGGAGCGAAGGTCCGCTTCTTCCTGAGCCTGCGATTCAGGATGGCGATGTATTTCGGTCTGCTGCTTGCGGGCGTCATGGCGGCGGTCGTCCTTTCGGTGGCGTTCGGCCTGCCTCTGACGGATTGGGGAGGCGTCTACGGCCACGAACAGGCCAGTGTCGCCAGGCACCTCAACGTGGTGGCCGACCTGAAGAAGGAACGTTTTCTGCTCTGGCTCGAGCAGCGAAAGGCCAACGTCCGGGCGCTGTCGCAGAACGGAATCGTCGAAGAGTCGGTGAAGGAGCTTTCTCGCCTGGCGAGGGAGAAACAGCCCCGAGAGACCCCGGACGCCTTCCGGTTGCGAATCACGAGCGAACCGGGTTACCAGACCCTTCTTCGCCGCCTCGCCGTCGTCATGGGCAGTTACGGCGTGTTCGAACGGATAAGAATCGCCGATGCCGACGGGGGCGTCATCCTGGCCGCGACGGACGGGACCGGTCTGGGCCGAAGCATCGCCGATTCGGAGGTCTTCCGCCAGGCCATGGTTGCAGCAGGGCGAGAATGGGTCGACGTGGTCCTCGACTCCCAGACCGGCAGGCATTACATGAATATCGCGACGGCCATCTGCGATTTCGACCTTGGGCAGGCCGGTCAACGCAAAGTCCTCGCGGTGGTTGTCGCCCACATCGACACCGACGAATTCCTCAAGCCCATGCTCTACACCGGAGGGGGGCTGGGGACGACCGGGGAGATTGTCCTGGTCAACGAGGACCGGCGCATCCTGATGGGGCTGAGCCATCCGCTGGCCGATGGAAGCATGCCCAGGGAACTGGACTACCAGATCCAGGCCAGGCCCGCCCTGTTGGCCTCGATGGGCAAGGAAGGCCTGATCCGCACTGAAGACTATCGCGGCGTGAGGGTGCTGGCGGCGTACAGGCACCTGCCCGTAGGCCCCGACCAGGACTGGGGCATGGTGGTTAAGCGCGACGAAGCGGATATCCTGATCCCGGTCTGGGATGCGGTGGGAACGACCATCACGGTCTGGATGGCGGGGTTCACGATCAGCCTTGCGGTCCTCCTGGTGATGGTGAATCGGTTCGCCCGCCCGGTTCTGGCGCTCAGCCGGACCGCCGAACAGGCCCGTCGCGGAGACCTTTCAGTACGCGCAATCGTAGTGCGAAGGGACGAGGTCGGCCGGCTCGCCGAATCGTTCAACTCCATGATCGAACGCATCCAGAGATGGCAGGGCACGCTGGAAGATCGCGTGCGGGAGCGGACGTCCCAGCTCCAGGACGCCAACGATCGACTCGCCAGGGAAATCGACGAGCATCGGCACACCGAAGATGAGCGGCGAAAGATGGAACACCGCTTCATGCAGGCCCAGAAGATGGAAGCCGTCGGACAGTTGGCCGGCGGAATCGCACACGACTTCCGCAACCAGCTTACCGTGATCAAGGGTTACGGGGAGATGCTCCTGAGGGGCGGTCTGGTCGTGGAGAAAGGCGGGCAGTACCTTCAGGAGATTCTCAAGGCGGCGGACCGTTCGGCGGTCGTATCGGCGGACCTGCTGTCCTTCAGCCGCGAACAGATGCTGAAACCGGAGGTCGTCGAGCCTAACGGTCTGATCGAGGACACCGTAAAGACGCTCGGCAAGGCGATCCCCGAGAACGTCGACCTGTCGTCCAGGCTTGGCGAGGGCCTGGGGCGGATCCTGGTTGATGCGGGCCATTTGCGGCACGCTTTGATGAATCTCATCGTCAACGCCCGCGACGCGATGCCCGGCGGAGGGCGGGTCGCCATAGAAACTGCCTGCGCGGTGCTGGATCATGCCTACGCCGCATCGCACCCCGGCGCCAACCCCGGTGATTACGTGATGATATCCGTCAGCGACACCGGTGAAGGCATGGCCCCGGAGATTATGGAGAAGGTTTTTGACCCCTTCTTCACCACCAAGGCGGTGGGCAAGGGCACGGGGTTGGGATTGGCGATGGTCTACGGTTTCGCCAGGCAAAGCGGGGGGCATGTCGCGGTCTACAGCGAACCGGGACAGGGCACGATCTTCCGGTTGTATTTCCCCAGGGTCGATGCACCCGCCGGGACGGACCGGGGCGAAAATGGCCCGGCGGCGCCTCTTCCCGTCGGAACCGGGACCGTCCTGGTGGTCGAGGATGAAGAGGCGATACGATGGATGATACGGGATACGCTGCAGGATTGCGGGTATGACGTGCTCGTCGCCGACGGGGCGGACAGCGCACTTGCCCAGGCCGGACGGGCGGACCGGAAAGTCGACCTCCTCCTGACCGATGTGGTCATGCCGGGTCTGGACGGTTTTGAACTCTCGCGGAAGATAGTGAACGCCGATCCCGCCACCAGGGTTCTTTTCATGTCCGGACACGCCGCCGATGTGATCGCCAAGAGAGGCCCGATAACGACGGGCGCCCCGATCCTGACCAAGCCGTTCTCCGCCCGGTCGCTGGCACATGCCGTGCGCGACGCTCTGCGGGGAACACCGAAGACCGGCGGCTGATCCGCATTTCCCGCCGTATCGTGGGCGTTTCCAAAACCTGGTGGCCTTTTGGTCATTTGTGGCAAGGGCCGTTGCCCCTCAGTCCACCGGTCCCGGTCTGGTGATGCGCGGGGCGTTCTTGATCTTTGGGCGGATTGAGAGCCAGTCGACGCCCTGGAAGACCGGGTCGGGTATGGCGCGGACTTCCCTGGCGCCGCGGTATGGGCACATGGCGTCCACCCAGGCGATGAGCCTGCGGCGGCTTACGGGATCGACCTTGACTTTGTTGTGCGTTCCGCTGGAGGCTATGTGGACCAGGCGGCTTTTGTACGAGAGGCTCGTCATCGGTTCGGGCGTCTGGTAAGCGACGGGGTCGCGCTGGTGGTAGCCCTCGACCATGATCATACCGGCGATTCCGAATCCCGGCGGGGGGTTTTTGGGCTTGTGGTAGGGTCGTCCCCACGCGGGCTTTCCGGTGAACAGCCAGTACGTTTCGTCGAATCCGAGTCGTCCGGGGCGGGGGGTCATGTCGAGCTTTTTTCGTCCCTTGCCCTCGCCCTGGTGACACTTACCGCAGTACTTGTCGAGCACCGGGCGTACGTATCGTTCGAAGCCGACGGTGTCGCTGCCCCATGGCGGGGGGGTGATCTTGCTCGGCTGTTTGGTAAGGGCGATTGCCCGCCCGGCCGGAGGTGAGGTGGTGCTGTGTCGTTCGTGGCATCCGAGGCATCCGCGCCGCTCGCCGGGCATGACGCCGGTGAAGCTCCGCATGGTCTGCAGGGCGAGATAGTTTTCGTCGAGCAGTTGGAAGTGCAGCGGAATACCAGCCGGCGCATCGAACGCCAGCGACCCGTCTTTCTCGATCGGGACGGTGCCGAGGATGCGTTTGACGCCCTCGGACTGCACGGCGGAGACTACCGGGCCGGTGGAAAGGTACGGGCGCTTGTACCAGTAGGTGTACGTCTTGTGCTCGATGTTGAGGATGCGGAGGTACTTGGCCTTGCCGGCCAACTCTTTCGGTGCGCCCTGGTAGACGTTGTTGGTGTAGATAACGCCGCTTTTGGGTTTCATGCGGTTTTCGGCGGTCGGCCAGGTTACTCGATCCTCGACGAGCGGGGGCCTTTTGCGGGCCTTCAGGGGCTGGGCGTGGAAAATATTGTTCACGCCTTCGTAGATGAGTTCGCGATTACCTTCGACGTCCATGAGGTAGAGCAGGAATTTCCCGCCGCGGTTGGCCGAGACGATGAAGTCGGTCTCGCTGAGCGGGTACGGCGAGTAGTACGCCGGGTACCTGCCCGATGCGTGGTAGTTTGGCGATTCGATCGGGTCGCTTGGACCGTTACCGGATTCCGGCCAGGCCAGGTCGGCGGTGACCTTGGTAAGCCCGTGTGGGAAGTTGAAGCCCTTGCCCGGCGTGATAATGCCCACCGTTCCGCTGAACCAGTTGTGATGCGCGCTTCCGGTGAACATGACTCGCCGGCTGCCGGGGATGGCGCGCGCATCCTTGAGCAGGTCCGGCCAGACGCTCTGGTTACCCCAGAACGTGTCGACTTGCGTACCGTCGGGATTGACGGTCCACAGGCCCTGTGCCCGCCAGAGCGGTTTGTCGGTGTATTCCCATCGCGTGTAGATTACTTTTCCGTCGTTCATTACTGACGGGAGGTAGTCCGGTTCGTTGTTTCGGGAGATCAGGTAGATGTTTTTCCCGTCGCGCTCGCAGCGGCCCAGGACGTATGCGTTGGTGGGGGGCATGCAGCGGACGTAGGTATGCCCGCGCGTGGTGGAGAAGATGATGTGCTTACCGTCAGGCAGGTAGATAGGGTCGAGATCATCGTAAGGCCCGTCGGTAAGTTGGACCATCGAGGTCCCGTCGGCGTTGATTTCGTAGAGGTGGAATGATTTTTCGTTATGCGGTTTGAAGCAGAACAGGACTTTCTTTCCGTCGAAATCAACGTCAGGCCGCCAGAACGATCCGTGCAGCGGCGCCTTGGGCGCCAGTTTGGTGAGTTTTCCGTCCGGCGCCAGACCGTCCAGGACGAGCAGCCGCGCGCCGGGAACGGCCATGTAGCCCAGACGATGGCGCGTTTCATGCATCGGTTCGCTGCCCGCGGGATAAGGCATGTCCACCATCAGTATCTTCGCGAAGTCGACGACGGGGTTCTTGAAGGCTATGTCGCGCTTGATCGATCGGACCTTGAAGTAAAGCTCGGGCGATGCGGTTTTGAGCGTTGCAGCCGTTTTCGCCAGGGCGTCGAGCTTAACAAGTTCGGCGGCGAAAGTGATCTTCCCGCCTGAAGCGGATTTGATTCTCTTCGCGAGACGTCGCGTCCACTTGATTTCGTCGGCGATACGTTGGGATGTTGGTTTATTGCCTGCCTGGTGCAGCCAGTCGCGCTGCAGGGCTTCTTTGGCTTCGTCGGCGGTGAGATTCTTCGTCTCCGGTGTCGCCGGCGTGACGTAGGGCGCCACGCGTTCCCTGGTCCTGGGTCTGGTCGGGACGTTCGAGTAGTCTTGCCCGATCTGCATTGCCGCTTCGATCCATTCCGGCGAGAAGCGCGCCGCGGCGCCCTGTTTTCGGAGGTTGGCGAATGTTTTCTCAGCCGCGTCGATCGCCTTCCATTTCTTGAGGTCTTCGGGGCTCTGCCTGCTCCACTGGTTCCTGGTGAGAGGTTTGTACTCGACCAGCGGTCCGACCGCGCGATTTGCCAACCTCTCATTTATGCTGTCGTCGGTGGCGCGGAGATATTCTATGGGGTCTATTTCGGTCAGGGCGACGAAGTTGCGGTACTCTTGGGGGAAGGTGACGCCGAGCTTCCTGCGGGCGGCCTGGGCGAGTTTCGGACTCAAGGCGACGCGCTTCTCGACGAGGTCCTTCCGCCATTTGGCCAGCGTGCGCGCCAGCGATTTGTCGGCCGATGAAAAAGCATCGATATGCTTGTCCTGTTTGGCGTAGTACGCCTTGAGAGCTTTGAATCCCTGGGAGTGGAGGGCGGTGATTTCTTTTGTGGTCAGGGCGCCCGCGTAGATGCGGAGGTCGTCCATTGCGCCCTGGAAGCATTCGCCGCCGTTGGACGAGCCGATGCACGGCGCCGCGCTCCGCTGGGAGTTGATCGCACCGGGGCGATCGAGCGATGCGATTTCCTTTCCGTCGAGGTAGACGCGCATAGTCTTACCGTCGTAAGTGGCCGCACAGAAATGCCACATCCCGTCCAGCAACTGTTTCGGATTGATGCGGGCGTCACACTCGATGTACCCGCCGATATTCAGTCCGAGCGACAGGGTCCTCCCGTTTTCCTGGAACGAGAACAGAATGC
This sequence comes from Phycisphaerae bacterium, assembly GCA_016782885.1. Classification (GTDB taxonomy): domain Bacteria; phylum Planctomycetota; class Phycisphaerae; order SM23-33; family SM23-33; genus BS750m-G57. The sequence continues at coordinate 45,876 of JADHXQ010000011.1, read as the reverse complement.
GGAAGTGAGCGTCTTCCTTGCGGAAGATCTCGTTGTATGTCTGGAAACTGGCGGGCATCACCCAGGCGCTGAGAGTGATCTTTTTGACCTTCGTCAGATCGGTCATTTTCGGTACGCGCAACCTGTGCCGACCGGAAAAGCTCATCGCACGCCCCGAAACGCCCTCGACGCGGCTCAGACCAGCCTTGCCAGCGGGCGACGCGTTGAAGCCCTTACCGCTCGCGTCGGCGCAGGAGGCTCCTGCCGATGAGTTATCGTCAAACGTCCAGTGTGCGATCAGCGGTTTGTCGACAGCGACCGGTCCGGCCGTCACGTGAGAGGCGATCAGGATCGTCACGATCACGCACGCAATGCGACACGGTATCAAAGGTCTGGGATATGCCATTTTGCTTCCGCCTTCCGTAGCCAGGGGGATATTTCAATCGTAATTATACTTGAATGCCAGCGCAATACAAAGGCCTGGTGTTTGCTATGTTAATTGGAATGTCAACCGCATAAGGACCCGCACGGCCATGGCGCAGACAACGAGGAATCCCACTGTAGCCAGAATGTTTACTGTCAGTCGATTGCGGCGGTCGCCCATTATGTCTTTGCGGTTCGCCAGCCACAGGAGGACGCCGGCCATCAGGGGATTGCCGATTACCGTCATGGCCTGACCGAATACGATCAACTGAATCGGCTTGGCCCCCGTTCGCAGCGCGAGGATCGCCACGACCATCCCGACGGTCAGGACCGCGATGGTGAATCGTCGGGGCCAGCGGTCGCTCAATCGGGCGGGCTTGCCGATCCCGTCGGCGAGCATGGTTCCGCCGATCATGGCGTTAATCAGGAACGGGTTCATTGCGACCACCAGGAGACCGACGCAAAAAGCAATATGGGCGAAATTGCCGAGGAGGGGTTTGAGGGATTGGGCCAGAGCCCCGATGTCGGCGGCGGGGCGTCCCGGGATAACGGTCGCGGCGGTTATCATTATCATCATACTGACGCCGGCAATCACGGCGACACCGACAATCGAATCGCCGACCCCTTGCTTGTAGTCTTCGATTTTCCATCCCTTCTCCCTGACGAGGTTCCCCTGGAAAAAGGCTGCTGCCACGGAGAAAGTCGTTCCCAGAAGCGAGGCGATAAGGAGCATCGGGTCGCGGATTTCACCATCGACCTTGTCCGGCAGGCCGATGGGAAGATTCCCGGGCCAACTCGGAACCAAACCGCCGAGAATGTCCATAAGCCCCGGACCGGCTGCAATCAGGTTGAGCACGAAACAGACCAGGATCACCCCAATCGTAACCTTCATGACCCGCTCGATAACGCGATAGATATTCCCCGCGAAAAGAAAGAAAGCGATGATGATGCCGTTAAGCCCAAACAGGAACCATTCGGGTCTAACCCCGGGGACGAGGGTTTTGACTGCGGCCGCAAAAGCAAGATTGTTCGAAAACTGAAAGGCCGTACAGATCAGGCACAGGTTAATACCGACGACCGCCGCGAAGACGCGTCCGAGCCGCTGGGCGACCAGCCTGCACGGCGTGGCGCCGCCAACAACGCCGATTCTCGCGGCCATTGTCAGGTAGGTCCCCATCAGCACACCGGTCCCAAGGAGAAGCCAGAGGAATTCGTAGCCGTACGCCGCACCGACCTTGGAGCTGATCAGGAGACTGCCCGGTCCGAATACGACACACGCCGTGATCAGCGCCGGACCCAGAGACCGCCACCACGGAGGGCGTTTTTTGGACGTGGTTGAATCTGTCGAGTTATTCATAAACTGTCCTTCCCTTCCTGAACGAACGGAAAACACGTCAAGGTATCAGTCGAAAGCGATTGGCGCTCCGAACATACTCGACGCGGGGCTTGTCAGCAATTGCCTCTCGCCGGAGCCCCGCCAGCTTCAGCGGATTGTCCAAACCGACGCCGACGAGATCTTCAGATGAAAGCAACTCGAGTGACGCCAGATGATTCATGCAATCCAGCATCGTGGCGGACGATCCGACGAGATATCCCGTCTCGGAACTGTACAGTTTACCGCGCTCATCGAGAACGACCTCGTTTCCGAGAGTCTGATAGCGACCGGGAGGCAGCGAGGCGATAGCGGTCGCGTCGCTCACCACGGCAAGGCGCCGCGGTCCCTTGACGCGGACGAGGACCTTGATCAGATCGTCAGGAAGGTGGTGCCCGTCGGTAATGATTGTAGCGAACAGACCGTCATTGGCGAGGCCAGCCCAGATGGGATTCTCGTGACGCTGCAGCATGGCCGGAAGAGCGTTGCCCAGATGGGTCAGCGCCTTGGCGCCACTGGCTCCCAGTCGCTCCAGGTCGTCGCCCGTTGCGAGCTGATGGCCCAGCGAAATCGTGATACCCGCTTCGACCGCGCATCGAGTGAGCTCAGCGGCGCCTTCCAGTTCGGCTGCAATTGTCATCATTCGAATATTTCCCCCGCCCCAGGCCTGCAATTGCCTGAGATAATCGGCAGAGGGTTCTTCGATCCAATCGGGGTTGTGGGCTCCGCGCGCACCTTCCATCGGCGAAATAAACGGGCCCTCCAGATGAATTCCGAGCAGGCAGTCCTCGAATTCCGGGCGTTTCATGACTCCTGCAATGACGCCCAGGTTCCTCTGGTAAACCTCCGCCGGCGACGTGATGAGCGTAGGCATGAAGGCCGCCGTTCCGGACTGGCGTATTGCCCGGCAGGCGCCCGCGAACGCCTCGGTATCGAGCGTGGGCGCCGAGAAATCGACTCCCGCGAAGCCATTGACCTGCAAATCCACGAAACCCGGAAAAACCATGCTCATTCCTTCTCGTATTCGGTCAGCAGGCTCGCGGCGGGGGTGTCCATGAAAACCGTGCAGCAGGGGTGCTGCTGGAGAACCGAGGCCGGGACCGTATTGCTTACGGGACCTTCCAGCGCATCGGCGACCGCGCGGGCTTTACGCTTGTCGGGGACGGAGACAAGAATCACGCGAGACTTCATGATCTGCCGTATGCTCATCGAGATTGCCCGGTGCGGAACATCCTCGATCGTCTCGAACCATCCCTCACCGAGCTGCTGGGCCCGGCAGGCCTCGTCGAGTTCCACAACGAGATATGGATCTTCGGTATCGAAATCGGCCGGCGGATCGTTGAATGCCAGATGCCCATTTTCGCCGATCCCCACCAGCGCGACATCAACAGGATTCATCCGGATAAGTTCCCCCAGACGCCGGCATTCAGCGCTGGCGTCTGGTGCGTTGCCATTAACGAAATGCGCGGCCTTCAAGGTTCCGACACGGTCGGCGAACCGCTCTTTCAAGTATCTCCGGAAGCCGGCCCGATGTGATTCGCCCAGGCCAATGTACTCATCGAGATGGAACATCGTGACGCGGGACCAGTCGACTGCCTGCGAGTTGGCGAGGCCATCGAGGGTTTCAAACTGGCTCGCCCCGGTAGCCAGGATAACCGAAGCTGCTGACGCCCTGTCCAGAGCTGTCGAGATTTCCACAATCGCCATCCGGGCTACGGCGGCGCCCATCTCCGCCTTCGTTTTGTATGCGACCTTCCGCATGAAGGAACCTTTCAGGAACTTCAAAAAAACCTCAAAAAAAACGCGACGAGAAACACCCCCTCCCGCAGGATGAAACATTATTGGGTTGATAGCTTCATGCGCATGAGTCTATAGCCCCACTCAAAGCCCGTCAAGCCTGCTTCCGAGTAGCTGACCGCCCTGGCAAAGCCGGCAGATTCGAGACGATAATCCAGAAGCTTCGCGGTCTTCCCAATGCACCGTGACTATCGCGAGCATGCCCGGGAACAGTTCCCCCTCGGCGCCCCGGAGTTGCGGAGAACTTCGTGAGATGTCCGGGCTAAAGGTGCTGTTCGAGCAGATCTCGCACCGAGAGTATCCCTACGGCCTTTCCGTCCTCAACGATGGGCATATGGCGTATGTGGAATCGTTTCATCTGCTCGAGGCTCTCGCCGGCGGACGTGTCCGGCCGGCAGGAAATAACGTTCGTGGTCATGATCTCTCGGACCTGCTGGAAATAGGTTTCGGGAGAGGCATTGGATATCCATCCGAGAATATCCCGTTCGGTTATTACGCCCACCATCGTTTCGTCATTGGTATCCGCGGCGACGATGAGGCAACCAACGCGGTTTTCGTGCATGAGTCTTGCGGCGTCCATGATTCGCTCATGTTGCGAGATAGCTATGATTTCCTGAGTCTGCTCGCGGGTGGTTTCAACCGCGTCGATGGCTGTCATGAACTTGCTCCGTTACTGTTTTGTGTATCCTCCTGACATCTGATCGGATACGGAGCAACCGCTCTTGACTACTTTCCGTGGAATTCCTTTGGTGGCGCGGAAGTTTACGATGTGAATCCGCCATCCGGGGAGGTTAGCGGTCTTTCCTGGAGTGCTTCTTGGGTGACTTGGGCGGTTTGCGTTTGGATGGATCCTTCTTGCCCTTGTCCTTTTTTCCCTTCCTCTTGTCCCTGTCCTGGTCTTCTTTCCGCTTCTTCAACTCCTGCAGGTATACATTTTTTTCCTCGCTGCTTATCTTCCCGTCGCGGTTGGAGTCATACTTCCTGTAGAATTCCTCCTTGCGTCTTTTCTGTTCGGCGCGAGCTTCGTTAAGTGCGGCGGATTCCTCTTCGTCGAGCCTGCCGTCCTTGTTCTTGTCGTATTTCTCGACCTCTTTGCGGCGGTGATACTCCTCTATCTTCTTCTTGGAAGCCTCCCTTGCCGCGGCTGCTCGCTTCATGGCCTCCTGGCGGTAGGATTCTTTGGCGGCAGCCTTCTCCCCGTCGTCCAGCCTTCCGTCGCCGTTCCTGTCGTACTTCTTTAGCAACTCGCTGTAGCGTTTCTTTCCCTCGTACTGCCGCTTCTGCGATTCGGTATTGTACTTGTCGCGTTCAGCGTTCTCCTTTTTGTCGAGCCTGCCGTCCTTGTTGCTGTCGAACTTTTCGATATCCCGCCTGGCCTGGTGTTCCTCATGCCTCCGCCTGGCCTCGCGGAGTCGAGCTTCCTTGTCGGCGGCTTGGGCGGACTCGCGTGACCTGGTGTCATGGTGTTTGTCGGGTTTACCGCTCGGCGGCTTGTGGTTTGGTTTCTTGTGGTCCTTCGGACGGTGCGGCGATGGCGGGGGGGGAGCGGACCGTTTGACCGGGAAACGGATCTTGCCCGATGCGAGAGCCTTGCAGGCCGACTGACGCTCCGGTCCGCCGAGCTTACCGTCCTTGTTGGCGTCGTAACCGGCGAGGACCATCTTTCGCATTTCAAAGCGATATGCGCCCGCCTCCAGCCAGTCGAGCGATTTGTTTCCGTCCCTGTCGAACTTCAGCATTTCCGACCACTTGTCGAACTTTCGCCTGAAACCGGTCGGTCCGATCTGGATTGCTGCGAACTCGGTGGCCGACAGTTCGTTGTCCTTGCCGGCTGATGCGTAGAAACGCGCCTTCTCCGAGACGATGTCGTACGGATCGACCGCGCTGGTGCACAGGTCCGCGCCCGCGGCGAATTGCGCGCACAGAGAGGCGAAAAGCATCACCGCGGCAAGGATCATCGAATTAGTTCTGTTCATAAAACGCACTTCCAGACACCACTTATAACGCATCGTCGGCTGTTTTCTCGCAAGAATCGTGAGAAACCCGGATGATGAATCGTTGCGGTCGGTTGCTGGAGTATATCAGGATTGCGGCAGGGAGCCCAAGGCGTCGGCCGCTCGGATCATCTCATCGTCATCATTGTAGAAGTGGGGCGCGATGCGCAGATACCCCCCGCGGGCCGAGACGCATATCCCGTCGGCTGCGAGTTTTGCGACGATTTCGGAGAGGTCGCCTTCGGTTACGATCGCCAGAATGCCCGAGCGATGCTCCGGGGCGAACAGCACCGGGCGGTATCGCTTCGTGTCGACGCGGCTGAGGAAGACGTCCTGGAGGCGGAAGATTTCATCGCGCACGTCTTGCGGGTCGTACTTGCAGAAGACTTCGGATATGGATCTGCCCAGGGCGGCCGCGTAGCTCAACTGGACCGTGCTGTACTCGAATTTCCGCCCGTCTTCGAGAAGGTTCCAGGTGTGATCGAGATAGTCGGTCCCCTGCACGACGATATTCGCCCCGGTAATGACCATGTCGAGCTTTGCGCGGAACTCCGGCGAGGTGTACATGATGCCCGATCCAACCGGTCCGAGCAGCCACTTCCAGCCCGATCCCGCCATCGCCGATATGTGCCACTCCTCCGGGCGGACCGGAAGGGCGCCCAGGCTTTGAGCAACGTCGACTACCAGGTCGATACCGCGCTGATCGCAGAACTCTCCGACCTCCGCGAGATTCGCGGCGAATCCGCTGGTGAACTGCACGTGGCTTATCGCCACGATGCGCGTCCGGTCGGTGGCCGCCCGCTCGAGGTCGTCCATCGACCAGCCCCTGGGCCTGCCCGGTGCCAGGTCGCCGATTGGATCGGTATCGTCCAGGAGCACCAGCCTGGCGCCCCTGCGCTGCTGGACGAGCCAGGGATAGTGATTGGACGGATACTCATGTACGTAGCTGATTATCTCGTCGCCCTCGGACAGGGGGTATCCGTTGGCGATAAGGCTCATCGCCTCAGCCGTATTCTTCATGAACGAGAAATTCTCGCTCTCCGCTCCGGTCAGATCGGCCAGCGATCTCTTGAGCGAAGAGAGTATCTGCCCGTAGGCCGCCACGGGCCCGCTGCCGGTTAGGGTCCGCGCGCTGGAGAACGCTGCGATCTCGTCGGCGCCGTGACTGTACAGCGGCGCGTTACCGCAATTAGCCAGGTACGCGGTCTCTTGCTTTATGGGAAACAATTCTATGCTTTTGTCGAACATCAGTTTTTCCTCGCTGTCAGTTCGCACGTGGTGAGTCCGAATGATAGAAGCCCGGGGGGAGTTCTGCAAGCCGAGCCTCCGGAACCAGGGCAATTGAGTCCAATCCGAATACTTTTTTTGTCATGATTTCGAGCAGGAGAAAAACAACCGGCTCGACCGGAGGGCTGGGGACGCCACCTCATTTGCTAATTGAATGCCGCTGTAAGCCCCAAACGCAACTCGGCGTCCCTTAACGCTTGTTTGGGACGGCGTGTTGGATACAATCACTGCTATGAAATTTCCGGGCATTAGTAAAGCTGTTTTAGTGGTGGTTGTTATCTGGGGTAGTGCGATTTTGCTGTCAGCACGCCCCGCTCGGGGCGCCGATGATGCCGAGAGCATACTCGCCGCTGCCAAGACGCCCGGCGGGCTGATCGTTCATTTGGGTTGCGGAGATGGAACGCTTACCGCTCAACTCAAAACCGGCGATCGATATCTCGTTCACGGTTTGGACGCCGATGAAGCGAACGTCGCCAAGGCGCGAGATTATCTCCATGCCAAGGGTCTGTATGGCCGCGTGTCGGTGATGCACTGGACGTCCAAACGCCTTCCGTATGCGGACAATCTGGTTAATCTGGTGGTCTCCGACGGATCGGCGAACGTTCCGATCGGCGAGATTATGCGCGTGCTTTGTCCGCTTGGCGCGGTCTGCATCAAGAAAAGCGGGCGATGGGCGAAAACCGTCAAGCCGTGGCCCGCGGATATGGACGAGTGGACTCATTTTCTGCACTCGGCGGACGGTAACGCCGTATCGAAGGACACTCGCGTCGGTCGGCCCGAGGCTCTTCGCTGGGTCGCGGCGCCGAAGCACTCTCGCCATCACGACGAGGTTCTAGCCACCAGCGCCATGGTCAGCGGCGGAGGGCGCCTGTTTGCGATTGTCGACGAATCGCCGCCGTCCACATTTCATCCATACATCGGCGGAAAGTTCTCCCTGATCGCACGGGACGCGTTTAACGGATTGTTGCTCTGGAAGAAGCCCATAAAGAACTGGGGCTGGAAAAGTTGGGGCGTGAGGCAGAACGTCCGGTTCGCCCAGCCGATCCAACTGCCCAAACGGATGGTTGTCGACGGCGACAGGCTCTACGTTACGATGGGATTCAACGCCCCGGTCTCGGTTCTCGATGCGCGGACCGGAATGGCGATCAAGGTCCTGGAGGGAACTGATTACGCAGACGAACTGCTCCTGGCCGATGGCAAACTGATTCTGGCGGTTCATGACAGGCCCGCGGCGCAACCCATCAGGCCAACCCGCGGAAAAAAGCCCCCCTCGCCGGGGCTCAGGAAGAAGATCGTGGTTATCGATCCGCAGTCGGGCCGGAAGCTATGGGCTTCGCCGTGGCTTGACGCACTTGCCGGGCGTTACGACGCGGTGGGAACCAGAACCCACCTGGAGCTTACAGTCCGCTCGAAGAATGTGTTCGCGATTACAAAAACCGAAATCGTCTCTTACGCGCTGCAAGACGGTAAACGCCTGTGGTCCCATCCGCGAGGCGAGCATCCCACGCATCGTATGATGCTCGGGGTGAACATGAGCGATAACTGCACGGTGCTTGCCGACGACGAACGCCTGTATGTGGCCCAGCCGGTAGGCAAACTGCGAAACACCTTCCACACCATTCCATGCGACCTGTACGCCTGCGACGCGAAAACGGGCAAACCGCTTTGGTCGCTCAACCGCCGGATAGGCTCCTTCGCATGGGGCATCCACGCGGACGTATTCCTGATCGGCGGAAAACTCTGGGCTCACGAACACATCGAGAGCAAAATGAGGGGCGCCGATCCGGTAAATCCCGATGACATCAAATACGCGATGCTGGCGATAAATCCAAAAACCGGTGAGATCGAAAAACGACTCGACACGCGAACGATTTTCAACATCGGGCATCATCATCGCTGCTACCGCAACAACGCGACCGAACGTTTCGTACTCTCAGGACGACGCGGAACGGAACTGGCATATCTGAAAACCGGTGAAATTTCCGTCAACCACTGGCTGCGGGGAGAATGCCGATTCGGCATCGTTCCGGCCAACGGGATGCTGTATGTGCCGCCGGATCCGTGCGCGTGTCACATTCGCATCAAGGTCGGCGGACTGCTGGCTCTGTCCACCGGGGCGGACCTGACGCCGGAGACCTCGCCGAGACTGGCCAAAGGGCCCGCCCATCAAAAAGCCCAAGCCGCACCGGCAGGCGCCCACGACTGGCCTATGCACCGCAAAAACCCTCGCAGGCAAGGCTACGCCGCACAACCGGTCGACGCACTTAACAGGGCGTGGAAAATCGATCTTCACGACGCGATCGGCCAGGCGATCTGCGTTGGCCGGACGGTGTTTGTCAACTGCAAAAACACACATCGAATACTCGCGCTCAACGCCGCCGACGGTAAAGAAATCTGGAGTTTCACCGCCTCCGGGCCGATCGATAGCGCCCCGACATTCAACAAAGGCCGTCTCCTCTTCGGTTCCTCCGACGGGCACGTCTATTGCCTGCGCGCAAAAGACGGACAGCTCGCCTGGCGATTCCGCGCTGCACCGGCGGTGAATCTGATACTCGCCCGCGGTCAGATCGAGTCGTCCTGGCCGGTGCATGGCAGCGTTCTGGTCTGCGAGGATCTGGTTTGCTTCGTCGCCGGGCGATCGTCGTACCTCGACGGAGGCATGTACGCATTCGCCCTCGACCCCGCCACTGGTGAAATACGCAAGCAACGCCGAATCACCACTTCGCACAGCAACAAGCCAATACCACACTCAGACCAGGTCTACGATGCTGACGGAGCGCTCAATCACATCCTGGTCAGCGACGGAAAAACGGTCTATTTGCAGAGCAAACCGCTCTTTCCCGGTAAACCCTTATCACCCGCGCCGCAAAGACCCTTCCTGTTGGCCACCGGTGGAATGCTTGACGGCTCGATGTTCAATCGTTTCGGTTGGGCTTTCGTGGGGGCCTGCAAAATCACCGGAAGCAATATCGTACACGACGATCGTCGCATCTACGCCGCCAGGGCGGCCGCCAGCATGCACCGAAGTTCAACCTTCCAGGTCACAAGCGGATATCTGCTGATGGAAGCCGAACTACCGGAAAAAAGCGAACCGCTCGCGCAGTTCGAGAAGACCGCGTTTTCATATCTCGGTTACCGAACGACCAGGCCGAAATTCAAATGGCGGAGCAAAATACCCGTGCGAGGCCAGGCTATGCTGCTAACTTCGAACGCACTGCTGGTGGCCGGTCTGCCAGACGAGATATCCCCGAAGGATCCCTACACCGCCCTGGAAGGCCGCAAAGGCGGTAGACTGCTCATCGTCGATCGCAAGACCGGGAAGATACGAGGCGAGAAACTCCTGGATTCGCCGCCGGTATGGGACGGACTAACCATGGCGTCCGGGCGAATCTTCGTCGCACAAAGCAACGGAACACTAGTCTGCTTCGATATAGAACCTTAATCCGTCAGAGGAGACAAGCAAATGGCAAACAAGAGCCGGTCGTCCAAAATCACCCGTCGAGAGGTGCTCGGCGGCGCCGCAGCACTGGCGACGATAACCATCGTTCCCAGCCATGTGCTCGGCGGGAAGGGCAAGACCGCCCCGAGCGACAAGCCAAACATCGGAGGCGTCGGTATCGGCGGCGTGGGGCACGGGCAGATCCAGCAATGCGCCGCCGCCGGTTTCCACGTCGCCGCTCTTTGCGACGTTGACGACGTGATGGCCTCGCGAACCTGGAAGAAGTTTCCCCAGGCCAGAAAGTATCGCGACTTCCGCGAAATGCTCGCCAAGGAAGGCGACAAGATCGACGCGGTTTACTGCGGTACTCCCGATCACACCCATGCGATTGTCTCGATGGCGGCGATGAAGGCGGGCAAGCACTGTCTGACCGTAAAACCGCTGACGCGAACGATCGCCGAGGGGCGGATGCTGGCCGAGGCGGCCGCCAAGGCCGGGGTGATGACCCAGATGACCGCCGCGCCGGCTTCCACCGACAGCGGCTGCCGCACCTGCGAGATGATCTGGGACGGGATCGTCGGCGACGTCACCGAGGTGCATATCTGGTCCAACCGCCCGCTCTGGCCTCACGGGATGGCCAGGCCCAAGGGCAGCGACCCCATTCCCAAGACGTTCGACTGGGACATGTGGCTCGGGCCGGCTCCGAAGCGCCCGTTCGTCAGGGGGTGGCCCGCTGGTTCGCTCGAGATGGCGCAGGTCAAGGCCGGCGCGTATAACCCGGCGGTCTATCACCCGTGGAACTTCCGGGGATGGTGCGATTTCGGTACGGGCGCCTTGGGCGACATGGGCTGCCACCACTGGAACACTCCGCGGCGGGCGCTGAAACTTGGACACCCGACATCCGTCAGTGCATCGTCGACGAAGATGATGGGCGAGTCCTGGCCTCTGGCGTCGATCATCACGTACGAGTTCCCCGCCCGCGAGAAGATGCCCCCGGTCAAGATCGTCTGGTACGACGGCGGACTCATGCCACCGCGCCCGGTGCAGATCGAGACCGGGCGGAGGATGCCCAACGACGGGATCATCTACGTCGGCGCCAAGGGCGTGATGATGGCCGGTGGGGCCAGCGGTATCCCCCGCCTCCTGCCCGATTCCAAGATGAAGTCCTACACGCCTCCGCCCAAAACTCTCAAACGCCGCAGCGGAATCTATGGCGAATGGTATCAGGCCGTCTGCGGCGGGGAGAAACCTTCAGAGCACTGGCCCGACTGCGCCGTCCCGCTTACCGAAATCGTGCTGCTTGGCTGTGTGGCCGTCCTCACCGGTAAGCACCTGGAATGGGATGGACCCAATATGAAGTTCACAAACTCACCCGCCGCCAACAAGCTTCTAACGCCCGACTACCAGAACGGGTGGAAACTTTAGTAAGGAAAGCGAACTGATGGCTTATAAGCATCTGACCGGACTGATAGTCGCCGCACACACTCCGTTCGACTCCGACGGCGAACTGAACCTCAGTGTCGTCCCGCAGATCGTCGAGCACCACATCGCCTCGGGCATTTCGGCGATTTATGCTGTCGGAAGCACCGGCGAAGGTGTATCTCTTCGGGCCGCCGAACGCATGGCGACGGCTGAAGCGTACGTATCTGCCTCCGCGGGGCGAGTGCCTGTTATCGTGCAGGTGGGCAGCAACTCGCTGGCTGAATCGTGCGATCTGGCCACCCATGCCGCCGACTGCGGAGCATACGCCGTGTCGGCAAACGCGCCGTCTTATTTCAAGATCGATACGGTCTCCGGACTCATCGACGCGATGGCGCGGATTGCCTCGTCGGCGCCCGATCTTCCGTTCTACCATTACTACATCCCGCGATTCACCGGCAGCGAAGTTGACATGCTCGATTTCCTTGACCGGGGCGGGCGGGCAATACCGAACCTCGTCGGGCTGAAGTATACCGACCTGAAGGTCCACGAGTACCAGGCCTGCCTGAATCTTGACGGCGGGCGGTTCGACATACTCTGGGGTTGCGACGAGATGCTGTTGTCGGCGTTGGTGGTCGGGGCGACTTGCGGTGTCGGAAGCACGTACAATATCGCCGCGCCGCTCTACCGGCGGATCATCGATACTTTTCAGGCCGGCGACCTCGAAGCCGCCAGGAAATGGCAATTGTGCTCGGTGGAGATGGTTCGCGTGTTGATAGCGCACAATCTGCACCCGAGCATCAAAGCCGTCATGGGCATGCTGGGTATCGACGTCGGCGGGTGTCGCCTGCCACTGGGCGTTCTGGACGACGCTGCGAAAGCGGACCTCCGAAAGGACCTCGACGCCATCGGTTTCTTCGAATGGTCGGGAAACGGATGAGGATTCTAACGCTTGCGGTTTCGCGCGTCGTTATCAAATCCAAACGGAGTATCAAACCTGCAGACAAAGCCCACAGATAGCAATTGCAATCTGTGGGCTGTCGTTATTATCCCATCGTTTGGGTTCTATACACGCCGCATCCCGATGCTAGATTTCCCAGGGGCTGCGTATCGGGCGGGAGAGCATCTTGGTTGCCTCCGCGTCGCCGACGATTACTTCCTTGGCCGGGTCCCATTTCACCGGGCGTTTGAGGCGGATGGCGATGTCGGCGATGTGACTCATGATGTCGGAGTATACCGCGTCGTCGATCGGGCCGACGGTTGCCGCGCGGGTCTTGACGCACTTGATGAAGTCGGTTCCGAGGTTGGCGGATTTCAGGCGTTTCTCGCCCGGCTTGATCGCGTCTTTCCAGAGCGATTCGGGGTCGGAGCCCTGTCCGCGGTCGGCGGCCCAGACCGAACCTTCAGTTCCGACGAACTTGACGCTGTTGCCTCCGGTCTTCAGCGTCATCTTCACGCCGTTTGCGCACTGCATCTTCACGTCCCACTTTATCAGGTTGTCGTTGAGCCCTTCGTTGGGGATCACGCCGGTGCCCTGGTATTCGGTGATGCCGGCTTTGTGGATGTCGTATCCCCACTGGGCGATGGACAATACGTGCGAGCCCCATGCGGCGATCCAACCAATGCTGTGATCGTAAATGGTGTACCATCCGCGCGATTTGCAGCGTCCGGGAACGTAGGGCACCTTTCGCGATGGTCCCATCCACATTTCGTAATCGAGAGTCTCCGGCGGTGGCTGGACTGCGATCTTCTTGGGCGCACAGGCGCCGAAAGTCATCGTCACGATGTGAATTTCCTTAATCTCTCCGATGCGCCCGTTCCGCGCCAGTTCGCAAGCGTGGCGGAACTTGTGGGACGCTCGCCGCTGGGGACCGTATTGGAACACCGTCTTGTAACGCTTGAGCACTGCCCGCAGCGCCAGATCCTGCTCGACGCTGATGCCGAGGGCCTTTTCGCAGAAGATGTCTTTGCCCGCCTTCGCCGCCAGGATCGCCAACGGAACGTGCCAGTGGTCCGGCGTGGTGATCACGATCGCATCCACGTCCTTGCGAGCCAGCACCTCGCGGAAATCGGCATACGGTTTAACTTTATATTGAGCGGCTATTTTTTCGCGGCGGTCCTTCCACGTGTCGCAGGCGGCTACCAGTTGCCCTTCGGCTCCGCCCATTTTGCAGTGTCTCGGTCCGCGATCGCCCAGGCCGATCACGCCGAAAGTGATCCGTTCGCTGGGGGCCGCTTTGTCGCCTTTGCCCAGGGCGCTGGCTGGAATGAATTGCGGAAGTGTGACCGCCGCTGCCGCCGCGGACAGAAACCCGCGCCTCGTCAATTGTCCCTGCTCTGCTGCCATCGTTATATCCTTCCTCTTTAACCGAAGTTATCCAAATGACTCTTACCCATCGCGAGCCATTATCTACTATTGTTTTCTCATTTCCAAGCCCTTTCGACGCGTTTGACGTTTCGGACGAAGTTCGCGTCGATCCAGCCTTCGGCGATTGTCTTTCCGTCACGAATGACCTGGCATTTTTTCCAACGCTGAGAGGACTCGACAATCCGCACCCGATCCTGACCGGTGATCCTGTGAACGGAGTACCGGTCGATCTCCGACTCGGTGATGAATTTCCGCTCCTTCAGTACGAGAATCCCGTCATCGCTGATGATCCACGTGCCGTCGGTCGCGTGGTAGAAGTCCGAGTACGCAAACCTCTCCCCGCCGCCCGCCGGCTGCGTCTCGCTGCCGGACTGCCGGTCGACATCTTGTCGGTTATCGTCTCCGGGTTCCGGCCACAAGAAGAATGCGACTATTACCCCCACGATGATCAGGAGCAGCAAGACCGAAAGCAGCCAACGCTTTCCGCGATGGTCTTTATCCATTTGGCCCGTGCGATCAGTCATATTCGACCTCCGCAATTGTCAGTATTGCGTTAGTGTATCTAATTTGAAGGCATCTTACCCGAAAGAATCTCCGCGGGCAAAAATAAGGCCGGGCAATTCCTTGATATTCGATCGCCCGCAGGCGTTAATGATCCGTCAGATGCTTCGGGTGAAATCATGCAGGCTTATAATACAACGACAGATGGGCACTGGGCCAGGCGGGCTCTGGATTTCGCAGGACGGGCGCGCGTAACCGTATTCGGAGATTTTGCACTCGATGCCTACTGGGCGGTCGATCCCGACGAGAGTGAACTTTCGGTCGAGACCTCGCTGCCGGTGCGGCGCGTGCGGAAGCAGCATTACGGACTGGGCGGGGCGGGGAATGTGGTGGCGAATCTTCTCGCTCTTGGAGTGGCCGAGGTGCGGGCGGTGGGCATGGTCGGCGACGACCTTTTCGGCAGGGAACTGCTTGCGAGGCTGGCAGATATCGGTGCCGATATCACCGACATGCTCACCTGCCAGGAAGACTGGCAGAGTCAGGTTTTCGCCAAGCCGCATCTGGATGACCGGGAGCAGAACCGCGTGGACTTTGGCGGCTTCAACGTTCCCTCGCTGGAATCGATCGAGGCGTTGGCGGGGGCATTGGATGCCGCTGCGGGGCGATCCGACGCGATCGTTCTGAACCAGCAGGTGCCCGCGGGCGTATCGACTGAGGCGATGATCGGGCAGCTCAATGCGATGGCCGCCCGGTATGCAGACAAGGTGTTCGTGATAGACTCTCGCCATCGCCCCGGCGCCTATCGCGGAGGGGTCCTGAAGATGAACTCACACGAAGCGGCTTGCCTGGCGGGGGAGGATGTTGACCTGTCGACGGCGATTCCAGCCGATCAGGCGGTCGAGCTGGCCCGCGGGGCGTGTGAGCGGACGGGTCGCCCGGTATTCGTAACTCGCGGCGCCGACGGGTTGATCGTTGCTGAGACAAGCGGCGTGCATGTCGAGGCGGGTATCCGCAGCGAGGGCCCGATCGACCCGGTCGGAGCCGGGGACACCGTAACTGCCGCACTGGCGGCCGTGTTGGGCGGTGGGGGCCGGCCCGTCCTGGCCGGACGCCTTGCCAACCTTGCCGCATGCGTAACCGTTCGCAAACTCCGGATGACCGGTACGGCCAGTCCGGCCGAGATTCTTGCCCTTGCATCCAACCCCGGGAGGTAAGCTTATGAACCACAGAAGTATTATCGTAGCGATCGTTGTCTCATTTACCGCCGCATTGGTCCAGGGCGCCCCGGTTGGCAAGGAACTCAGCGTTCCCGCCGCCACCGCCTACATCTCGCCGAACGTGCGCGGAGCGCGCGTTGGGCGATCCGGGGTTACGCACTGGAAAGACCCTGCGATGAAAGTGCTCTGGTTCGGGGAGATCAAGACTACCGGTAAGATCAAATGTGCCGTCCGCATGCGTCTGGCGGCCGGGGCGACTTCCAGTCTGCAGCTTACCCTCGCCGGACAGTCGCGTAAGGCCAGCGTCACCGGAGCCGGAAAGGACAATGTTACCGCTGACTTCGGCACGTTCGATATCGCCAAGGCCGGATACCAGCGTTTTACGCTCGAATCGCTCAGCAAAGCGGGCAAACCGTTCGGCGATCTCGACGCTCTGATCCTGGGCGGTCCTGCGATTGAGGATGCACATTTCAACCTCAAACCGCGCCGCAATGCGGCATCGGTTCACCTTGCGTATCCGGTTCCCAAGGGTGTCAAGGTCGCCGCGATGTACTGCGAAATGACAGGTCTCGAAGAACCGTTGTGGACGTACTACATGGCATGCGGTTGGCATCGCGGGTATTTCGGAATGCAGGTCAACAGCCCCACCGAGCGCCGGATCATCTTCAGCGTGTGGGACAGCGGCGGCGAGCCCAAGGACCGCAAAAAGGTGGACGACGCCAACCGCGTGAAGCTCGTCGCCAAGGGCCAAGGCGTCAAGACCAATTCATTCGGCGGTGAAGGCACCGGCGGGCACAGCCACCTGGTTTACCCCTGGAAAACCGGGGAAAAGCAACTGTTCCTGGTGACCGCCAAACCGGTGGGGGAGAAGCACACGATCTTTTCCGGATGGTATTTTCACCCGGACAAGAAGAAATGGATGCTGATTTCGAGTTGGAATGCACCAAAGGAAGGGCGTTACTTGCGGGGCCTGTACAGTTTCAGCGAGAACTTCGGTGGCGCGAACGGCCACGTTTTGCGAAAGGCGCTCTACGGGAACCAGTGGATTCGCACGAGCGAGGGCAAGTGGATTGAGATTACGGATGCGAAATTCAGCCACGACGCCACCGGTCGGGGCGATCGCCTCGACCGCTTTATGGGCGTCGAGGACGGTCAGTTCTTTTTGTCACACGGCGGTTTTGTTCCGGGCTCGGACAAGTACGGTAAAAAATATCGGCGCCCCGCTTTACGCAAGGCGCCGAAGATTGTACTTCCGACAATAAAAGGCGTCCCTCCGCTGAAGCAATAACAAGAAAGCTCCAGCGGCGGGATCAGGCTTTTTGGGGAGTATTACTTACCGCCCAATTCCTTGTAGAGCTTCTTGGCTCGATCTGTGTTTTTCTTGTTCTTGCTGCTGTCCATGATGCTCTTGACGATCGCCAGGATTTCCTTTTTCTTCTGCTTGATCACGTTCCTCTGTCGCCTGTCGCGTTTGATGCCATCGACGACGTCGAGTGCGGCCCGTTCGGCGGTGGCCTTGACCGACTCGTCAGCGATGTACTCGTTCAGCATGGCGAGTCCTTCAAACTGGCGGGCGTTTCGCAGTCCGCTGATGATCTGGTTCTTCGCGTCAGAGGTTTTGGCCAGCGGAGCGATCTTCTTGTACATTCCCACCTGTTTGCGGACGTCTTCCTTGCCGGTGACCTGGATGTATCCCCTGAGGGCCAGGGTCTTGTCCTTGTCGGTCGGACCGTTTTTCGCTATATCGAGCAGCGTGCCGGCCGCTCCGGTGTCGGGCCAATTCATCAGTGCCCGCATCGCGGCGGTTTTGATGTCGGCGTCTGAGGACTTCATCGCCTCTTTGATCGTGGCGATCGCCGTGTTTCCGCCGGTGGCGGAACTGATGGTGATAATCAGCATCTTCACCTTCTTGTCGGCGCCGGCGTACTGGGGTCCGATAGAGTCAAAGCACTTGCGCCTGTCACCTGAGTTGGTGCAGATGTTCTTGATGGCGTTTGTCGCCGCGGCCAGGACCTTGTCATCCTTGATCTTGACGATCTGCTTCATCAGCGAGCCGAGATCCCTGTCGGTGGCCAGGTTGCCCATGGCGCCCCATCCGGCGATCTTCGTTTCGGTGTTTCCACTTTCGACAAGCTTGATGATTTCTGCGGTGACGGAGGTGCATCCTCTGCGTTTCAGGGCGTTGATCGCGCCGGGACCAAGCTTGGGATCGCCGATCAGCGACGCCAGCGTCTTGTCGACCGCGTCGTTATCGATGATACCCAGAGCATCTACAGCTTTCTGTGAGATTCCCTGGTCGGCGTTGTTGGTCAGTTCGACCAGCGGCTTGATGCATTCGGTGTCGCCGATGCGTCCGGCCGTCTTGTAGGCCGCAAGTTTCACTTCCGCCGACGAAGAGGAGTAGAGCGCCGATACGCCCTTGAGGGCTTTGATGTCTCCTCGCTGCCCCAGCACGTCGAGGACCTTGATCTGACAGGCTTCGCTCATCGAGGCCAGAGCGGTCGAAGCGGCGCCGGTCAGGCAGGGGCATTGCTCGCTGGCGACGAGTCGCAGGGCGCCTTGCTTCATGTAACCGGGTTTGCCCTTGATGGCGGCTACCACGAGCGGGGCGGCTTTCATACCGTCGGCCTTGATCAGGCCGCGGAGGGCGGCTATGCGCGTGGGGGGGGAGTTCTTTGCGTCCGCGAAGATCGTGCTGCAGACCTTTGCGGCGTCGGTCTTGTCCAGGCTTTCGGCGCATACGATCTGCGATTCCAGCAGGACCGGAAGCAGTGCGTCGGGCGCCTTGGCCTTCTCAAGAATTGCCGCGGCGTCTCTACCGCCGATCATCGCCAGCGATCTCATCGCAGCGGCCGCTGTGCCTGCTTCCTTGCTGGCGAGCGAGGGGGCGATGGCCTTGACGGCGGTCGCTTCTTTGCGATTACCGAGGCTCATGATGATTCCGCACTTGAGTTTGTCCGGCGCCTTGGGCAGCGCCGCGAGCAGGGCGGCGGATGCTTTTGGCGAATCGATCATCTCAAGCGAGAGCCTGGCGTAGTGCGAGAGGATCTTGTCGCCGAGCAGGCCCGAAACCGCCGGGATGCACTTTTCCGTACCGATCTGCTGCAGGTAGCGGCAGGCCCAGGCCTTGCCTGTTTGGGTGGAGTCTTTCGCTGAAACTAATGCGATGAGTTTGGTTTCAATTGCGGCGTGCCCGGACACGGGGGTGTCCTGAAGCAGTTTGTGGGCCTCGGCGGCTGCATTGCTCTTGTCGCCGTACTCGTACTTTGCCAGATCCTGCCACACATCGCCCATCGTCATCGGCGTCAGCAGGCATCCAACTGCTAATATAATTGTCAATTTCCTGATCATTTTTTTATCTCTTTTCGATGCTTTTGATGTAAAAAAGTCTCGGGTTTCCGCGTTTATCCGATGCTTATATCTGCCACGGTCCGCGCCTGGGCCTGTCGATAAGTTTCTGGGCTTCGGCGTCGCCGATGAACTCTTCCTTATCTGGATCCCATTTCAGGCTTCGCTTCAACATGTAGCAGATATTACCGAGATGGCATATCGTCGCGGTCCTGTGCGCGAATTCGACGTCGCGGAACGGGCGTTTTCTCGTGATTATGCAGTTTGCAAGGTCCCTTATCGGGTAGTTTGCGCCGTCTTCGTACCAGCGAAGTCCCGGAGGTACGGTTTCTCCGCGGATCGGTTTGGCTTCTCCGCCTTCGCAGATGTACTTCTGCCCGCCGCCATGAACCAGTTTCATACCGTTTTTGAATACGTACGTGAGCATCTTGACGTCCTTACCGTCGGGGTACAGGACATCCGTCGGTCCGGTGTGGTCGAGTTTCAATCCGTGCATGGCGCCGCCGAACTTGTGCCCGCCCCAGTCGGTCATCATACCGCCGGAGTAGTCGTACCATGTCCGGAAACCCTTGCCCCCAAGCCCGTACGCGCGTCCGCAGCGGAACGGATTGTACGGCGCCCACGGCGCCGGTCCGAGCCACATGTCCCACTCGATCGTATTGGGCGGGATCGGTACTCCGGGAAGGTGGCAGTGGCGGGGCGGTCCGCCCGGATTGGCGTGGGCAACGAGGACCTTACCGTAGCGACCGCTGTTGGCGGCCTTGGCCAGGTGCCCGTAGTCGCCGATCACTCTCTGGCTGCCGCAGGAGAAGACCCGTCCGAAACGCCTTGCCGCCTCGACCATCTTGCGACCTTCGCGAATGGTCAGCGAAAGCGGTTTTTCGCAGTAAATGTCCTTACCGGACTTCATGGCGTCGATGGTGACCTGTGCGTGCCAGTGGTCGGGCGTCCCGCAGACGATAGCATCGATGTCGTCGCGTGCGATAAGCTCGCGATAGTCGAGGTATCCCTTGCAGTCCTGGTTCTTGTACCTGCCGTTAACGCTGTTCTTGCATCCGGCAAGTGCGCCGTGCTTGACGTCGCAGACCGCCAGGACCTGAACGCGTTTGTCGCCCATGAAACCGCGGAGGTCGCCTGAGCCCTGTCCCCCCATGCCCACGCCGCCCATGGTGATTCGATCGCTGGCAGGGGGGCGGCCTTCTGCGCCGAGTGCGCTGGACGTGATTACGTGCGGGAGTGCAACCGCGGCCGCTCCCACACCCTTCAGAAACCTTCGTCTATTGAGTTTACTCATTATCCATACCTCTCCTCGAAACCAGGGGTTATATTTCGCGAATCAGCTTGCAGACCCGTCAGCATAAGAACAACCACCCGGATTGTAAAGAAACATAACAAATATCTCAGCGGCCGTCTTCGAGTTGACCTTGCGTGCCTGCGTGCCTATCATTCCCCGCAAGCCGGCGCGATGATCAAACCATGCAGGTGAAACACAGGAGACAGGCGGATGACAATGAACCTGGCCGGCAGGTTTGCGGCGATTGCGAGAAGCTTTAGCGACAAGGAAGCCATTTGCGACGATACTGATTCGTACACTTATGGACAACTGCTTGCCGCTGCCGAGGGCATCGCCCGCAACGTGCAGGAGACCACCGAATACAGGCGTGTGGGTTTGCTGGCGCCGACTTCGGCGGGGTTTGTGGCGGGTTATTTTGGTATCCTCCTGGCCGATCGTACGCCCGTACCGTTGAACTTCCTGCTGGATGCCGCATCGTTGGGTTTCGTTGCGGTTGATGCGGGCTTCGACACGATTGTCGCTTCGAGGTCCTTCGAGGGGCTTGTCGCGGAGTTGGAGATCAAACACCTGTTTATCGGCGAGGCGCCCCGCGACGCCTCGCGTCCGTTGGCGCCGGTCAGCCGGGGCGGTGACGATGAGGCCACTGTCCTGTATACCTCCGGCAGTACGGGTCGGCCCAAGGGGGTGATTCTGACGCACAAGAACCTGCTCCGCAACTTCGAGAGTTCGTGCGAGCATATTGATCTGGACGGCGACGACGTGGTGCTCGGGATGCTTCCGCTTTTTCACTCGTTTGGTATTATGACGTCCGTGCTCATGCCGCTGCTGGAAGGATACGGACTGACGGAGACTTCACCGGTGGTGGCTTTCAACCAACCGGGGCGGAATTGTCGCGGTTCGGTCGGAAAAATGCTCGGTTGGGTCGACGCGATGGTCGTAGACGATTCAGGCCAATCGGTGAACTCGGGTGACGAAGGAGAACTCTGGGTGCGGGGCGACTGCGTGACTAGGGGATACCACAATCGTCCCGACGAGACGGCCGCCGCGTTCGCATCCGACAAATGGTTCCAAACAGGCGACCTCGTGCGAATTGACGGCGAGGGATATACCAGCGCTCCACGGATGTTTCCGGACTTACCCGAAAACAGAACAGCGGGTTTTTGTCAGACAGTGGAAGGACTGGTATGAGCGGCGTCCGGACGATCCCGGGGTGCTTACGCCCCGAATGAACCTGGTCGCAGGCGATCTTGTGTCAGATGAAAACGCCGAACCATCGAAAACCGGGGAGATCGATCCGACGACACGCTCCAGGCGAACAGCACTCGACTATCTCTGTCTGGCCGCACAACTTCTGGAAGCTGTACCCGTCAGGCCCGAAGGTGCATCGGAGCAGATCAGTTCCGGCGGGGCCCCGGTGGCAAGCGCCCCGATCTCGTTGATCTCGTTCGGGCAAGATGATCTGGACCCGCGTCAGGTTATCGTCGATGGATTCAAACGGCAGGGCCAGGCCGAAGGTCTGGAAGTTACGTGTGAAAACCTCGGAGACCGAAGGGTCCGTCTGGAGGTCGTCAGGCGGAGGCAATTGTACCGCGGGCCGATTGAGGAGGTACTAGGGGACTTTGCCATCAAGATCCTCGGGGGCATGCTGCAGGGTTTGGCTACACTGCGCTGATCGTGCCGATCGAGGTATCTCTAGAGCGAGCGATTTGCAGGTCGCCGACAGGTCCATTCGGCGTCATTGCTGAGGGGCTGGGGGAATCCAAGTCCGATTCGCGGGAGTTTTCGTAACTACTAAAGTTCCTACAGGGATAGCCGATGGATAACAATGACGCGAAAACGTATGAACATGGCGGTAAGTGCAGCCTGTGTCCGTATGGATGTTCTCAAGTTGAGTTCATCGGTCCGGGCGGGTGAGGCGCCTTAGGGTTGCTGGATAGTTATGTTCCGAAAAGAGAGATAGTTACAGCGAATTATCGAATCGGCGCCTGCCGCCGTATGGAGGTCGTTTGGAATGAAGATCGACCAGGAGCACTACGAGGACATGACGATGCTTATCCCGAACGATTCACTCGTCGGGGACGATGCGGTGCAGTTTGGTGAAGTTCTCGCGGGCGTTATGGCCGAGAATCCGGAGGATCTTGTGATCGACGTTTCGAAGGTTACACAGATCGACAGCAAAGGCCTCGAGGTGCTCGTCGACGCGACCGAGCAACTTATTCGGAGCGGACGGGCGCTGAAACTCGCTGGCGCCGACGAGACTCTTCGCGAGATACTGGAGCTAACTGAACTGGCGTCGCTGTTCGAGTATTCCGACAGTGTCGAGTATACCCCCGAGGCTATTTGATGACGGTTACTGCAAAAAAGATTCGCATCGGTGAAGTCCTTGTGGAAGAAGGGATCGTTACCGAAGATACGCTGACGGAAGTTCTCGCCGAGCAGAAACGCACCGGTAAGAGACTTGGCGAAATGCTCGTCGATCAGGGCCTGGTAACCGTCGAGGAGATCCTGTGCGCGCTGGGCAAACGCCTGGGAGTGCGTCACTGCATTTTGCGCAAGGGCCTGGCCGATCCATCTCTGCTGGGAATCATCGGTGAGGAAGAAGCTCGCCATCTCAGGGCCATTCCGATGTTCAAAGTCCACGATACCATGACCGTGGCGATGGCTGAACCGCAATCCCTTCCAAGCGTCGATCGCCTGCGCCAGTTAACCGGATGCACCATCAGGGCGATCCTGGCCACCGAGGCGAACATACTGGAGCACATCGATCGCTTCACCAGCGCCGAAACTGATATGGATGCCCTGATAGCCGCAATCTCCAGCGGCGACGTGGAAGTCCTTGAAGAGGAGGACGAAGACTCCTCGATGACCGATCTCTCTGATATCTCCGGTGACAGCCCCGTGGTGAACCTGATAAACATGATCCTTCTCAAGGCGATACGGGAAGGCGCCAGCGACATTCACATCGAACCGGATAAGGTCTCCACGAGAATGCGCTACAGGCTTGACGGTGTGCTTCGCGACCTGCCGGCTCCTCCGGCGGGCATGCATCCCTCGATAGTATCGCGCATAAAAGTCATCGGGCGGATGGACATTGCCGAGAAACGCCTCCCGCAGGAAGGGCGTGTTCGGATCGGGGCTGACGGACGGGAAGTCGACCTGCGCGTGTCCAGCATGCCGACACTGCTCGGTGAAAAACTCGTCATGCGAATACTCGACAAGGGCAATCTGAAAACCCAACTCAACGACTTGGGCTTCCGGAAAGAAACGCTGGAAGCATTCCTTCGCATCCTGCACCAACCCTATGGTCTGGTGCTGGTTACCGGGCCTACGGGAAGCGGTAAGACAACGACGCTGTACTCGGCTTTGCAGTTGATCCGCAGTCCCGAGTTGAACATCCTTACGGTTGAGGATCCGGTCGAGTACCAGTTGGACCTGATAAACCAGATCCAGGTTCAGGATGCGATTGGCATGACGTTCGCCAGGGCGCTGCGAAGTATTCTGCGTCAGGACCCGGACGTCATCATGGTCGGCGAGATTCGCGATGAAGAGACTGCGCGGGTGGCTATTCAGGCCTCTCTGACCGGTCACCTGGTGTTGGCTACTTTACACACCAACGACGCCCCGGGCGCCGTTTCGCGCCTGGTCGACATGGGAGTCGAACCCTACCTGCTTTCCAGCGCGATCAATGGTGTACTGGCCCAGAGGCTCGCGCGGACCGTCTGCAAACACTGCAAAGTCTCCTATGTTCCCGACGACGTTTTCCTCGAGGAGGCCGGCCTGGCCAACTTTAAGGGACAGACGTTCATACGGGGCGAAGGCTGCAGCAAATGCCACAAGTCCGGATACAAGGGTCGCGTCGGAATATACGAGGTGATGGAAGCATCCACCTCGATTCGGCGGCTCGTGCATAAGGGCGTCTCACCGCATGAGATCCGCGATCGCTGGACCGAGGAGGGCGGTTTGACGCTCCGCCAGGAAGGGTTGCTGCTGGCCAAGGACGGTAAGACGACGCTTGAAGAAATTCTCAACGTGACTCACAGCAACGGTGAGGAATGTGAAGATACCCCCGAATAGCAGACGCCAAAGGCGCCCGCTGTCGGCCTGCGAGGTTAGATAAATGAAACTGGTATACGAGGCATTCGACAAGACCGGGCAGAAGGTCAGCGATGTTATCGAGGCCACTGACATTGCAGAGGCCACCGAAGATCTGCGAAAACAGGATCTGTTCGTTGCTGACATTACACCGGTCAGGGGAGGTTCCGGTCCGCGTCGGAAGTCCGGCGGCGGCGGTGGGGCTGCGGGCACTGGGGCTCCTGCGACCCAGATCGCGGGCGAGGGCAAGGCGCGTGTTGGCGGCAGCAAGACCCGCCGGTTGAAGACCCTGGCGATGTTCACCAGGCAGTTGTTCGTATTGGTTTCATCGGGCACGCCGTTGACCCAGGCGTTGTTGGCGCTCGAACGCCAGATCAAGGATTCCGGATGGCGCAAGGCTATTGGTGATGTTCGTGCGCGTCTCGAGGAGGGCAGTGCGCTGTCTGAGGCGATGGGTTCGCACCCGGAGTGCTTCGATTCGATTTATCGCCACATGATTGCCGCCGGTGAAACGAGCGGAGAGTTGCCCGGGATGCTCGACCGTCTGGCCGAGTTGACGCACAAGCGTCTGCATATCCGTTCCGCCATCCAGGGAGCGATGATCTATCCCTGCCTCCTGAGTGTGGTGGCGCTGTCGGTGCTGGTGCTGCTGATGGTATTTGTCATTCCGCGTTTTGGCGAATTGTTCGATAGCCTCGACGCCGAACAACCGCCGACGACGGCCATCCTCCTGGCAGCCAGTGACATAGCCGTAAATTACTGGTGGGCTCTCATTGGAGGGCTCGTTGCTGTGATCGTGGGCCTGAGGACCTACTTCAGGTCGCCCGGCGGTAAACGGGCGTTCGACACACTCGTCCTCCGCATGCCGAAGATCGGCGGGATTGTCAGGAGTTTTTCGACCGCGCGTATCGTTCGGATGATGGGTGTACTGCTGGAAAGTCGCGTGCCCGTTCTGGAAGCCTTGACGCTGACCAGAGACACCACTTCCAACGTTCACTATACCGAACTTATGGACCGTGCGGAGAAGGCCGTCTCCCAGGGACAGGAGATCAGTTCGGTCTTCGCAGATACCGATTTGATAACTCCGGCGGTCTACGAGGCCACCAGGAGTGGTGAGAAAAGTGGGCAGGTTGGTCCGTTATTGCTAAACCTGGCCGAGTTCCTTGACGAGGAAAACGAAGGAACCCTTAAAGCGTTGACTAGTATTATCGAGCCGGTGATCCTTATCGTGATGGGATTGCTGGTCGGTTTCGTTGCGTTGAGCATGTTTATGCCATTGTTCGACGTAACATCAATGACTGGTGGAGGTTGATAGTGAGGTTGTTGTCTGGAACATCTTCTCTGCCGATAGGCGTTGACATTGGGGGGCGGCATATAAAGGCTGTCCAGCTCCGTGGCGCCCCGGGGCGGTGGTGCGTCACCGCGGCGGGGTCTATCCCGCGCGACAATCCGGGCGGTCCGGTGGAAAGCGCCGATATCGTCCAACTTCGCGACCTGTTTGCCAAGGGTTTGTTCAAGGGGCGCCGGGTAGTCCTTGCCGTTCCATTCAGTCAACTGCTAACCGGTATAATGGAGCTTCCGCCCAGATCTTCGGGTGCTCCGATCGAGCAGTTGGCCAGGGGCGAACTGTCCAGAATGCACCGCCGCGAACCGAATTCGTTCGAGATAGCCTGCTGGGATCTGCCCGCTCCGGCCCGCGCAGGAGGGGCTACATATGTGATGGCGGCAGGTTTCAGCCACGAAAAGGCCGATGAACTTGTGGATATCGTCGAGGCCGAACACCTCGACGTCTACGCACTGGACATACACGCATCTGCCGTATCGCGGGCGTGCAGCCCGCTGCTACAGGGCGTCACGGGCATTGCGGCAATTCTGGACCTTGGATGGGATCAGGCCGATCTGGTTCTCATCTACCAGGGCGTGGTTGTCTACGAACGGAAGTTGGTCAAGTGCGGTATCGGTTCGGTTGTTGACTCGCTGGGCAGGGAGTTGAAACTGCATCACAAGAAGTCCGAACTCCTCGTTCGCCAGGTAGGCCTTTCGCCCGAATGTGCGGACATCACTCCGGCCTCGGTCCGGGTGGTTAACCTTGCCGTTAACGCCTACTGCGAGGCGCTGGTCGAAGAAATGCGGATACCGCTTTCCTATCTCGCCAACCAGTATCCCGACGCATTGCCCGAGACGCTGCTGCTGGTCGGGGGGGGAGCGCGGATACCCGGACTCGAGGGGCAACTGAATTCGGTCCTTGATTTTTACGTACGAACGGTTCGCTCAGGCGATATCGTAAAATGTTCGCCGGATATCGAACAGCAGTTCGGTCCGTCGCTTACCGCGGCGGCTGGACTGGGGCAGTTTTCCGAGAGAAATAAGTGAAGTGCTTTAACCTCATGCCGGCTCCCAGACGTCAGGCCAAGGCCTGCCGCGCTCGCGTGCGCCAGTGGTTGGCGGTCGGGGTGGCTTTTGTGGGGATGCTTGTGATGATCTGCATCACCTGCCACAGGACATGGGGCGTCGGACCGGATCCGCTGGCCGGTGAAATCCGACAGACCAGAGACCGCATTGCGACATCGGGAAGGACTATCTCAGGGTTGCGGGAGCAATTGGTTGCATCGCGTTGGAAGCTTGACACATTCAGGGGCGTTGGTCGTCAGCCCGACTGGAGTGTGGTGCTGGCGCTGCTGGCAGACGGGCTTGGGAATGAAGTTGTGCTCAGGAGTTGCGAACTCGACGAGATAATGATCCCGCTGGAGGGGGCATCAGGCAGGCGGCGCGATTCGAAGATCCCTGTGACAAGTGTTTTGGAAGAGAAGAAACAGAAGATGGTTTTTGTCTTGACTGTATCAGGTTTCGGGCGGTCGCAAACGGCCGTTTCGCAGTTTGTCCTGCGGTTGGAACGATCCGGTATGTTTGATAACGTAGGGCTCGTAAGCACTATCCGAGAGCCTTTCCTGAATGCCAAAGCCATTGCCTTCCGCCTGAAGTGCCGCTTTGAAGGAACAACCGACCGGAAACGGTGAATCGAATGAAGTTCACGAAACTCAAACCTTTGTATGTTGATCTGGCCGCGGTAGGCATCTGCGCCCTCCTGGCCCTGATCGCCTATGCGGTGGGTGTTTATCCGGTTATCCGGCGTCATCAGGGTTTTGCTCTCAGGGAGATCGAACTCAAGGCCCAGCATGAAAAGGCGAGAAAACTGTCCGCGAAAGTCGCGCGTGTCGCCTCTGAAATCACGCAGATCAGGCAGGAATTGGCGGATAACACCGTCGATCTGAAACCGGTCGGTCAAGTCAACAGCCACTTGGGCCGTATAGCGAACCTTGCGGGACAATGCGGGTTGAAACTCGACCGCCTTCGACCGGACAAGTGCTTGCGCGGCAGCAGATACCAGACCGTGCCAATCTACCTCGTCGGAAGCGGTAGTTTCACGGCATGCGTTAAGCTTCTGCGGGAATTGCAAAGAGAGTTTCCCGACACATCAGTGGCGTCTTTTGAAGTCAAAGGCGATCCGACAAATCCCACAGAACCCACAAAGCTACGGGTCGACCTGCTCTGGTACGCCCTGGCGGATGTGAATCTGAGCAAGGGGTAACGCTACGTTGTCGCACCAGGCGCGTCCCGGACCGGAGGATGTCTTTTTCAGGGTGATTGTTACGCTGCGGGCGGTTGGTCCGGTCTCGAACGTGACTATTTTACGGACCCAGGCGGCGCTGCTTGTCGACGTGGAGACTTCCTTTCCGCCGAAGCCCCTGACGCCCAGACTGATCGACTCGTTCTTGTCCGAAACTCTTAACCACGCCGACAGCGTGTAGCGAGTTTTCGGATGCAGACCGTTGACTGTTTGCTCGATGCCGTCTGCGCCGGGCCCGAGGCGAAGCTCAAGCTTGGATGTTCCCGTGGCGTGTGCCTTACCGGATCCGAAATTGTTGCCCCACCCGTTTCCGGGGGTCAATTGGGCTTTTCGGGCGCCGGTTTTGGTCCAGCCTTCCAGCGTTGGCAACTCGAAGCAGGCGTTTCTTACGAGGTTCATGTACCCGATTTTCGGGCGATTCAATACGCTCACCGGTGGCGCCGAGCGGGAAAAGTCGTGTCCCGCCTTCCAGGGCTTCTTCTCGAACTCCAGTGCGCCGATGTCTGCTGAGACCATACCTTCGATGACCAGGGCTGTATTGCGGGCCTTCGAGTTGCCCTTCAGCGCGAAATTACGCCCGGCCGGATCGACCAGCGCGGGGGCCTTGGCGACGAGGTTGTGCGTTACGGACACGTGCTTTGGCAGGCGGATGGGGGCGCTGAGGATATTGTTGTGGTATCGCGTGCCGAACAGGTCGTTGCGCCGGCTGTGGTCGAACGTCGTGATCGGTCCAGTGTTCCAGCAGGTGTTGTGGTAGACGAGGTTGTTGTAGCTGGGGTTGTTGATGCGGATCGGGTCGCGCCGCACGTTCCAGACGGCGTTGTGATGGACGATGACATTGTGGCTGAGGTGGTCGAAGTAGATTCCCATATTGCACGCCGGGGCGTGGTTGTCGTGAACGAGATTGTAGCGGATCTCCGTGTTACCGAAGTCGGTGTTGTGCCCGTAGATCATACCGAGGTCGCTGGTCAACCAGCCCGCGTCCGACAGGTCGTTATATTCTATAAGGCTCTCGGTGAGCCCGTGGATGTTGACCAGGTCGCGACCGGAATGGCGAATGGTATTGTAGGCGATCACGTGCCTTTGCCCGGCCGCGGCGAGCGTACCGCGCCACTTGGCGCCGTAATTACCGTTGTGGATATAGCAGTTGACCAGCCGGTTATCACTGCCGCGCATGTCGACCACGCTTCCGGAACTGAAGGCAAACTCGCAGTCGGACACGTCGATCCGCCTGCCGTGTATCAAAACGCCGGACTTTCCGGAGATGTCCTTTTCGTAGGAGTGGGCGACGTAGCTGCCCCGCAGACCTCGCAGAACGATGTCCGACGATGCCTTGTCCGTGCGGATACCCGCGGCGTGGAAGTGCAATCCGATGATTTGAATGTGGGACCGTGCGGACAGGTCGATCGCGTCGAAGCGGTGTTTGACACCGAGACCGAGCGCCGCGGGCGTCTTCCCGCCCGGTGGGCGAAGATGCAGCTTGCCATTTTTCCCGTCCATCCACCATTCACCGCCTGAGTCCAGTGCCTTTCGCACGCCCATCAGCACGTACGGATTTCCCTTTCTCGGTTGGTACCACCGGTTGGTCTGTTTCCGGTCGAACGTCAGCGTATGAGTTTTGGCGTTGTATGCGGTGACGCGCGCGGACCAGCAGATCCACTCCGATCCTCCGGCACACCAAAGCAATGCGCCCTTCCAGGCGCCGTCGGCGCCGGTGAGCTTCGGGTCGGTCAGCGTGTTGGCAGTCCCGCTTTGGGCCCGCGCGCGAACGGGCTTCATAAGTGTTCCGGAGATGTCGGGCCAGCGGGCCTGGATTAGCATCCGCCCATCGGCGAAGACCTGGTTACCGTCCTTTAAATCCCAGGAGACGCCGGCCGTGTAGACGCCCGCGTCGCCTCTCTTCCAGCCAGTTACACGGTCGGCGCCGCTGATGACCGCTCGCTCGTTCTCGTAGTTTCTGAACGTGATCGGCTGCCCCGGCTTACCGCTCTGTGCGGGGCGGAGAGTCTGGTGGTATATACCCCCGCGAATGAAACAGGTGTCACCGGGCCCGGTAGTTGCGGAGGCCCGCTTCAGCGTACGGAACGGTCCATCGGTGCGGTCCGCTTTTGTTGCGGGTAATTGCCCCGACCATTTGTCATTACCATCGGGCGATACATAGATTTTGGCCCCTCTCGCCGCGCTCGAGCAGAGAACAAACCAGGCAATGAGCGCAAAGGAAACCTGTTCGAATCGGTTGAGATGCCTATGTCCTGTCATTGCACGATCTCCTGCACGTTACTCATTCGCCCCGGGCGGTCGTCTGCGGGTTTTCCCGGTGATTGTATCGTGTTTCCCGGCGATGTCAAACGGCATGGCAATTGGAACGCCGCCAATTGTTTGCTTGTCTGTAGCTACTTAATATACAAAGACGTATCGTTGGATAAAAAAATACCGACTACATTTGCTTTCTCCCGATGTGTATCGTCTACTTCATGCGATGGAGATACCGATGGAGATACAGAAGAAACATAAAGTGATGTTCGCGGTTCTGGGCCTCGCGGTGGCGGTATTCCTTGCCGACCGCGTAATGCCCGGTGGTTCCCCAGCCGGTCCGGACAAAGCCCAAGCCGCCATTGGCGAGGCGGGCGATGAGATCGCAGCGGAGGTATTCTCTCCGGCTGACGACCGGGAGACTCAGGTTGCGGAAGTTCGCACCGTCCTGGCAAAACGCCTCGATTCACTTGCACGTTCACGTCGTCTGGAACCGTCAGCAGTTAAGGACGCATTCCTCCCGTCGCCTGAGTGGGTTGGCCCGCGAGGCGGCAAGGTGGTGGTCGATGAGGAACCCGTAGTTGACTCCGCCGAGGTTAAGGCACAGGAGTTTGCCCGCACGCATCAGCTTAAGGGCGCCATTACAGCCTCGGACCGCAGTATCGCGATAATCAACGGTGACTGCGTGTCTATCGGGCAGAAGGTAGATGGTTTTGAACTGAAATCTGTAACGGCTGACACGGCCGTTTTGACCTGCGAGGGCGCCGAAGTGGTATTGAAACTCAATGCCGCAGCCCCCGAAAATGTCAATCGATAATATAGCCGAACCGGCAATTTCACCCGGGCCCCTGCTCAGGCAGGGTTTTGAGGCCCGACTCCGAGTCGAAAAAACATCATTCGTAACTTAAGTCGACCCTGCGCTTGGTCGATTCCAGTTGATAGAAGCCAACGGCGGTCGCTGGCTGACCAGAGATGCACTCTAAGGAAACGGAGATTAAACAAATGAATAGTTGGAGAAAAAGACGAAAGGCAAGCGGCTTCAGCCTGCTGGAACTCGTGATTGTCATCGTGATCATGGGTATTGTGGCTGCTGTTGCGATCCCCCGGATGTCCCGCGGTTCAGCCGGAGCGGCCGATGCGGCGTTGAGCGGTAATTTGTCCGTTTTGCGTAATGCCATCGACATGTACGCCGGCGAGCACAACGGGACGTACCCCGCCGTGGGCACCATAGCCAATCAACTGACGCTGTACAGCAGCAGCGCAGGGGCTACCAACGCCACGAAGTCTTCGACGTACCTTTACGGTCCGTACCTTCGCAAGGTCCCTAAGCTTCCGGTAGGCGCCAAGAAGGGCCAGGTCGGTATCGCCGCCGCCACCGGCGACACCGTTGGTTGGATCTACACTGCCGCTTCGGGCACGATCAAGTCCAACACTACTGATGCGGAGAAGGATTCTTCCGACGTGGCGTACAATACGTACTAGGATATTACGAGCCTGTGCCTTGCGGTCGGGGAGGGATGACCGCAAGGCCGTGTGCTTTCCCGGGAGGAGAGTTTACAGGACCGCTTGGCATGCATTCCCCTGGGAATGGCGCCAAGCGGCCTGTGGCGTTTAGGGGCGGGTGAGTTGTACGGAGGAGCCGGCAATGGGCAAGAGCCCGGACAGTGATCGACGGAGAACGAGACGGAGCGGAGGCGGTTTCTCGCTGCTCGAACTGGTCGTCGTGATGGTGATCATGGCGATACTGGCGGCGATTGCCACTCCACGCTACGGGCAGGCCGTTGCCCGCTATCGAACCGCATCGGCCGCCAGGAAAGTAGCCGCAGATCTGACCTTTGCCAGAAAGCGCGCCAGAATATCGTCGACCTCCCAGGCGGTCAATTTCAACGTCGCAAATAACGCATACCAACTCCCCGGCGTGGCGGACATGAAAACTTCCGCGTCGGATTATTCGGTGTCCCTGTCGTCGGCGCCATACAAAGCCAGAATCGTCTCTGCCAATTTCGACGGTAATGGCGACGTGACCTTCGACGGATACGGTGTTCCCGACAGCGGCGGGACAGTGGTCGTGGCGGTAGGCGATTACAGCAAGACCATAGTGCTCGACGCCGACAGTGGAAAAGCGGAGGTTCAGGAATGATTTATCCGGGCAGAAAACGAAAACTCATCCCCCACCCGAGACGCGGACGCCGGGCAAGGGGTTTTTCGCTGATGGAGGCCGTCGTCTCGATCGGCGTGACCACCACGCTGATGGGCGGGATGGTCTCGGTGATGTCGATTGCCTCCATGGCGTCGTACAATAACATCGAAGCGACCGAAAACACCTACCAGGCACGCGATACCATTTCGCAGATCACGACAGATCTCAGTCTGGCAGAAAGCTTCACCGAACGCACCAGCACGACCGCCGCGTTCAAGGTCCCCGACCGCGACGGCGACGGATTGTCAGAATCGGTCAGGTATGCCTGGTCCGGAGGCGCCGGCGGGACGCTTACCCGACAATACAACGGCGGGCCGGTGGTGACTATCGCCGAAGACGTTCACCACTTCAATCTGGGCTATATTACGAAGGTCGTCCAACCGGCTGCCGCCGATACGGGAGATGCCGAGGCTGAGGAAGTCACCGTTGCGGCCCTTGGCGATACGATGCTCGTCAGCTCAGGTTCCTCCAGCACGAGGAGCTACGGCGGGCGGACGACCATGATTGTCCGCGGATACGATTACTACACGGGGCTGGTGGGCTTCGATCTTTCGGGTGTGGACTACACTATCGCCTCGGCGAAGCTCAGGCTGTTTACGACCAGAGCCTATGGCAGCGCGAAACTCAGCGTCTACCCCATGGTGCATACCGCAAACAACGCCAGTTGGTATGAGGGAACAAAGAACGGTCAGTACGAAGCCGGGGCCGCCTGCTATAGGTATCGCAGCTACCAGTCCCGCAACCCCAAGAAATGGGAAAATGCCAGCGGTGCCGGCCAGAGTTATTTTACCCGGATCCGCGGTTCGGAGATCGGGTCGATAGACCCTTCCTCGTCTTATCAGGCCAACCAATGGATCGAGATTCCTCTGACTGCATCGGCCGTCGAAGCCTACCGCTCTTCCGGATCGATCACGCTGAACATCAAGCACAATTCCTGGGCGTGGATGGAGTTTGCCTCCAAAGAGCACTCTGGGGGCAACGGGCCTGAACTGCTGTTGGCACCGGCAAGTTCCGGCGGCGACGCCGAGGCCCAGGAGAGCGCCGAGATGGCACTCATCGAGCACGATAACGCCCCGGGCGGGTATTTCAAGGACGACAAGATCAAGGATGACGAGTGGTCCGCACAGTACTTCAAGCCGACCCTCCCGTCGAACACCGAAAGCTGGAAAATCAACGGCGTACGGATCAGGCTCAAGAAAGACCGCAGCACCAACGGCGTGATCTCGGTGCAGATTCGCAACGCCGATTCAAACCAGAAGCCCACATCCTCCATTCGTGTTCAGGGCACTGTCAATGAATCCGACCTGAGCAGCAGTTTTGAGTGGGTCCGGGTCAACTTCACGCCCCTGGGCGAGCTGAGCCCGGACGATGGATTCTGCCTGGTGGTCGCATATTCCTCAGGGAGTTCGACGATTGCCAAGATCGAATACGAGAAGGACGGGAATCCCATGACGTCCAATTCCCACTGGATGACCACCTGGAACAGCGGCAGTTCGTGGAGCAGCCCGGAAAGCTCGAAAGACATGCGGTTCACCGTCTACGGAACCTACACTACGTTAGGGGACCCCGAATGACCAGAAACCAGAACAATAAGGCCTGTCGCAGGCTGGGATTCACCATCGTCGAGAGTGTAATGTCGATCCTGATCGTAGGCGGGATGCTCGTGATGGTGATCAACACGCTCGGTTCGTCGGTCCGAGGCAGAAAGATAAGGCAGACTCAGTCGCGAGCGCCGGCGCTGGCGTCGCAACTGATGGCTGAGATACTCCAGGCCAGCTATGCCGATCTGACTGAAACCCCCGTCTTCGGGCGGGAAGCTTCCGAAACCGGCTCGAATCGCAGCAGTTTCGACGACGTGGACGATTACCACAACTGGTCGGCCACACCGCAGGACAAGGACGGCACGCCCCTGGCCGGTATGGACGGATGGACACGGAGCGTTACCGTGCAGTACGTCCTGCCGACCGATCTGAGTTCGGTCAGCGCGACCGACCAGGGCATCAAACTGATTACGGTTACGGTAACCGATCCGTTCGATCAGCAAAGTTCGGTGGCTGCGATTCGCAGTGATGTCGGTACGGCCGACCAGGCGCCGTCGGTGGAGACCACGTTCGTCACCTGGGCGGGAGTGGAACTCCAGATCGGCACGGAGTCGAGCGATCGGGTGACTTCCGGTACGAACGTCCTCAACAAGGTCCCGGTTTCGAGTGAATGACGAGGAATCGAAAATGAGTGACAATAACAGACAATCCTATAGCGCTCGGAGGCGCGGTTCGACGTATGTTTCGGTGCTCGGGGTCGCGATGGCCGTTACCGCCATCGGCTTGGGAAGCGTCGCGGTCTCCCGCGTCCAGACGCGAAGCACCACTCAAGCCAACCAGTGGGCCGAAGCCAGGATGCTCGCGTTTTCGGCGAGCGAACACGCGATGACCCAAATCAACAATACCGACAGTTGGCGGGCAAACCTCAACGGCGTAACGACCACCAGGTCGCTGGGGTCGGGAAGCTTCAATTGGAGGGTGATCGATCCGGGCGATGGCGACCTGGCTGACAACAACAGCGATCCGGCCACCCTTATCGCCACCGGGACAGTCGGGGACGCGGTCTATTCGCTGACCGTCAAGCTTTCGACACCGGGACAATCACAGGGCAGCGTCGGGGTGAACACGGTTCTCTGGGGCGTCAACGAAGATGACGGCATGTTGTTCTCAATCGCCGACTATACGCAGAGCAGCATGGATGTGACAAAATACGGACTGCTGTACTGGAACGACGATGGCGAGTACGAACGCACCAGGGGTGATATCGAAGGCTTCACGATCGACGGCGATGGTGTGGCGTATATGGTTTCGGGGCGGAATATCGGCTCGTATTCCGATCCGGTCCTGATGCGATTCAACGTCAACACGGCCTCGACCACCCAGACCAACGTTGTTGAGATTGTCGGCTCGATTAACTGGTCATCCGGAGACATCACCGGCCTGGCGATTGACCCTACCGATGGCAAGCTCTATGCGCTCGGGCAAAAAGGCGGGTCGGGAACGGCCGATCACCTGCTGCTTATCAACAAGCTCACCGCCCAGGTCACCAGCGACGTCGGAGCGATGGAAGGGTTGAGCGAGAAAGTAGGGGAAGGCGAGGGCATGACGTTCGACGGTAACGGGGTGCTGTACGTTACCGATGAGAGCGAGGACAGCATCCTCAAGATCGATAAGACGACCGGGGCGATTACCCAGATAGTCGACAACGACGCCGTTCCAAACAGCAAGTTTCAGGCGCTGGCGTGGGATGCGGTCAACAATCGCCTGATCGCCGCACACGAGAACACCAAGAAGCTTTACCATGTTACGCTGCAGAACGGCAACAATTCGTCCTATGGCAGCCTTGCCCCGTACGGTTTGAATGATGTGGAGGCGATGGGCTTCATACCGCCCGGCGCATCGACAACCACCGTCAAAGTCCTTCAACTGCCCAACGCGATCAATCGGTTGCTCAACTGAAGCAATCAATCGTTCCCGTGCCGGGCGATGTAGATCGTGTTGGTTGTCACAATTGGTACACAGGTGTCACAGCCTGACCCAGCGTGCGGAAAAGTGGTACTACTTGTGATCTCCGAGATAAATGCACCCGGTGGCGTTGGGCGAAGGTTTGATGGCGGCGGCGGTTAGCGCTGGTTGATCCGTCGCCGTTGCCTGTCTACTCACCACTTACCACTGTTCACCTTTCTCGCGAAGCGCGGTTCACACCTGTCGGGCCTGTGACCCTGCCGCCCAGGGCGCAAATCGTAAATACTCACCCCGCAAACTGCCATAACCATCTGCTTATTAAATGGTTACAGTGATGCGATCCACCCTGGCGGTTTGTCAAAACTGCGTTTGACGCCGCGTGATATGTCACAGGGTGTTAACGTGTGATACAGCAAGCCGTTATGCAATACACCTTGGGCCAGATCAACTCGATAAAACGATCTTCTCCTCGTCCAAAAACCGCTGCACTGCCCAGAGGAAGTAGTCCACCGCCTGGAGCCTTTTGCCTGACGAGAGCAACCACATCATCACTTCGGAGATATCGAAGAAGTTTGCAGATGCCTCAGATTCAGATACGCTCGCCCTGAGCGAAGATGCCTCGCGGGGTGATGTGGGGTTCAGACATGCTCGCGCCAAACCCCGAGGCCCGAAGCGCGCAAAAACGCGGGCGGACCAAAGTGGCCTGCCCGCGTTAAGGCGATAATTGTATAGAACGCTACTTCTGCTTCCGCCGTTTGCGAAGAGCCACCAATCCGCCGCCGACAAGCAGCAGCGTCATTGTCGCCGGTTCGGGCACCACCTGCGCGGCGGTGTCGATGTCCAGTTTCACTCCGCAATTGTAAAAATGGCAGTCGGGGTCGAATCCGAGAGCGAAGCGTCCGTCCGCGGCATAGTCGTTCAAGGCCTCAATCTCATCGCCGGAGAACGAGTAACTCAGATTCTGGGCCGTAGAAGGCAGATTCTGATAGACGGTCAGCACGATCCCCTGGCCGGCGAAGTTGTCTCCACCGCCCTGTCCGTCATATCCCGTCCTGATGCCCAGGGGCGCGTTATCCAGCAGGTGGATGTACAGCACGTTGGGTTGGTTATTCCAGTTCCGGATCGATTTGAACGACAGCGAGGCGCCGATGGCCTGCTCGTAGTTGTTGTCCACGTCCGGGATGACGCTCCAGGGGGTGTCGAGTCCCCAAGTATAGTACCTGTAGTGGTCCAGGTCGCCGAGATCCCTGTCAGGCGGGACGAGAGAGTAGCTCGCACCCATTGCACCGGAACAGACCAGACACACTACCGACAACATCGCAACTTTTGTAATACCGTTCATCATTCTACCTCCTGGGGTAATCATTTTCCGTTTGCGGGCTACGCCGCCCGCGACACGGGTATGTTCTGGGGATTAACAGACTACGGTGGTGGAAGGGCCGGCAGGCAAGAGCCCAAAGGTTGGGGGAATGGCTTTGACGTTTTTCATAGTGCTGTCCTCCAAAGGCACACACCGGACGCATCATACCGACGGGAACTACTCCCGAACGGAGCGTCGTCTTTGGAAGAGTAAGATTCGATTTGCCCCCAGGCTAATCGAGGAGGAAGTTTTCTTTGGCGCCTGCTAGATGCCGCCGCGCCGGGCGATGTAGATCGTGTTGGTGTCCGCCGAGTCGACTACCGGGTTGAAGAACTCGATGCTCTCGGCGCGCACCGACTCAAAACCCGCTCCCAGCGCCGCGAGAAATGCCTTGTCCGGCGCGTCTGCCGACCAGAGGGCGAAGACGCCGCCCGGGGCGACGTGGCCCGCCAGACGCTGCACGCCGGCCGGATCGTAGAACGCGGCATGATGCGGTTCGAGCAGGAATCGCGGAGAGTGATCGATATCGACCACTATCACGTCGTAAATCGAAGGCACGCTCGCTCCGGGGCCCATGTTGAAACCGGTATCCACGAGTGAGAAGAAATCCGCGTGGACGAATTGGCATCGCCCGTCGCCCGTCAGTTCGTCGCCCAGTGGAACCAGGCCGCGCTCGTGCCACCCGATCACCTCGGGCAGATATTCGGCCACCACGAGCGATTGCACGTTTTCGAACTCGAGCACAGCGGCGGCGGTGTAGCCCAGCCCCAGCCCGCCGACCAGTACGCGGCAGTCGGCGGCGCCGAATTCCTCCATCGCCAGGTTCCCCAGTGCGATCTCCGATTCGTTCACTATCGACGACATGAGGAACTCCCCGTCGAGTTTGACCTCGTAGAGGCAGGCGTCGTCCATCGCGGGCACCGTTCTTCGCCGCAGGATCAGTTCGCCAAGCGAGGTCCGGCTGTAGTCGAGTTCTTCAAACATCGCACACCTTTCAGCAGGCAGGATACCTCCCCCGAGCATCTCCCGCAAGATTCCCCGTGTGTTGGTTTATGCGTCGCGGTGTGGGGCGATGTTGGCGGGGAGGGGCGTTGTGGTTGCATTCTTCCCTCCGGCATGCAGCAGCTTGCGTTGCTCGGCTTCGCCGAGGAAACGCAAGTAGCTGTCGGACGTACGTGCGCCTTTCAGCACGATGGCTTTGGCCCCGCCCCGGATGAAGATCGTGTCGAGGTTGTGCCGCTGGGCCCGTCCGAAGTTCCATACCAGCGCGTCCAGCAGAACGTTTACGGTCAGCGACAGGGCGTCCAAAGCCGTCCTGCGCAACGAGTAGAACTTCCCGTATGCCCTGTATGTCTCGGTCTGGAGTTTCAGCGCGCTCATGTTCTTCGGTTGAAATACCGCGAACATGGCGTTGTAGTAGTCCCAGTCCGTATGCAGGAGCCGATCTTCGGCGAGCATTCGCTCGTAATATTCCGTTCCGGGAAACGGCGTCAGAATCATGAATTGGACGGTGTCGATCCGGTGCTCGATGGCGAAAGCCACCGTTTGCGGGAAGGTATCGAGCGCGTCGTGATCCTCGCCGAACATGAACATGCCGTGGATGTTCAGACCGAACTGGTGGAATACGGTAATGGCCTGTTCGATGTCTGCTCGGGTCTGGCTCTTGCGCAGGGCCTTGAGCGTCTCGTTTTCGATGGATTCAAATCCGATGTAGACCCACCGGCAACCGGCCCGCGCCATCTTCTCCACCAGGTCCGGGTGCCGGGCAAGGTCCGTTCGCACCTGTGCCGCCCAAGTGATGCCCACGCGCCTGGCGATGAGCAGATCGCAAAGATCAGCCAGACGCTTCCGGTCGGCGGTGAAATTGTCGTCATAGAAGAAAAAGTCCCGCGTACTGAAGTACTGAAGGGCATTCTCGATCTCGGTCAGGACCCGCTCGGGGGACAGCATCCTGAACTCCCGTCCGAAAACCTTGGTTACGGTGCAGAAATTGCAGTTGAACGGGCAGCCCCGCGAGGTCATCAGGGGGATAAGGTCCAGTTTCCGGTATCCATCGAGCAGGTCGTACCGCACCAGGGGCAACCGTGCCATGTCAGCGACCTTTCGGCCTTGGACGATCTTCTCGTCAAATCGGCCCTCCACGAGGTCGACAATGATCTCCTCGGCTTCCCCCACGACGACATGGTCGGCCACATCAGTGAACTCCTCCGGGAGCAGAGAGGCATGAATGCCCCCCACGATGACCCTGGCCGCCGGGTAGATGCGCTTGAGGTAGGCCGCGAGGTACTTGGTGCGGCTGGCGCTGCCGGTCAGGGCTGTCAGGCAGAATACGTCGGCTGGTATCTCGAACGCGTCAATCTCCCGGCCCATGATGTTCTCGTTCAGGATACGCACGTCGTAACCGTGTTCGTGCAGAATAGTACCAAGGTAGAGCGAGCCCATAAGGGGCAATCGCATGTAACTATCGAACACGTTGGTCTTGTTGGCAGACGGCTCGATGAAGATCACTCGTTTTGGACTCATTGGCCTCTCTCCCAGACAAGGAGGCTCACGCCGACCAGGATGAAGGCGGTCCACCAGAACTGCCCACTCAGGGCCAGGAACAACCAAAGCACCACAGCCGTCGACAGCAGCAACAGGCCCAACAGGAGATACCAACGGTTTCGGCCGCAGGCGAAGAACACCGCAAGGAAGGCAAGCCCCAGGAAGACGATAAACACAGGCCACAGGACTGTGAGCATCGCCCAATCGGCGAAGTTGCAGTAAAGGGCCAACCCGCTGAAGCACAGCAGGTAAATACCGCCGCCCAGGTAGCCCCCGCCTCTTGCGCTGCGCTTGATGAAGATCCCGATCAGGCCGACCGCGACGATCGTCAACAGCACGGGCCACAGCTTCGGCGCCACCGACAGTTCCAGGACCGAATCAGCGGCAAACATCGCCCCAATGATGATCAGAAGTACAGCCAACCTACGGCTCACAATATCACGACTGCCGCGCTGTTCCCGCATGGGCGCGTTCTCCAATCAACTCGATGAAGCCGAGGCGCCGGGTTCGAATTCGGAGGTTGGCTCTCATCCGAGATTCCCTATGAACTCGCGCCGACGACCACCGTGGGCCTTTACAATGATTCTATCCCATCTCCGGGAGAACTCAACGCAGTTTTCGGTTGCGGAAACCTTTATTCCAACGCCTGACCCCTTTGTTTGGCGCAACCCAACTGGCGCCATCGGTTGGGACAATAGACTTGACATGGCCGCGAGGGCCTGCTAGTAGTCGGTCTGCAGGTTCCGCTTTCAGCGTTCCGCGGTATCGGCAGACAACATGAAGTCACGCAGCACAATCACGGTAGCCCGTATCCTCGCCTTCGCAGCGATGTTCGCCGCGGTTCTTGGCGTGCATGCGTTCCATATTCTGGTGCATCCGTCGGGTCACCAATCCGACTGCTTCCGGCACGACAGCGATGCGGACAACCATGCGGAGGCGGGCGTTTCGCATCACACCCGCGGCGAGGCGGTGCTGAGCGGTTCGTGTCCCGTCTGCGAGTTCTTCAAGACCCGCCCGGTGTCCTCGTGCTCAGAGGCGGTCGACCATCACGAGGCGCATACACTTCCGTCGACGCCCGTTGTCCGGGCGGATACTCCCATCGGCCGCCACCATCCTCTGCCCCTTCATTCACGTGCGCCGCCGGCAGGCTTTCCAACTCACATCGTGTAACACCGGCGGGGTCGCTGCTGTGTCCCGTCCGGCCCGTTTGCGCCCGACACCGATCTGATTCTCCGATCGTTGTGGCGCAGCCACATGCAATTGTTGGAAAGGACGCAAAATGGCAAAACGAATTATTCTCCTGTGCGCTCCTGCGCTGATGGTCTTGTGGGCAATGCCCGCTTTCGCGCAGGACAAGCCCTCCCCGGCCGGGGACATCGCGGGCGTGAAAAAGGAGCTTCAGGAACTCCGCGCGATGTTCAAGGCCCAGTCTGAGGCCCACAAGACAGAAATCGATCGTCTGAACAGGAAGATCGATGATCTCGAAAAATCCCGCGCCTCGGGAAAGTCCCAACCGTCCGGCGAAGATGAACTCGCCGGGGTGATGGGCAAAATGCTTGAGGACGCCGGGGGCAGAGAGAACTCCGACGGTTGGTTCAGCGTTGGGCGGGCCATCCAGAACTTCAACCCCGAGATCAGCGTCGTCGGCGACTTCGTCGGGCATTACGACAGCCGCGAAGGCGGCGAGCTGGACGACCAGTGGTTGTTCCGCGAACTGGAAATCGGTATTTCGGGCAGCATCGATCCCCACGCGCGGGTCGACATCTTTCTGGGGATTCACAAGTCCCACGAGCACGATGAGGACCACGACGAGCGGGCCCCCGGCGAGCATGCCCACGGGGCACACTACGACCTGCACATCGAAGAAGCGTACTTGACGCTGCTGGACCTGCCCTGGGACCTTCAGGCCAAGGCCGGAAAGTTCCGGGCGAAGTTCGGACAGGCAAACACCAGGCATCTGCACGCTCTTCCGTGGGTGGAGTATCCCCTGGCCGTCCGCAACTACTTCGGCTCCGAAGGCCTTGCCGGCGAGGGCGCCTCGGTAAGCTGGCTCGTTCCAAACCCGTGGGACAAGTACATCGAGTTGACCTGCGAGAGCCTCTACAATGACGACGCGAACATGTTCGCGGGTCACGAGGCTGACGACTTCGTCCACTTGGCTCACCTCAAGACGTTCCACGACCTCACCGCCGATTCAACGCTGGAGGTCGGTTTTAGCGGCGCTACGGCGCCCAACGACCACGGGCACGGGCGCCGGCGGACGTGGATCGAAGGGCTCGACGTCACCTACAAATGGCGCCATCCCCAAAAAGGGTTGTACAAGTCCTTCACGTGGCAGAGCGAAGTACTGGCCGCCCAGAAGGAACTCGCCGACCGCCGGGAGAACACCGTCGGACTGTATACCGCCGTCGACTATCAGTTCGCACGGCAGTGGGCCGCCGGCGGACGGTACGACTACTCCCAGTGGCCCGAGAACGAAAACCTGCACGAGAACGCCTGGTCGGTTTACCTGACGTTTCTTCAGAGCGAATTCTGCTCCTGGCGGTTGGCTTATCAATACAGCCGTCGCAACTTCGACGTGGACGGCGCGCCCGAAGACCACCAGGTCTTTCTACAGTTGATTTTTGGGCTTGGTGCGCATCCTGCGCATAAGTATTGATTGCGCATCGACAGGATTTAAGGAGACTTGAAATGAAATACACAAGAATACTATGCACGATATTAGCGATGTTGGCTTCCGCGGCGGCTGGGACCGCTCTGGCGGCGGCGAAGACCGAGAAGCTGCAGATCGTCACGACTACCACGGACCTGAAAGCGATCGCCCAGGCTGTTGGCGGCGAGAAGGTTAGCGTCACAAGTATCGCCACCGGATATGAAAACCCTCATTACGTCCAGGCCAAGCCGAGCTTCATGATGCTCGCCCGCAAGGCGGACCTGTGGATCCGGGTCGGGCTCGAGTTGGAAATCGGGTACGAAGAACTGATTATCGACGGGTCGCGCAACAGGAACATTCGCATTGGAAAGCCCGGGCATCTCGACGCGTCCGAGAAGGTGCTCCGCCTTGAGGTGCCCAAGACCAGGGTCACGCGAGAACTGGGAGACGTTCACCCCCAGGGCAATCCGCACTATTGGCTCGATCCGCTGAACGCCCGGATCGTCGCCGCCTCGATCGCCAGGCGCCTGTCGAAGCTGGCTCCGGAAAACACCGAGGCGTTCGAGAAAAATCTTGCGGCGTTCCAGAATGCCCTCGACGAGCGGATGTTCGGTGCGGTGCTGGCCAGGAAGGTCGGCGGGGGGAAGCTGTGGGCGATGGAACTCAAGGGCACGCTGCAGGAGTACCTCATCGCCCGGAAGCTTACCAATGACCTGGGCGGATGGTCGGCCGCCATGCGTCCGCTGAGGGGAAGCAAGATCATCACGCACCATCGGAGCTGGTCGTACTTCGTCAACCGATTCGGACTGATCGTAGCGGTTGAACTCGAACCCAAGCCCGGCGTGCCGCCAAGCGGGGCGCATCTGCTGAAAGTGATGAGTCGCGCCAAGGCCGAGGGCGTCGGTCTGATCCTCCTGGAACCGGCGTACAACCGCAAGGCCGCAGACCT
Organism: Phycisphaerae bacterium; assembly: GCA_016782885.1. Taxonomy (GTDB): domain Bacteria; phylum Planctomycetota; class Phycisphaerae; order SM23-33; family SM23-33; genus BS750m-G57. Next base: position 2,253 of record JADHXQ010000011.1, on the reverse strand, counting down.
CGTGGCCAAGAAGACAGGCGTTACCGTCGTGGTCTGCGCGATATCCGTAGGCGGACAGAAGGAAGCTGTCGACTATCTGGCACTTATAGACCTGATTGTCGATCGTATAAGCAAGGCGGCTACGAAATGACTCCAACAACATCGAACAAAGATGCGATAATTACCTGTCGCAACGTTTCTATCGCCTACGGCCGGCAGGAGGTGATCCACGACGTATCGCTGGAGATACCCCGCGGGTCGTTCCTTCCGTTTGTCGGTCCCAATGGCGCGGGCAAGACAACCCTGCTTCGTGCGATTCTGGGGCTGATTCGCCCGCGCCGCGGCGAGATCATCACGCCGTTTGGGACCTCGCCGCCGGGGTACGTACCGCAGCACCGGACGATCGATCCGCTGTATCCGGTCTCCGTGCGACAGATCGCCGCGATGGGGCTTTATCCGAAGCTCGGGTGGTGGCGCCGCGGACCGAAGAAACTCAGACTGACCGTCCAGAAGGCGCTGGAGGAGTTCGGTTTGGGCGATCATGCGAACAAGATATTCTCGGAGCTTTCCGGCGGGATGAAGCAGAAGGCCATGCTGGCAAGGGCGTTCGTCAGCGGCGCCGATGTCTTCATCATGGACGAACCGACCTCGCAACTCGACGAGAAGTCCGAAAAGGAGGTCTTCGCCCACCTGCTGAGACTCAACCGGGATGAGGGCAAGACCGTTCTCATGGCGGTCCACGGAATGCACGAGGTGCTGGAGCTTCCGGCGCGGATCTGTCTCGTCGAGCATGGCCGCGTCCGCCTGGCCGAAACGTCCGATGTGTTCCCGGCGAGGCCCGCATCGCCCGGTAATACAGCCAACGATAACAGCGTGAAAGGAGGGCGGTAATCATGTGGGAGAATATGCAGACTATATTCGAAATGTTCCCCGAAGCTGTTATCGCCGGTGCGGTGATCGGCGCAATCTGCGCGATGCTCGGTGTGTTTGTGATCCTCAAACGTGTTGTCTTCATCGGGATCGCGTTGTCGGAAGTTGCGGCTTGCGGTATTGCGGCCGCCATCATGTGTCATATTCACCCGTTCCTCGGCGCCGCGGCGCTGACACTGGCAACCGTGATCGTGCTGAGCTATCCATTCGAGAGCAACCGCCTTCCGCGCGACGCCGTTCTCGGGATAATCTTCGTACTCGCCTCTGCCGCCAGCATCCTGCTGGTGGCCAATAGCGGGTTTGGGCTGCAGGACGTCAAGGCGCTGCTGTACGGTGATCTGATCCTCACGTCGGATACGGATCTGACGCTTATCCTTGCGATCTTCATTCCGGTCGGCGTTTACCTGCTGTCGTTCCTTCGCCCGACGCTTTATACGTTTCTGGACCGCGAGGCCGCCAGGGTCCTAGGTCTGCGCGTGGTGTTGTGGGAACTGCTCTACTTCTTCGCGCTGGGCCTGACCGTCTCAGCCGCGTCGAAAGTCGCCGGGGCGCTGCTGGTGTTTTGCTACCTGGTCGTCGCGCCTTCAACGGCATTATTGCTGTGCCGAAAGCTCTGGGGGGTGTTGGTGATATCGGTGGTAGCGGCGGTAGCGGCGACCATGGGCGGACTGTACGTTTCGTTCAGCCGTGACCTGCCGACCAACCAGACGATCGCCGCGACCGCCTGCGTGGTCCTGGCCGCGGCGGTTGTGGTCAGCGCGGCCTGCAGGGTGCTGTTGCTGGCGATGCACGTGGTGGAGAAACGTTGACGCCGCCGCTGCTTTTCAGTCATCGGCTTGTTCTCTCACAGGCGCCTCCGCTTGTGCCCCCGCACGAGCGACAAGCTTGTATGCGTATGCTGCCGCGATGGCTCCGACGACGGGCGCGCAGACATACAGCCACAAATGGCCGATGGCCTGGCCTCCCGCGAACACCGCCGGCCCCAACGACCTCGCCGGGTTCATCGATGCGCCGCAACATTTGCCCGCGGCGAGGCAGTCAATGGACACGGCTGCGCCGATGGCAAGGCCTCCCACACCGCGCGCGACTCGAACATCGGTCGCTACAGCCATGATCACGAACATCAGGACGAAGGTCAGAATAACCTCGAATACGAAGGTTCCCGCCAGCGTTATCCCGACAGGAGAAGTTGCGCCAAACTGTGCGGCTCTCGCGGCCTGGCCGCCGAATGTCGCCAGGTGAGCGGCGCTGGCGAGCAAGGCTCCTGCGCACTGCGCGATCACATAGGGCGCCACCGCCCGGAACGGGAAGTGTCGACTTGCCGCAAAGGCGATCGTTACCGCC
>JADHXQ010000010.1 GCA_016782885.1 Phycisphaerae bacterium | reverse complement strand
GGAGACCGCCGGCGAGCAGCGTATTCGATGGTCCTGTTTGCTGTTAGGTTCTGTTGTTGTCGTTTCACCTGTTCGCCTGCTCACCTGCTCGCCTGCTCTGGGTGTGAGAATATTTTCGCCAGAAAATATTCTCACACCCTTGCGGGCGGGCAATATGTTTTTTGACAAGTGAACAGGGTTTAGATTTACCCCGGATATCTCACGGGATATTGGGCGTCGAGGGGCGCCGTGCGCGCCGGCGGCGTGAGATATCCGGGTTGTGGCCGAGGCATCCGGCGATCTGGAAATATGGCGGGGTCCCGAATTTCCCGTTCTCTGACCCTCTGTGCCGCTGTGTCGAAATCCAAACCGTTCGATATCCGACAATGTCAGATGCGATTGCACTGATCGATTGACCATATCGGTTCAAACTGCGCGATTGACACTGCCCGCGCGCAGCAATATCCTATTTGTCTCAGCCCCCCGGTCGGCTGCATGGATACTGCGATGCGCAATGACGAGACAGAATGCCGCGAGGCGATGCGATATTCCTGGTTGGGCGTGGAATTCGCCTTGATTGTCGTGGCGTTTGCGGCGGGGGGGTACTGGATGGATTGTTGGCTGGATACACTGCCCGGTTTTACGGCGGTGTTGGGTGTTACCGGGTTGATCAGCGCGTTGTATCGGGCGATTCGCGATGGTATTCGATTTCGTCAGTGGCTTGCCGATCATAAACAGGCCCAGGATAATTCGGAGAGTGATAATGGCGGCGAGGCAGGAGATGCGGGCAAGTAGCATCGCGGGTCTGGCGTGGATTATCCTGCCGGGTCTGCTCGCCTGGGCGGTTGGCGCGTATCCCACGTACCGCCTGGCCGGGAAGGCAGGTCTTGCCGCCCAGGGCGCCGCGAGCGTTGTTGTCCTGCTGGTCACCGGGGCCAGTGCGGTAATGATCGCCAGACTTGCGGTCCGCGGACCGAAGGTTGCGGCTATGGGCCTGCTGCTGTCTGGATTTGCGAGGTTGATCCTTGTTGTCGGTGCGATTTTCGCGGCGCGGCGGATGTTCGACCTTCCGCTGCCGGTTCTGATGATATGGACGGGTCTGTTTTACGTGGTCATGCTTGGCGGCGAGGTTATCTGGTTGGGCAGGGCGTTAAGCCGCGATAATTTCCTCGTGGAGTTGGGCGATATCGTCCGTGAGAACTGGCCTGCCCGCCGTGTGCGTGGCGGCGGCGCTGAACTTTGCTCGAAATCAGATGCGATTGACGAGATGACATGATATTTGCGGCAAGTGAATTTAATCTGATGGCGTATTTGAAGGAGCACCTGGCCGATCAACCGTGGCCCGGTTGCCAGGTGACCATTGGTCCAATGACGGTCACGTGGATGTCCAGTGCGATTGCCGCGATGATTCTGGTGGCTGTTGGACTGATAGGTGTTATCCTGCCGATATCGCGTCGGCGTCGGGGGCTTTCGAGCGGCGGGTATAACGCGCTGGAGGTTCTGACCGTGTTCGTTCGAGACGCGATCGCCCGTCCGGCGCTTCGCGACGACGAGAAGGCCTACCGGTTTCTGCCCCTTCTTCTGACGCTGTTCGTTTTTGTGCTGGGGATGAATCTCATCGGTCTGGCGCCTCTTGCGATGATATCGGCATGGGTTCGCTGGCACGTCGGGTTCCTGGAAGGGCGTCCGATAGGGGCGACCCCGACGGCGGTCCTGACGGTTTGCGCGGCGCTTTCGATGATCACGTTCCTGTCGATCTTTGTCTCCGGGCTGCAACATTCGGTGCTGAAGCAGAACAAGGATAAGCACTGGCCTCTGTGGTTGTGCTGGGTTCTCTCGCCGATACTTTGGGCGAAGAACCTCTCGCCGGACATACCGGGCGTTATGGGCGTAATCATGCTCGTTCCGCTGGTATTCCTCGAACTTATCGGCGTGGCGGCCAAGTGTTTCGCGCTGATGATAAGGCTTTTTGCCAACATGATTGCCGGTCATGCGATGCTGGCGATTCTGATGGTTTTCATTCTCAAGGGCATCACGGCGCTGATGAATGAAGGCCTCAAAGATGTGTTCTATATTGCACCGGTGGTTGTTGTGGGCAGTGCGGTCCTCTGCCTGATGGAAATGGCCGTGGCGCTGCTGCAGGCGTTCATCTTCACGGTGCTGACGGCGGTGTTTCTTGGTTTATACGCCGAACCGGCTCACTGACCGGCGGCGGCGGTGGAAATTGGAAGACGAAAGGTGTTTTATTTATGCTGGTCCGCGGCGAACGTATTTGATACTTTGCGGGCTTATAGTTACCCCACTAAACTGATGGTTGTTACAGGGAGCAGGAAATGTCGAAAACTGTTACAGTCGCGCTGATGTTGCTTGTCGTGGTTTGCGTCTCCGGTGTTGTTATGGCTGAGGACGCCAAACCGACTGCCGAACCCGCCGGCCAAACCGTCACGAACGCCTCTGATTCACAGACAGAGAACCACATTTACGGAAGTATTACCATTCTTGCCGGATGTTTCGGCGCTGCTGGATGTGCTATCGGCGGCGGGCTTGCAATCGCCCGTCTCGGTTCGACTTGCATCGAGTCAATGGCGCGTCAGCCTGAGGCGGCCGGTTCGATGTTCCTTCCGATGATAATCGCCGCGGGCATGATCGAGGGCGCCATTCTGTTCGCCATTCTGGTATGCATGCTGGCCACTCAATAGGGCTTTGGTCAGGCAGGAGCAGATTTTGCGGTATCCAGTGGACCGGACAACTCGATGGGTCGCAACCGTGCTTTGTGTGTGCGTGGTTCTATGCGCAACGCGGGCGGTCTGGGCCGGCGGCGGTAAGGAGTTTTACCCGGGCGATCTCGGGCAGGCCATCGCGGCGATACTGATCTTCGGTGTACTCCTGTTCGTGCTGGGCAAGTGGGCATGGGGTCCTATCGTCAGGCAATTGCAGGACCGCGAACAGGATATCATCTCGACCATCGAAAACACCCAGCGTCAGCAGCGGGAGGCCCGGGAACTGCTCGAACAGTACCAAGGCAAGATTGAAAACGCCGACACCGAAGCCGAGGAAATCCTCGCCCGCTCGGTGGAGAACGCGGGGGTTGAAAGCGAGAAGATCATAGAAGCCGCGCGCCAGGAGGCCCGCGAATCGGTCAAGAGGGGGCTGGTTGAAATTAAGCATGCCAAGAGGCAGGCGATTAGAGACATGCGAGACGCCACGGCGGAACTGGCGACCGAGATCGCCGGGTGTATCATTGATGACTCCCTGACGCCGCAAGTACACAACCATCTCGTGGATGCTTCGATCAAGGCAATCGGCCAGCGGGCGGCGGAGGAGTCATAGTGCCTGTTCCCGCCGATACGGTGATGCAGCCCCGCCTGGCGGCCTTGGCTAATACGTACGCCCAGGCGCTTCTGGACAACGTTCCCGATAACGAACGGGCCGAAGAACTCGCCGGCGAACTCGATGAGATAGTCCGGCTGCTCGACGGGATAGAAGGCTTCGACGCCCTGTTGACGCGCGCGATGCTCACCCGGACGCAGCGCGATGAACTTGTCCAGCGGGTATTCGCGGGGCGGGTAAGCGAGCCGGTTGAGGCGTTTGTAACCGTTCTCGGAAGGCGCAATCGCCTTGAGGTGATCCGTCCGGCGGCGATGAAGTTCAGACAGCTTCTCAATATTCGCAAGGGCCTGCTGGAAGTACACGCGACAACTTCGGCGCCGCTCGATGAAAAACGCCGCGCCGAAATCGCCGAGATGATATCCGGGCAATTGGGCAGCGAGATTATCCTGATCGCCCACGTCGATGAGGACATGCTCGGCGGGATCGTGATCCGAGTTGGCGACAGGGTCTTTAACGCGTCGCTCGCCGCGTCGATCGAAAAACTGTCGAACCGTCTCGCCAGAAGAATAGCGCTGGCCGCAATGCCTTCAACCCTGAAGGAGGACACGCCTGAATGAAATTCAATGCTGATGAAATAACCAGTGTGATTCGCGAAGAGATCGCCCGTTTCAAGCGGGAGATGGACGTCAGCGACGTAGGGCGGGTGCTCGAGGTCGGCGACGGTATCGCGCAGATATTCGGTCTTGGCGACGCGATGGCCGGCGAGATGCTCGAGTTCGAGGGCGGGGCGATGGGCCAGGTGTTCAACCTCGAGCAGGCCTCGATCGGCGCGGTCATCTACAGCGGCGCGGACAATGTCCGCGAAGGCACGGTCGTCCACACCGCCGGGCATCTCCTGGAAGTTCCCGTGGGCATGGAGATGATCGGGCGGGTTGTGGACCCGCTGGGGGCGCCGCTCGACGGTCTGGGACCGATTGCGACCGAGCAGACGCGCCCGGTGGAGACTGTTGCTCCGGGTATCGCCGGGCGCCAGCCCGTCACCGAACCGCTGCACACCGGTCTGAAGGCGGTCGACTCGATGACTCCGATCGGAAGGGGGCAGCGGGAGCTTATCATCGGCGATCGCAAGACAGGCAAGACCGCCATCGCCATCGACGCGATAATCAACCAGAAGGACACCGGCGTGCTGTGCGTGTACGTCGCTGTCGGGCAGAAGGAATCCACGGTCGCCGGCGTTGTCGAAACCCTGCGCGCCAATGGCGCCATGGACCATACAATCGTGGTTTCCGCCGCTTCGTCCGATCCGGCGCCCCTGCAATACATCGCTCCCTACAGCGGTTGTACGATGGCGGAGTATTTCATGTACGAACATGGGCGCCATACGCTTGTGATCTACGACGACCTGAGCAAGCAGGCCGCCGCGTACAGGCAGATATCACTGCTGCTGCGGCGCCCGCCCGGTCGCGAGGCTTATCCCGGCGATGTGTTCTACCTTCACAGCCGCCTGCTGGAACGCGCGTGCAAACTGGCGGAGCGATACGTGATTGCCGAGGCCTCCGTCGACGACCCGGCGGTCGAACCGGACGATGAAGTGTACGTCGGACCGATGGGATTGATCCGGGCGAGAGTTGACATTAAATCCAAGGTGAATCCGGACAGGTATAAAGTCCATTGCCTGGCCGGCTCGGGCGGTTCGATGACGGCGCTGCCGATATGCGAGACGCAGGAAGGCGAGGTCGCCGCTTACATTCCGACGAATCTGATTTCCATAACCGACGGGCAGATTTACATCGAGCCTTCACTGTTCTTTGCGGGCGTGCGCCCGGCAATTAACGCGGGCATCTCCGTCAGCCGGGTCGGGTACAAAGCCGCCGATCCGGCGATGAAGGCAGTCGCCAAGTCATTGCGTCTCGATCTTGCGGCCTTCAGGGAACTCGAGGCGTTTTCGCAGATGGGCATGGAACTCGATCCCGCCAGCCAGAAGCAACTGGACCGCGGCAAGCGAATAGTGCGCCTTCTGACGCAGAAGCAGTACGCCCCGATGGAAGCGGTCGATCAGGCCATCGCGATTTTCTGCGCCACGGGCGGTCTTCTGGACGACCTGTCGGTGGAGGAGATACCCGAGTTCGAGAGCGGCATGTTGGCATACCTGAAGGGCGAACACGGCGAGTTTTACGAGGATATCCTGTCCGATCGGTCGCTGGATGCCGCACGCATCAAGAGGCTCAAGTTCCTGATCGGCGAGTATAAGGAAACCGCGTACGCCGACGTGGTGCGCGTTCGCAAGCGTGCGGCCCGCCAGACTAAACTCCTCGATGCCGAAGCCGAGAAGAGAGCACAACAGCAGAAAGCCCCGCAGGAAGACGAAACCGAAGCCCGTCAGGAAGACGAAACCGAAGCCCGTCAGGAAACAGAAGGTTAGTTTTGATTTGCGGACCGATCGACAGGCCCGTTGATTGACGGGCCGGAAAGTTACACGTGGCCAAAGCCAGAAGAATTCTCAAGCACGCCAATGCCATCAAGAATATCCGCACCATAACGCGGACGATGGGGATGGTGGCCGCTGCGCGATTCAAACGGACCCACGATCGGGCTGTCGCGGCCAGACCGTATACCGACCATCTCGCGGGCCTGGTCGCTGATATTGTCGACCGCGTTGACCGCGAGAAGCTCAACCACCCGCTTATGACCGAGCCTGAGGGCGTTAAATCGCTGGTGATGCTGGTGATAACATCGAATCGCGGACTCTGCGGATCGTTCAACACGGCGGTTTTGCGTTTGGCCTCCGAGCGTATGGATCAACTGCGGGAAAGCGGTTACAAAGTGCATCTTCACGTGCTCGGAAAGCGTGGGATTCAGTACTTTCGCTTTCGCGGAATAGAGGTCGCGCTGGAATACCGCGACTTCACGGACATGCCGGAGTATGAAGATATCCGCCGGGTCGCCGGCGAGTTGATGGACGTGTATCTCGCCGGCGACATAAGCGATCTGGAAATAGCTTACATGCAGTTCATATCCGCCGGGCGCCAGAGTGCCTCGATTGCACAGATCCTGCCGATGAGCGACCTGCCCGGAATCGCCCGTCGCCGCCCCGGTGAAGAAGCCCTTCCGTATGACTTCCATCCCTCGCCGGAGGAACTGTTCAAGGACCTCCTTCCGGCGGCGGTAATCCAAAAAATCTACCAGTGCTTCATGGACGCCGCGGTGTCCGAGCAGGTGATGCGAATCGCCGCGATGCACGGCGCGACCGAAGCCGCCGATGAGATGATCCATAAGATGACCGTAAAATACAATCGCGTCCGCCAATCGCAGATTACCACGGAACTCGCCGAGATCATGGGCGGGCGCATGGGTTTGGAGTAAACACAGGACCGGGAAAGACAAATGGCTGCAACAGGCAAGGTCGTCAAGGTGATAGGGTCGACGTTTGACGTGGAGTTTCCCGAGCAGGAAGTTCCCGCGATTTACAACGCGCTTCGGGTGAAGTCCGAGGGCAAGGTCCCGATCGACCTTACCGGGGAAGTCCAGCAGCATCTTGGCGGCGGGCAGGCTCGATGCGTGGCGCTTGGCGGAACTGACGGTCTGCAGCGCGGTATGGAGGTGGTCGATACCGGTTCGCCTGTGACCGTGCCGGTGGGCGATGATGTCCTGGGGCGGGTTTTCAACCTCCTTGGCGAACCGATTGACGGGGGCGGGCCCGTTGAGAACGTCGAGCGGCGCTCGATACACGCCCAACCGCCCGCTTTCGAGGCGTTGATGCCCAAGAGCGAACTGTTTGAGACCGGTATCAAGGTTATCGATCTGCTCTGCCCGTTCGTCAGGGGCGGTAAGACGGGCCTGTTCGGCGGGGCGGGGTTGGGCAAGACCGTCATTATCCATGAGCTTATCACGCGAATCGCCACCAAGCATGGCGGATACAGCGTTTTTGCGGGCGTGGGAGAACGCACCCGCGAAGGCAACGACATGTGGCTCGAAATGCAGGACATGGAAATCGGCGATACCGCCCAGCGGTTGATCGACAAGACGGTTTTGGTCTTCGGGCAGATGAACGAACCGCCCGGGGCGCGCCTCAGGGTTGCTCTTTCGGCGCTGACCATGGCTGAATATTTCCGCGACCGGGGCGACGAGACGCTGCTGTTTATCGATAATGTCTTCCGGTTCAGCCAGGCCGGCTCCGAGGTTTCGGCGCTGCTGGGGCGCATGCCCTCTGCCGCCGGGTACCAGCCGACTCTCGCCACGGAGATGGGCGAACTCCAGGAACGCATTACCTCCACACGGGACGGCGCCATTACATCCGTGCAGGCGGTTTACGTGCCCGCCGACGACATGACCGACCCCGCACCCGCAGCCGCGGTGACCCACCTCGACGCGTTTATCGTCCTCGAGCGATCGATTGTCGAAAAGGGCATCTATCCCGCGGTCGATCCGCTGGCCAGCTCGTCGCGAATCCTGGACCCGCAGATCGTCGGCCAGGAGCACTACGATACCGCCAGGAGAGTTCAGCAGATACTGCAGAGATACCGCGATCTCCAGGATCTGATAGCTATTCTGGGCGTGGACGAGTTGTCTGAAGAAGACAAAAATATTGTCGCACGGGCAAGGCGCATAGAGCGGTTCCTGTCCCAGCCGTTTTTTACGGCGGAAGTGTTTACCGGTAAGGCAGGCGATTTCACTCCGCTCGCCGAGACAGTCAGATGTTTCAAAGAGATCTGCGACGGGAAGTGGGACCACTTGCCCGAGCAGGCGTTCATGTATGTAGGCCGGGTCGAAGAAGCTGCCGAAGCGGCTGAAAAAATGCGTACCTCAAGCCCTGAAGCTGCTGAGGCGGCCCCGTCGCAAACCACGCCGGGCGAACCGGCGGAAGGAGAATGAAGATATGAGTGACATGACACTGGCGGTCCTGGTAGCGTTTTATCTGTTCCTGGCGGTACGGTGGGATCTCGTCCGCCGGCCCTTACCGTATCTGGTAGGCGTCTGCGCGGTGGGGGTGGTAATGCTGTCGGGCTTGTTTGGGCTTGGGCGCGATGGAAGGACCGTAGGTATCGTATTTACGATTCTGGGGCTTATAACCGCATTTGGCGCCGGGATCGCGACGTGCTGCGCGACGAAACTGCCTATCGATACGCAGTCGCCCGCGGACGAACCGGAAATCTTGCAGGAGTAGTGACACATGGATGTTTATGACGCCATACGACAGCGATGCAGCGTGCGGAAGTTTGAAGACCGCCCCGTCAAGGAGGACGTGCTTACGCGCGTTCTCGACGCGGGGATACTTGCCCCTTCGGGCAGGAACACCCAGGAATGGAAGTGCGTGATCGTCCGGAACGCCGAGAGGCGAGGCCTGCTTGCCGAGGCGGCTGAGCAGGAGTTCATCGCCAGGGCGCCGCTCGTCGTCGCGGTGGTTTCGCTGGACCCGGTTCGAGAGATGTATTGCGGAATCCAGGCCGGTCCGGTCGATTGCGCGATTGTCATCGATCACATGACGCTGGCGGCGGTCGCCGAGGGTCTGGGAAGCTGCTGGATCGGACATTTCGACCAGGACAAATGCCGCGCCATCCTCGACGTGCCGCCGCCGGCGAAAATTATCGAGATGCTGGTGATGGGCTACCCCGCGGATTCTCCGGGCCGGAAGCAGCGAAAGTCTCCCGCCGATTTGATATGCTGGGAGAAATTCTCGTAAGTGATTCCCAAGAAAGATTGAACAATGCGAAAACCAGGAGATGATTACATGGTTGGCGAAAACCAGAAGGGGATTACATGGATTAAAAGATTGCATGGATTAACGACAAAGTCTTGGTAACGACGAGGCCGGTCGTTACAGAATCAAAGTCGTTAATCCATGTAATCCAAAAATCCATGTAATCCCCATCTGTCGTTCAAAGATAGAAAGGCGTTACGACACTGGAAATCGATACAGGACTCAGACGATGCCTCCGTACAGAAAACCGTTTCGCTGCGAGATACTTACCCCCGTCGGGCGCCGCTGCTCGTGCGATGCGGTCAGTGTGGTGTTTCCGGCGACGGACGGGCAATATGGCGTGATGGGGGGGCGAACCCCGCTGGTGACGATGCTCGGTACCGGCGTTTTGACCGTTGAGCCCGTCAGCGGCGAGTTGCTGGAGTTTTTCCTTGCCGGCGGGTTCGCAACGGTCAGGGAGAACACCCTGATAATTCTGGCTGACGATTGCCAGGCCGCCAGCGAGATTGACCGGGAAGAGGCGTGGGAAGCCATTGCCCAGGCCCGCGCCATGCCGGACGAGACTGACGAGGAATTCAACCTTCGCTCCGAAGCGCTGGACGTCGCGAGAAAACGATTTGCGATTGTCCAGACCAGAGGCAAGGGAAAGCGGGACAGCGAGAGCGGATAGGTCGTCGGGGCGGTATTGGTGTGAGATTACGATGAAATGTATCCGGATTGGAACGCGTCGAAGCATGCTGGCCATGACGCAGTCGGGGCATGTGGCCCGGGCGATTCGCGCCGCAAACAAAAACGTCAGGACCGAACTGGTCGAGATCGTCACCACCGGCGACGAGACCGCCGGTCCGCTGCTGGATGTCGGGGGGAAGGGGCTGTTTACCGAGCAGCTCGAGGATGCGCTGCGGGACGGTTCGATCGACATGGCGGTCCACTCCGCCAAAGACGTGCCAACCTACATTGATGACGATCTGACGATATCGGCCGTTCCCCTCCGCGCCGACGCCCGCGATGCTCTGGTAACCGGCGCCGCCCTGGACCTGCGTGAGCTTTCGGGCGGCGCGACGGTTGGAACGGGCAGCCTGCGGCGCCGGGCACAGGTCCTTGCGTGGCGGAGCGACGTGACGGTCGTGCCCATTCGCGGTAATATCGAGACCCGCCTGCAGCGTGCGTTGAGCGGTTCGGAGCGCAAACTTGACGCGGTGGTGCTTGCAATGGCCGGACTCATTCGCGGCGGTCTTACCGAGAAATATGGCGGATATATCCGCCCGCTTGTCGATGTCATGCCCGCCGCGGGGCAGGGGGCGCTGGCTATTGAAACTCTTGTCGGTAATGATGCAATAGCCCGTATCCTGGCGCCGATAAACGATCCGGATTCATTCGAGGCGCTTGCGGCTGAACGGGCCGTCCTGTTCGCACTCGAAGCCGACTGCCACAGTTGCATCGCGGTCCACTTCAGACGACTCGAAGGAAAATGGATGGGGACATCCATGGTCGCGCGCGAAGACGGGTCGGGCATGATAAAGGAAATCGACGTCAGCAGCGGTCCGGCGTTGGAACTGGCGGAAAAACTCGCCGCGACACTCCGCGCCAAAGGCGCCATGGAACTGCTGCACGAATAATCGGAACTCATTCGAGACGATCGCGTCTCGATCACTCGGCGTTTACCGGAGAAACCGCATGTAGTCGCCCAGGCCCAGACCGAAGGCAAGAAGCCCCCCCGCATGCGACTGCCCGGACAACCGGGCGATCCGTACCGCGGGGGAGTTGTTTTTCCATTGAAGTTTCCGACTATTCAGTCGTGCGCGCAAATCAAGTGTGCTCTGGTAAGAGACGATAAATTGATTGATTGGAACAAGCTTCGTTAAGAGCTGTTTCGTAAACTTATTAAGGGGCGGAAGGCAGGCGATAGGGAGGTTTGCCTAGTTCGGAGGTGGTTGCAATAGTCTGGAGTTGAAGGGTTTATGCCCCGAAGGCGTCAGGGTTTTGCACGTGATGATGAGAGCGAAGAACGTTCAATTTCGGCGTGGAATGACGCTGATGGAGGCGTTGCTGGCATCGACGATGCTGGCGATGGGCGCCTCTGCGGTTCTGCTTCCGTTCAGCGTGGGCGCCCAGAGCGAGACCGAAGACGCCCGCAGGACCTTTGCGCTGTACCTCGGGCGCGAACTGATGGAAGAGATTATCTCCAAACCGTTCGACGATCCGGCTGGGGGCGGCGGGTTGGGGCCTGACGGTGGAGAATCATCGAGGGCGCTTTTCGACAACATCGACGACTATAACGGCTACGAGGACGGTTACGGCAAGTCGATAAGCCGCCTCGTCGGTATGAACGGTCAGATCATCAATGGTGCGGCGATCGAGGGTCTGCAGCGCGAGGCGGCGATCGCGTACATCCACGTCAGCGGGCAGGATTCGGGCGATGCCCCGAACTTCGTCCGCGTGGAAGTAAAAATGAAATACAAGGGAGACGATCTCCTTACCCTCAGGCGCCTGGTTCACAAGCCCATTGACCGGTAACTGGAAGTGCATCATGACTCGAAACGCCAAAGGATTCACGCTCGCCGAGATGTTGATGTCGATGCTGGTCATGTCGATTATCTCCCTGGCTGTGGTGTCTCTGACAACGGCGTTGACGACGGCGCAGGAGTATTCGGAAGACTTCTATCGCCACGTCCAGATCGCGCGCAATTCGCTGCGGTGTATCGAGCGGGAGATAAACAGGGCCAAGCTCATCACGGCGGGCAACTCCACGACGCTGGTGTATTGGCTGGAAGACACCAACGGTAACGGAGATATCGAACTGACGGAGCTGCGCCTGATCACTACCGACATCGCAACGGGCCGGGTAATGCTCCACCGCGCGGAGTTTCCCGCGGGCTGGCCGCCGGTGTGGAAGGACATCTACGATGATTCGATCACGGTTCATGACGCCACCGTCCTCCCCAATGCTATCGCCGCGATCACGAAGCCGCAGTGGGCGAGGCAGGATGCGCTAGCCACCGAAGTCGCGTCGCTAAGATTCACCGCGTCGCCCGCGATACCCGTTGCCCAGGTGCTGCAGATAGAAATGACGGTCGGCGAGGGTCCCCGCGCCGTGGAACTTCGCAGCTCGGCGTCTATGCGCGCCAACAAGCTTGCTGATCTCTACATGGACGACGGGACGTACTATCTGGTCGAACCGGAATAGCAAATGAACGCGAAAACAACAGACAGACCGGCGTACACCAGGCGCGGATCCGGGGGATTTGCGCTGCTTATGGTGCTGATGCTGATCGCCACCGCCTCGGTGGTGGGTATCAGCTACATCTACGGGGCGCAGGTCAAGACGGCCGGCACGGGCAATCTCATGCTCGCCTCGGAAGCAAGATACCTCGCCGAATCCGGATTGCAGCACGGGCTGTACGGTCTGCAGACCGATGCGACGCCTTTCGCCTCCGCGGCGGCGCCCAACGGTCCGTACCACGCCGTATCCGGAGACGGAGGATATGTCTTCTATATCAGGGCAACGTCAGTTCCCAACGACTACCAGATCGTCTCCACGGGTACGGCGGGCGGGATTTCGCAGACCGTCTCGATGACTGTCAGGCTCACCAGCGATTACGCCGATAAAATGCGGGATCTCGGGGGGGGTTTGGTAAACTGGTGGCGCCTGGGCGATTCGGGCCTTACGGCGGTGGACTCAAAAGGGGGCAAGGACGGTACATACATCAACAACGTCACTCGGGGCGTGCGGGGGGCAATCATCGGCGATCTCAACACTTGTGCCGATTTCGACGGGTATAACGATTACGTCCGGCTCTTGGACGTTAATAAGGTTGACGATAACAAACTGACGATTGGGTGCTGGGCCAGGGCCGACGGGTGGGCGAGCGCATACCCTCGTCTGATTGCGAGATCCAACGGTACAGGCGCGTCCGATCAGTTTTTCATGCTGGGTGTGGAACCCGGAAGAAATCTTCGCATCGTCCTGAATGTTAACAATTCCCCCGTGGACCTGAAGAGCGTTGGAAACGCGGTGCAGATCGGAGAATGGTTTTTTGCGGTCGCTACGTTCAACAAAGATACGAGAATGCTGAAGCTATACAAGAATGGCGAACTCATTGCCAGCACCGTCACAGTCCTGGGCGGACAGGTGAAGGATGACGATCACATCGAGGTGCGCATTGGCGATACCCCGATGGGGGACCCTCGCTGCTGGAGGGGGCCTATCGATGAAGTTTTCATAATGAAAAAGACACTAACCGCGGAACAAGTAAAGGAACTCTATGACGCCCGCATAGCGCGGGTTGAGGTGATTTCGTGGGATGACTGATGCGACCAGTGACAATTCGGCGGCGGCCGGCGGTTTCACGCTGGTGGAAGTGCTGATGACGGTGATAGTGCTCGTCATTGCCGGAACGGTAGTGATCCCGCTGATGGGTTCGAGCAACTACTCGGTGGCGGTGGGCGGGGCGAGGCGAGTGGCTTCGGATATGCAGTATGCTCAGGACATGGCGATCGCCACGCAGAAGGATATCACGGTAACTTTTGACATAAACCGCGAATCCTATTGGTTGTCCAACGAAAGTGGCGTGCTGATTCATCCGATTAGTAATAATGCATACACGACTGACTTTACGGCCGATACGGAATTGTCGCAATTGGATATTGTAAAGGTTTCAGGAGGCGGGTCGGTGACGTTCGACACCGCAGGCGTGCCAAACCTCGCGTGTACGGTAGTTTTGCGAGCGGGCGGAAGTACGCTTAACGTGACGGTAAGTTCGATTACCGGAACGGTGAGCGTTGCCGTCGATGAGTGACTTTTGCCCGATTGCGGGCATGATTGTCTGGAAGAGAGGCGAGAATGACGATGAAATTCTTGCGGCGAAAAGAACGCTGGCCGATCGCGCTGGACATCGGCGCCAACAGCATCAAGGTTCTGCAACTTGATGAGGCCGCCGGCTCGCTGATTGCGCGTGCGTGCGGGCAGTGGCGGTTCCCGGCTGTCGTCAGCGATGCCGAGCAGCGGTCCGAGATGATCGTGGGGGCGGTCCGCGAGATACTCCGCAGGGGCGATTTTCGCGGGCGCAGGAGCGTTTCGTCTCTGTCGGGCGTGGACGTGGACATAAAGAACGTGCGTCTCCAGAGCACCTCCAGGCAGGAAATAGAGAAGGCGCTGCAATGGGAGGCCCAGGACCGCTTCGCCTTTGACGTGGTTCCCGATCGACTCAAATACGTGAACGCCGGACAAGTGCGAAGCGGCGCCGAAACGCGCAGCGAGATTATCATGCTGGCGGCTTCAGAGAAGGCGATCGCAGATCACCTGGGTATACTCAGCGCCTCGGGGCTTGAACCCGAGCACATATACCCCGAACCGCTGGCTGTATTCAGGATGGCGCAGCGCTCGCTGAGGCGGCTGGCTGACCAGGATACCGTCTCGGTAATCCTCGACATGGGAACCAGGGCGACCCGCGTGGTTGTCGCGCGCGGGCGCCAGGTGGTGTTTATCAAGGTTATCGATATCGGCGGGCGGGAGTTTGACGAAGCCGTCGCGGCGCAGTTGAACCTCGACCTCGCCGACGCGATCGAACTCAGGGCCCGGGTAATGCAGGAACACGCGAAATCGCTCGGCGGTAACCGCAAGTCCGACCACGATGAATCCGAAGAAGTCCGCAGCGACGTTGACTGGACAATCCGCGACGCGGTCCGCGGAAAGGTCGAAGAACTTGCCAGGGAAATCGCGCTCTGCCTGAGGTACTGCAGCGTGACATTCCGCGGGCTCAGGCCGAACACCGTGTTGATGGCGGGAGGGGAAGTGTACGATCCGGCCGTTACGGAACTGTTGACCGATAACCTCGGGATTGAATGCCACATAGCCCAACCGCTGCGCGGAATTGACGTTTCGCGCGTGGCAATTGGTATGGGCCGCGGGATGCCGATGTGCGAATGGGCGGTGGCTTCAGGCATGGCGATGCGCGATCAGGATATAGCCCCTCACGGAAAGGAGGCCAAAGATGACCGTCGACTTTCTGCCTGAACGCCTCACTGTTCAGCGCGCAATGCGCGCGCGCCTCATCCGCCAGGGATACCTGATGGCGATAATGACCGCCGCGCTTATCGGACTGGGATATTTCAACGAGGAACGCATCGGGCGCGCCGAGGCGCAAATGAGCTTTATCGACAACCAATCGTCCAGCATGACCAGGCAGATCGAAACGATGTACGGCCTGCAGAAGCAGCTCTCGGATCTGATGATAAAGCACAAAATAGACACCCGCCTGGGCAGCAGGATCAACGCGATGGACATTCTCAGTGAACTTGGGGGAATACTACCGAAAAGCATGTCGCTGACGAGTTTTGAACTGGACGCCATGGCCGTTACATTGAAGCTCCAGCCCGCGTCCGGCGGGGCTCCGACCGTCGCGGGCTCCAGACGTCCGGGCAAGGACAGGACAAAGACTATTAACCGCCTGAAGCTGACAATAACGGGCCTGAGTCCTAACAACGTTGACGTCGCGAATTTCATAGCGGATCTGTCGGCCAGTCCGTTGTTCGAGGAAGTGGACATGGGTTACGCCAAGAACATCAAGTTCCGTGAGAAGACAGCCAAGGAGTTCCAGGTGAGCTGCTTTGTGGCTCGCGACGAGGAGTCCCAATAGATGCAATTTGGAAAAGACACCTTTATAGTCCTGGGAATACTCGCCGCGATGGTCGCGGGCGCCGTGCTGTTTGTCTATCGCGGTCAATGCGGGAAGCTTGACGACCTCAAGGCAAGGATAACGGCGGGCAAAGCGTCTTTGAAGATGCAGGGGCAGACCGTTGCGATCGTGCCCGAGTTGGTCAAGCAGGTAGGTGCGATGCGGGCGCGTTACAAGAACTTCGACCAGCGTTTGCCCGTCCGCCAGGAACTCGGCGGTTTCCTGAAAGAGCTGTCAGGCTACCTGGGTGATGAGAAATTCTCCGATCAACTGATCGAGCCGGGAAGCCCGACACGGGAGGAGCTGTTCCACACCCTGCCGATCATCATGCAATTCAAGGGTTCCTATCTCACCAGCGTCGAGTTCTTCAAGCGAATCGACGAGATGAAGAGGCTTACAAGGATACAGAAGCTCAAGATCACGAAGAAGCCCGAAAAGGACGACAGAGACAACCATGACGACTCAGGACTGGACATCGAATTGCAGTTGAACATCTACTTCGCGGAGAGTTGATACCACCGTTGTTTACGTGGTTTTCAGAGACTGGCGGAGAAATAGAAAATGACCCGGCAAAACAACAGTATAGCGATGTTTAAAAAGCGGTTGGTCGCGGAAATGGCGCGCGACAAGAAAAAGGCCGTCATTCTGGTATCGCTGTTGCTGGTGGCGGTGTTCTTTGTCGGTAAGATGCTGCTGAAGGGTTCTCCGCAAGATGTTTCCGCGGCGCCCAATCCCGCGGCCATGGCGACTGGGGGACCGCCGATGGTTCCGGCAGCGGGAAACACCAATGCCCGGACTATTACCGCCATGAACCCCACAATAAAAGAGGCCAAAGGCTTCACCAGGAGGAAGAAGATTACCCGCGATATATTCATGCCGGACCCGTCGCTTTTTCCGCGGATTAAAAAGAAGACCGCTGACGTGAAGGGCAATGTGAACGTTGTCGAAACCGGGCAAAACAAGCGGGAGGCGGAACTCGAACGCAAGAAAGAACTCATCCGGAAACAGGGCGCCGAACTTCACCTCGAGAGCATGATTACCGGTCGCGTTCCAATTGCGATTATCAATGGTACTGTGCTCGGACTCGATGGTGCGATCAACGGGTTTCGCGTGGTAAAGATCGGTTCTCAGGTTTGTGTTCTGGAGAAAGAAGGATTCACGGTCACCTTGACCATGGAGTAACGAAGGAAAGCCGGCGGCATGAATACCGCGCCCCCCCCGGGGGCGGCTTGCGAGAGGCCAGGAGGATAAAGTGACTACCGCGAAACGATTAGGACTGACAACGATAGCCCTGGTTCTGATGGGAGCCAGTGCGGCGTATTACGCCACCACGATGGCTATGAAGGGCCATGGCGTGCTGTCGTCCAGTCTGAACTATCTCGTGCTGGCCCTGATTGCCGCCTTGACGATACTGATGCTTCTGGTTTTCTGGCGAAGTATGCACCGGGCGATGGCGGAGGTTTCCAGGCAAATCGGCGATATGGCTCGCACCGGCGAGGTCGGGATGGTCATGGTTCGTGGAAACAACGAATTGAACGAGGTGACCGTTCCCCTGAACAAACTGCTGACCAATACGCAGGAAGAGCTCGATACGCTCCGCAGCGAAAAACGCGAACTTCAAATACAAAGCCGGATCGCCTCGGCCGAGAAGCACCACACCGAAGCGATCATCTTTTCGATTTCCGACGCGGTGATCGTCACTAACCGGTTCGATGAACTTGTCCTCGCCAACGAAGCGGCCGAGGAACTGCTGGGCTTCAAGCTCAATACTTCACTGCGCAAGAACATCGATCGGATATTCTCAGACGGCAGCCTGGTGCGGTTGATCCGTGAAACTCGCAACCACAGCCGCAGTTCCAGGCGCAAGATCGTCGAGCACAGTATCGACAAGAACGGTGATTCCAAGACCTTTACTGTCACCCTCAGTTGCGTCACGGCTTCAAACGACGAGGTTTCGGGCGTAGTTGCCGTCCTGCACGACATAACTCGCGAGAAGGAAATCGCGAGGACGAAGACGGACTTCGTTTCAAACGTCTCTCACGAGTTGAAGACTCCTCTGGCCTCGATCAAGGCCTACATCGAGATGCTTATCGACGGTGAGGCCGAAGACGAGCAGACCAAGCGCGATTTCTACGAGATTATCTCCGGCGAGACCGATCGCCTGCATCGCCTTATTGAGAACATACTGAACATATCTCGAATCGAATCGGGAGTGGTAAAAGTTGTCCGCGAACCGGTCAGCCTCACCAGTGTGGTCAAGCGCGTTCTCAACGTTGCGGCACCCCAGGCGAAACTCAAAGACCTCGAACTGGAGGAACGCCTGGCGCCGGTTTTCTACCAGGTTGAAGCGGACCAGGACATGATCTACCAGGCCGCGATGAATCTCGTGTCCAACGCCATAAAATATACGCCAAACGGCGGAAAGATAATCGTGGAAGTATCGGTTGACGAAAAGCGCGGTGTAGCCGTGTGCAGCGTTGCTGACAGCGGCGCGGGGATTCCCGAAGCCGATCTCCCGCATATTTTCGAGAAATTCTACCGCGTAAATGCCAACAAGAAGCTCGCAAAAGGAACGGGCCTGGGCCTTACGCTGGTTAAACATATTGTCGAGAGCGTCCACAACGGTGAACTTTCGGTAACTTCTGAGGAAGGTCAGGGGAGCACCTTCAGCTTTGAACTACCGGTCTTGAGTTGATCCGCGGTGGGAAACAAGGAAACAGATGCAACACAATTAACAGGAATGGAGCAATGAGTAAAAGGATAGTTGTAGCGGATGACGAGGCGCACATCCTGCACGTGGTTTCAATGAAGCTCACTAATGCGGGATACGACGTGCAGACCGCCGAGGACGGCGAGGAAGCATTGGAACACTGCCAGGCCGATCCCCCCGATATGCTGATTACCGACTACCAGATGCCCTACATGAGCGGTGTTGAGCTCTGCAAGGCCCTGAGGCAGTCGGAGAGCACGAAGGACATCCCGGCTATGATGCTCACCGCAAGGGGATTTGACGTCGAGCCCGCCGAGATGATCGAAGCGGGAATATCGGCCGTGCTGGCCAAACCGTTCTCGCCGCGAGAAGTGCTCGGCAAGGTCGTCGAACTTGTTGGTGAGGCCCAGGAAGCAACGGTCGGAGCATAATACCGCATGGACTTGATGAAGACAACCCAATTGCGTCATAACGCAATGCTCGAGAGGATTGCCCGGAACCTCAGCGTCCGCCTGTCGGACCTGGGGATCAACCTCTCGGTGCGCGATGACGAAGAAACGGTTGTCGGACGATCGGAACCGCCATGCGAGTTCTGCCGGATGATCTGCGGCGACGACAAATCCTGCTCTGCTGTCACCGCGGCGGCTGCAAGCGCATGCGAAAAGAAGGCCCCCCAGTTCGCCACCTCCGAGGTTGGATGTTCGGTTGTCGCTCTACCTGTCAAACGCCGGCGGAGAGTTATCGGTTCGGTCGTGGCGTGTATGCCCCAAGCGGGGATGCTGGACGAAGAACGCCTGGCACGGATATGCGACAAGATGCAGTTGGACCGAGAGTTTATGACCAGGCTTGGGCGGGAAGCCTGTGATCTCGCGGGGATATCTCCCCAACAACTCACTGGACTGCTCGAACAGATGTTGGGCGCCGAAATGGCCTGCTACACCAGCACCGACGAACTCGCCACGCTCTCGAACAATCTGGCGGCTACCTACGAGGAACTGTCCCTGGTCTATCGTATCAGCGGTTCCATGCAGCTTACCCAACGCCCAAAGGGCTATTTGCAGAACGTTTGTGAAGAACTCGTGGAGGTTATGGGTGTAAGTGCCGCGGTGGCAATAGTCTATCCGAATATCAGAAGCTCCGCGACCGAAGATGTGATGGTCGTGGTGGCCGGTGGATGCGGGCTCGACGACAACGAATTGGCTCTACTGGCGTCGAAATACATGGTCCCGCGATTCGGTAGCGACAATCGCGGTGTTGTGGACAATCACTTCCAGCACGAAGAGGATCAATGGCCCGACGGGCAGGTCGGCAGGATCGTATCGGTGCCTCTTATTACCGACGGACCGCCCTGTGGGATCCTGATGGGCATAGACAAACTCGGTCGGGAATTCGACAGTGTCGACCTGAAGCTCCTGGGTTCGATCGGAAACCAGTCGGCGGTTTTCCTGGCTAACAGCCGCCTCTACGGCGACCTCCAGGACCTGCTGATGGGCGTGTTGCACGCTCTGTCTGCCACCATTGACGCCAAGGATCCCTACACGTGCGGTCATTCGCGGAGGGTGGCTTTTATTTCGCGCCGCCTGGCCGAAAAAGTCGGGTTCGACGCCGAACGCGTTCACCGGATCTACCTTGCCGGTCTGCTGCACGACATTGGTAAGATCGGCGTACCCGAAGCCGTGCTCTGCAAGGCCGGAAAACTTACCGATGATGAATACACCCAGATGAAGAGCCACCCGCTTCTCGGCGCAAAGATACTGGGTGGAATCCGGCAGCTTGACGATATTATTCCGGGCATTCTCTGTCATCACGAGCGCCTCGACGGTAAGGGGTATCCAAACGGATTCACTGCCGACGAGTTGTCCATGGACTCCCTGATAGTGGGGCTGGCCGACAGCTTCGATGCAATGACCTCCGACCGAATCTATAGAAAGGTTCTGCCTGTTGATGTCGTTCGCAAAGAGATAGAAGACAACGCCGGTCTGCAGTTCGATCGTTCATTGGTCGCGGAATTCCTGTCGTGGGATATCGAGGCGCTGCTGGACGAACTGCACATGCCCGCCGAAACCGTCGTGCTGTGTGACGACGCCGGGAGTACGACAATATGAGCATACCGGTTGAAGATTACGGACACGCGGTCATCCTGAAGCCCAAGGGCGAGCTTACCGAGGATACGCTCAGCGCGTTCAAAGAAGCGGTGGACCACCAACTCATGGAAGACGCAATAGTCGATGTTATTGTGGACATGGAGGAAATCACGTTCGTCGATTCAGTCGTACTCGAATACCTGCTGGACCTGCAGGATTCACTGCACGAGAAGTTCGGGCAGGTGCGATTGGCCAGGTGCGACCAAAATGTCGCCAAGATCCTGGAAATGACGCGGCTCGATCTGGTATTCGAAATGTTCAGCGACACCAATGACGCGGTGAGAGTAGCGCGTGCTTAAGCAGCAAAGAGAGGCCGCCGCACAGTGATCAGTACACCTACCAAAGCCAGAAAGCTCCAGTTGGGGCAGCTCCTGATCCGCAGGGGCGTACTCACCGACGAGCAGGTATCCGCCGCGCTGGAGTACCAGCGGGGCACCGATGGCGCCTTGTTGCTCGGCGAGGTGATGATCCAACTGAACCTGTGTACTGAAGACCAGATCATGGAGGCCCTGGCGGAAGGCTGCGAAGTACCCTTCGCTCACATTTCTCCGAAGCTCACTGACGCCAAGACAATCGAACTGCTTCCCAGGGAGTTCCTTGAAAAACACTCGGTGCTGCCTCTGTTCAAGATTCGCAACCGCCTGGTCCTGGCGGTGACCGAACCGGCCAACGTATTCCTCGTCGATGAAGTCCAGCGCCTGACCGGGTGCGAAGTGGTCATCGTTTGCGCAACGGCGAAGGATATCAGCGCCACGCTGGAGAACCACCTCCCTTCAGCCAATGTGTTCGTTATCGACGAGATATTCGACGAGTCTGACGCCAGCGAGTTGTCCCTGGTCGAAGACAAGATCGAAGACATAACGGACATGGAGGCGGCCGCCGAAGGCTCGCCGGTGATCAAGCTTGTAAACTATCTGGTCTTTCACGCCGTCCGGGAATGCGCCTCCGACATACACATCGAACCCGACGAGAACTTCCTGCGCGTACGGTATCGTGTGGACGGCGCCTTGTACGAGAAGATCAAACCGCCGTACAAGATGCTGCCCGCGATATCGAGCCGAATCAAGATCATGGCGGGGCTTGACATAGCCGAACGCCGTATGCCCCAGGACGGCGGTATCCACGTGATGATGGACGGGCGCCCGATCGATCTGCGGGTTTCGACCATGCCGGGGCAGCATGGCGAGAAGATCGTCATTCGCGTAATCGACAACAGAAGCATAATGGTGAACCTGGAAAAGCTGGGATTCACCTACGATATGCTCAAGAACTGGCAAAAGACCATCGCGGCGCCAAACGGGATCGTTCTGGTTACCGGGCCTACAGGATCGGGAAAGAGCACGACGCTGTACAGTGTCCTGAAGGAACTCAACTCCGACGAAGTCAATATCTGCACGGTTGAGGATCCCGTGGAGTTCAACCTGAAGGGCGTAAACCAGTTTCAGGTTAACGAGCGGGTCGGGTTTTCGTTTGCATCCTCGCTTCGCAGCCTGTTGAGGCAGGACCCCGACATCGTGATGATCGGCGAGATCCGCGACGACGAAACTGCACGCATTGCCGTCCAGGCCGCGCTGACCGGACACCTGGTGCTCTCGACGCTCCACACCAACAATGCCCCGGGCGCCATTACGCGACTCATGAACGTTGGAGTCGAGCCATACCTGGTCGCCGCCTCACTGGTGGGTGTGCTGGCACAAAGGCTGGTGCGGAAAATATGCACGAACTGCAAGGAACCGTTCGATCCGCCGGAGAATATCCGTCACGCGGTGGAAAAGATGGCCGGCTCGGTGGAAACGTTCTACCAGGGAAAGGGCTGCCCGAAATGCCGAAAAACCGGTTTCTCCGGGCGCATCGGCATATACGAACTGCTTGTCCTTACCGACGATTTGCGACATAAAATCAGCCAGAACGTCTCAATCGATGAGATTCGCACCGCCGCCATCGAAAGCGGTATGACGATACTGAGACAGGACGGGATGGAAAAGGTAAAAGCCGGAATCACGACCGTTGAGGAAGTATTGAGCGTGACGACGGCATGATGTGAGGCCATTAAGCGCAGAGGAAAACGATGCCGCAATTTGCCTATAAAGTTCGAGACGAAAGGGGGGGCGCCGCTACCGGTACGCTCCAGGCCAATAACGTCTCAGACGCCACACGCACCCTTCAGGACGAAGGAAAGACGGTTATTTCCGTCCAGGAGGATTTCGCCCAGTTGAACAGCAGTGAAGAAGTGCCCCTGCTTGGTGGAATCAAGAAGGTCAAGAAAGACGACGTGATCTTCTTCGCGGCCCAGTTGGCGGTAATGGTCGATACCGGGGTGCCCCTGAGTGAAGCACTGGACATGATAGGCTCTCAGAGCGACCACACCGGTTTGAAGAAACTCCTGTCCGAGGTGTCGGAAGACGTCAAGGGCGGTATGGAGTTTTCCAACGCGCTGGACAAACATCCCAGGCAATTCGACACGCTGTTTGTCTCGCTGATGCGTGCTTCCGAGGCGTCGGGCACGATGGGGCCAATGCTCCAGCGAGTCAGCGATTACATGGAAGAGCAGCGAAAGACGCGCAAACGCATCAAGGGCGCCATGATATATCCGTCCTGCATGCTGGGGTTCTGTCTGGTCATCATCATCTGCCTGCTTGTGTTCGTACTGCCCAAGTTCGAGAAAATCTATGCCGGTAAGAAGGCCGTCCTTCCGGCTCCCACGCGGGTTCTGCTTGGGATAAGCCATGGGTTCACGGACTACTGGCCCTTCATCGTCGGAGGCCTGGCAGTTGGCATCACTGGTCTGGTGATGTACGTGCGCACACCCGGCGGGCAGCAGGCAGTGGACACATTTCGTATACGCATGCCCATAATGGGAGGTATGTTCCGCAAGGCGTGTCTCGCCAGATCGCTGCGATGTCTCGCGGTAATGGTGAGCACCGGAGTCAGCATGATCGAAGGGCTCGAGATTACTTCACGGGTGGCGGGAAACCGGCACTTCAAGGCCGTCTGGGATAAAGTCTCTGACGGTGTCAAAGAGGGATCGAACCTCTCCGACGGGCTCAAGGACTCCCCGCTGATTCCAGGAAACGTCTGCCAGATGATAAGCGCGGGCGAGAGGTCGGGTAAACTCGGTATGGTCATGGATCGCGTCGCGAGATTCTGCGAAGAGGATCTCAAAGTTGCGGTAAAGGCCATAACCGACATGATCGAACCGGCAATGATTATCATAATGGGTTTGATAGTCGGCGGGATTGCCATGGCGCTGCTGCTGCCGGTCTTCAAGATGGCGAAAGTTGCGGGACACTGATTGCGCCCGGGCGGAACAGGACGCCGGTGAGTTCTTTCCCACGAGCGTTACTTCGGGTAGAATGCGCCCCATGGCTAAACGCGATTATTATGATGTTCTTGGCGTGAAGCGGGGCGCTTCGGATGCGGATATCAAGCGCGCCTATCGCAAGCTTGCCCGCAAGTACCATCCCGACGTGAACAAATCTCCCGATGCGATCGATAAGTTCAAAGAAGCCACCGAAGCCTACGAGGTGCTCAGCGACCGCGAGAAGCGCCGGATGTACGATCAATTCGGGCATACCGGCGCCCCCCGCGTCGGCGGAGGCGGGGGCGGGGGTTTTCAGGATTTCTTCTCGCGCGGCGGCGGCGGGGGCTTCATGGGGATGGGCCTCGATGATATCCTCCAGGCGCTTCGGGGCAAAATGTCCGGTGCGCAAACGCACAGCCCGCGGAGGGAAGCAAATCTGGATATCGAACAGCGAGTGACGATCGAGTTCATGCAGGCGGTTTTGGGGACTACGGTTCCACTCCTCCTGCGACGCCGGGGCGCCGATGATGCGAAAACCGAGACCCTCGATGTGAAAATCCCCCCCGGTGTGCGCGAAGGTTCGAAGATCCGCGTGAGGGGACAGGGCGCCGAGCACAGGGGCGCCAAGGGCGACCTGTACATAATCATCTCGGTCAAATCGCATCCGTTTTTCACCGCCAAAGGAAATGATATTACCGTCGAGGTGCCAATATCAATCACCGAAGCGGTGCTCGGGGCCGGGGTCGACGTGCCTACAATAGACGGTATGACCACAGTAACCCTTCCGCCGGGAACCAGCAGCGGACAGCGGCTTCGTCTGCGGAATAAGGGTATCGAATCAGCTTCCGGGCGGGGAGATCAGTTCGTGCTGATCAAGATCGTTGTCGACAAAAATATCTCCGGCGAGGGGCGCAAGTTGCTCGAAGAGTTCCAGGACATCGAACATCCGGACCCCAGAAAGGATGTACCGTGGTGATGGGGAAACATCAGACGCGTTCGTCCGGACGAACATTTGTATCGGTATTGCTCGTGGCCGTGGCGGTCAGCCTGGCTGTGGCGGTCTGGTACTTGCCGGATGCCGCTTCGGCGAATCGCGAAAACCCGGTGATGCGGGACTACCTCAGATGGATGGCCGTCTTTGCGCTGGCGATCCTGCTGTTGACGCTGGTCTTGTTGGCGATGCGGGGGGGGCGGTGGTTCGTCGCGCGGTGCAAACCGTCTGAGCCCTCCAAACCGACTTCTCAGGTAAGTGCGTGGGTGGAGGCGGGGAAGCGTTTCAAACTTCCCGACGACGAGCAGCCCGAAGACGGCGAGAGTCCATCAGAGACCTGACTTCGCCGTGGCCGGTTGGGTTTTTGTTGTTGGTTGGCTTTCAACGACCGGCGGACGTGCAAAGAGGCGGACCTGCCCGGTCTTGAGACGGACGGTAAGTTTCTCGGACGTGCGAATAACCGCCTCGTCGCCCGCCATTTCCTCCAGATTGTAATACAGCGGTACGGTGTGGGGAGGCAATATCTCGCAGTGAGCGTCCCGCAGGCACGAAATCAGCAGCAGGCGCCCGTCGTCGCCAATCCCCCGGCGAACGATAGTCGGTTCGAAACTCGCGGCGAACCACAAGCCCGCCGCCGCCGCGATCACGGTCACCGTCGCGGCGAACACTCGCCATCCCGCACGCCGCACCAGCAGCGCCGCCGCCAGCAGCACGCAGGCTGCTGCTGCTATCGCAAACACGTTTTGTCGAGTGCGATTCGACCAGACTGGTGGAAGGTAATCTCCGGTATCGTAGGCATCCGGGTCCAGGAAGGCTTCGGCAGTTACCCATCCCGCGGGCCAGTCGAGCGGCAAATCGAACTCGGCGATGACGGCGGTTTCCGCGGTCTCCCCGGCCAGGAGACGCACGTTGTAGGATTCCTCCGCCGACAATACCGGTAGAACTACGCTGATCTTCAGGGGAGCCGAGCCTGTCGGTATCGTAACACCGAAAAGCATTGTCGGACCTCCGCGGACCGAACGGACAGTGATGCCGCGGATAACGCCATGCGTATTGCCCGCGCTGCCGGCGCTTGAATCATACTGAACCGTAAGGTTCGCGCGGCGGTAGGGCAGTTCGGAGTCATCGCGAGTTTCGCCGCGCTCGAGCGAAACTCGCACTGGCGCGTTTTCGGCGGGCAGGGTTTCCGCCGCAGCCGCCGCGGATGCCGCCATGAACATCGCGGTCCAAAACCACAAGATTTCCGGTCGCGTCATTTTTGCGATGCCTCCAGATGATCCTGCACGAGATGCCTGGCACGCAGCAATTCAGCCACCGACCAGGCCTGGGCGATACAACCCCTTGGGCGGTGGGGCGGATCTCCGTCGAATATCTCACTGATATAGCCCATCCCGGCTTCGGAGAGATGCTCGTCGAATTGCCCCAGCCACCTGTCCGCCTGCTCGACTGCCTTCCGGTCGCCGGCGTTGACCTTCAGATACGCCTCGATGAACGCACCCGTAAGCCACGCCCATACCGTACCCTGATGATATGCCCGGTCCCGCAATCCCGGCGAGCCTTCATACCGCCCCTTGTAGTTCGGGTCGCGGGGCGACAGGGTTCTCAGCCCGCGGGGTGTCAGCAGGTGGCGTGTTACGATATCGAGTACTGCCCGCTGCCGGGCGGGACTCAGGGGACTGTGCGGTAGTGATACCGCGAATATCTGATTCGGGCGGATCGCGGCGTCCATTATATCGTCGTTGACGCAGTCGTAGAGGCATTGAAAGTTGTCATTCCAGAACACGCGCTCGAACGCGGGGGCAATGATGTCAGCCAGGCCGGCATAGTGTCGTCCGAGACTCTTCTCGGCGCCGGTGCAGCGATGCGCCATTATCCGATGCGCGCTGTACCACAGGGCGTTTATTTCGACGGCCTTACCGTGGCGGGGAGTAACGCTCTCGGTGCCGAGGGCGGCGTCCATCCAGGTCAGTTGCGTTTTGTCCGATCCGCCGGTCAGCAGTCCGTCCGCGTCGGCGTGAATGTCGAA
This sequence comes from Phycisphaerae bacterium, assembly GCA_016782885.1. Taxonomy (GTDB): domain Bacteria; phylum Planctomycetota; class Phycisphaerae; order SM23-33; family SM23-33; genus BS750m-G57. Next base: position 40,876 of record JADHXQ010000010.1, on the reverse strand, counting down.
CGACGTACCTTCGCGGTAGGCCCTCAGGATCGTATCGCACACCGCCAGCAGCGTGTCTTTCCAGAAGGACATGTCGCCGCCGGCCTGGATATACCGTTCGGCGGCAATGATGAACCACAGCGACGCGTCAATACTGTTGTAGTGCGCCGAGGCGCTGTAGTCGTCGAAACGGTTTGGGATCATACCGTTTGACAGGTGGTTGGAGAAGGTCTTGAACACCTTGCGGGCCTGCGAGAACTGTTTGGTGGTCAGAAGCAGGCCTGGCAGGGAGATGAACGTGTCGCGCCCCCAGTCGGCGAACCAGTGGAATCCGGCGAGGATGCTCGTCGAAGATACCGTATTGGGAAAGCTGCGCTGGACCACGAAGATGTCGCTTACCGCCGCAAGCGACCGCGCGGTCTCGTCGGTATCCGCCGCGACAGCGCCCGCCAACTCCGCCCGCCTCTCCGTTCTCCGCTGAAGCGTCGCGTCGAAATCGAAACTCGCCGGCTCGTCCAAAGCCGCTGTAAAACAGCAACTCATCCCATCGCCCAGCATATACGCGAACGCCCCGGGGCAGTAGAGATCTTCGTGGGAATCCTGCCCGCGAGCCGCCTCCTGGCGGTAGAAGAAGCTGTACCACCAGTCCGGCGAGGCGCCGAACTGTCCATTGTGGCCCATCAGGTGCAGCGTGTGGTCCGGGCGGTTGGTGTCCTGGACGATCGCTCCGTACTTCGTTTTCCGGAACGTCATCCGGGTCTCGCCCGACGATTGCCGCAAATGGTGGAAATCTCTGAGTGCCGTGAACGGAGAGAGGACCAGGCGACCCGACCCGCCGTGCAGCGTGTAGCGCAGGGTTACGGCGTTGGCGGTCTCCGCAAGGAGTATCTCCTTGGTCAACCGGGTCTCGCCAATGCGATAGGCAAAAGCCGCCACCGCATCGCGGCGGAATTCCGCCAGCAGGCCTGCGCCCATCGGCGAGAAGGCGTTGTCGAACTCGTTGGTCGCAAGTTCGTATGAGTCCCGATCCGTCTCGAAACGTTCCATTACCGTCGAGAGCATCATCACCCGGCCGACCGGAGGGCTTGCCGCGGCGATCAGGAGTCCGTGGTATCGGCGCGTATTACACCCAGCCGCCGTGCCCGACGCGAACGCGCCAAGCCGATTTCCCACCAGCCATTCACGCTCCAGGAGCGAATCGATCTGCTCGTCGCGGCAGTCGACAACTATTGCCCCCGGTATCGTTTCTGTTAAATCTTCGCTGGTCATAAGTTACTCATCGGCACGTCGCGTGTCCGCATTATAGGTGATTGTGTCCCGCAAGTGCAGTACCCCGATTGAATCGACCGGTGGATTTCAGTTAAATAGATTGGCAGGCGTTTCGTGACTGACAAGAATTTCTGGAACTTGCATGCCGCCGCGAGCGTCGTATTATGTACAGATAGACTGACCGAATTCGTGGTGGCGCCTTGAGAGAAGACGGATTATGCATATTTGCAGGACAAGCGTATGGTTGATTCAACTGGCGGTAGTTGCGGTGTCAATCGGCTCGGTGTTGGATTCCGCGCCGGGCGGTCCGCCGACCGGTAAGCGCCCGGGTCTGCACATCAAGCAGGCCCGCGAGGTTAACTTCCAGAGCAGCAGTTATCACGTGATGACCGACTCGGCGAATACTCGCTGGGATATCCAATATTATGGTTCGGTATATCGCGGCACGTCCTATTCATATTCCGGCGGGATGTACCTCCAGGTGGGCGGTTCGCAGTTCCAGACGCCAAACTACCGGGGATGGGTCAACAAGGAAGGCGAACTCGAACTGGGACCCTGGAAGAGAAACAATCTTACCGTCTACCGCCGCATCAAGGCCTACAAAGACCATCCCTTCGCCAGGTGGCTCGATATCCTCGAGAACCCCACGGGATCTGCGATCAATGTGCAGGTGGCGATCTATATCAACGTGCGATACTCGGTTTCGCAGTCGAAGACCAGCAGCGGGCAGAGAAACTTCGGCGCCAAAGACTGGGCGATCTGGACCAAGGGATCGAGTTCGCGGAGCACCCCGACACTGCACGTTGTAACGAGTCCCGAGGCCAAGGTCCGCCCGACCGTGAGCATATCGAGCAGCCAGATATACGTCCGGTACAATATTACCGTACCGGCGGGCAAGACCGTGGTGCTGTGTCACTTTGAGGCCCAGAATCGCGACACGACCAAGCTCGAAAATATGATGAAGAAGTTCCCGACAAAGGAGCTTCTGAAAGATCTGCCCGGTTCGGTGCGCAGGATGATTCTCAACGTCAAGGCCGGCGGGTGGATAGATGGCGTTGATCTCGACAGGCGAGAAAAATCAGATCGCGTGCTCCTGGCCAACGGTGATCTGATGCTGGGGACCGTCGGTAACAAGTCGTTTAAGATATCGACCCTGCTGGGCGAGATGGAACTGCCCGCCGCCGAGTTGCTCGGTATGGTCGCGGGCGAGAAGGGGCAATTGCGATTTGTCATGACCAACGGCCAGATTATCGGCGGTAGGGGAAAGGGAACCAAGCTGGACCTGGCGCTGCCCAGCGGGGGGAAACTCAACATTCCGATCGAGAAGATCAAGCAGTGGTCATTTCGTGTCAGTAAGGAAAAGCCCGACGACGTGGCGGAACTTGGTCCGTACGTGGCGCTCGATACCGGTGATATGCTTGCGATCAAGACCGGGGCCGGGGCGATGAAACTTCGCTTTCAGGCGGACTATGGCGTCATTGAACTGGATCCTGCCGAATTGCTCGAGATCGGGCGAGACCAGCGGAAGGGCGCCAAGACCGCTTATATCGTTTCATTCCTGAACGGATCGCAAATTTCAGGAAATTTCGAGAGCGAGAAAGTGGCTTTGCAACTCCAGCTTGCCAACCGGAGGGTGGACGTCCCGCGAGACAAAGTGCAGTTGATATTCTTTGCCGACGAGGATAAACCGGTCCCCAATGCCTGCGAGTTGGTGTTGAACAATACCGACAAACTTCTGGGCCTGCCCACTGACAAGGGCTACCGCCTGACCACTGACTTTGGTGAAGCCGAAATCGCTTTCGACAAGTTCAGGAAGATAACGTTCAAGAAGTCCAAACCCGGCAAGCCGATCGTTGCGACCGTCGAGATGCTCAACGGCACGATCCTGCGAGGGCGCCTCGACAAGAAGAAGCTCGGTTTCAAGCTTGGCGACAAGATAGAGTTGAGCATCCCCACGGGCATAGTGACATCTCTGACCCGCCCGGAGGCAATTGACAAATCGGACGACAAGCCGAAACCTCCGCCCGGGGTCCCGCCGATTCCCCCGATAGGTCCGCCGATACGCGTGCTCAATGCCCAGATCGATCGCGATTGAGAACGGGGCAGGTTTTCTCATGTATGGGGTCAGAGCGCCATTAGTCATTAGTACATACTTGGATTAGTACTAACGGCTAATGGCGCTCTGACCCCATATGGCCTGATTTGGCGTATTGGCACACCGGCGAGATATGGGCGAGATATGCGTATAAGAGTGAGGGCTTGGGGGCGGTGTTCACTTGCCCTGCTTCAGCAGCATAGTCAGAACGCCCGCAAATGCGCATAGCGCCGCGAAGATGCTGCACGCCAGTGACAGGAGAACCAGCGTTGAGAGCTTGCCGGTGCGTCCTTCGATGATTCGGGTGAGTTCCTTAACGTCCTGTGCGGCCTGATTCGTAGTCAATGTGGTTTGGTCGCTGGCGGCGCTCAAGGCGCTCTCGACTGTCGCCTTGAGCGGTTCGAGTAATTCGGTGATAGCCTGGAGGTCGGGCGATTCACTCGCCGCCGGAACGTTGGCCTGGGCGTCCCTTATTGCGGTAAGCTGTGCTTTGATCTCGGCAAGATCGGCTGGAGCGATCCCGCTGCCGGCGGCAGCGCCCGGGAGATCCTGCACGAGGGTTGCCAGCGTCTTCAGAATGGCCGCCATCCGGTTGTTCGTTGACGCGACGCTGTCGGCGGAGCGTTTGACGTTTTCCGCGGCAGTTTCCAGTTTTGCATGGGCAAGCTTGAAAGTGTTGTCAATTGCCGATCTGGTGTGCTTTCCGGCAGTAGTGATCGTCCTGGATGCGCCTTCCAGCGCCTTGATAACGTTCGTAAGAAGTTCCAGACCCCGCTGTGATCTGGCGCGCGCCTCGGCGATGGTTTGCGGGGGCTGGGGCTGGGCGGATTGGGATGAAGCGGCGGCGGCGACGGCTGCACCCTTGGCGGTGGTGGGGGCCTTGGCGGCGGCGACAAGAGCGCTCAGCGCGTCGGCCGGCGACGGCGGTTCGGATTGCGACTTACCCATTGTACTTCTCCCTCGCGGGGGTTAGTGGTGTCTGCATGTCCCGGACGATCAGGGCTCGACAACCCTTGGTTTGTCGCCCTTGGGGGCCCGCTTTGGTTTGGGTGCGGGTTTCGCCTTACCCTTTGCCTGCGCATCGGATGCGGTCTTTCCGAGATATTCCGGCAGGTCCAGACCGACTTGCCTGGCGAGTTCGTGCATAGGCGGAAGGGCGCCCATGAGTCTCTGCCCGAGTCCCGCCATGCCCTGGGAATCTCCACCACCGTCCCAGACGATGATCCTTTCGATAGGCAGATCCTGAATGGCCTTGGCCTGAATGTTTGCGACATCGGCGAGTTTCTCGACGATGAGCAGGGATGCGAGCTGATGCGCGCCCTGGCACGAGTTGACGAGGTTCGCGTAGCCTTTCGCCTTTCCGTCGAGTATTGCCTGGACGCCTTTACCCTCGGCGGTCATTTTGGCGAGCATGGCCTCGGCCTGGCCTTCGGCGACTCGTATAGCCTGCTGTTTCTGTGCGTCGGCGGCGATGACGATCTGTTCTCTCTGGGCGTTTGCGGGGACGACAATCTCCGCATTGAGGCGTGCCGTTTCGCGCTTGGCGCGGGCTTCTTCGGCGGCTTTTTCCGCCTCTTCCTGTGCGACGCGAATGGCGCCGTCTGCCTTTCTGGACGCGGACTCCGAGCGATTTCTCGCTTCCTGTTCGGCGACGCTCTGGTTTGCGCGGTACGCGGCTTTCTTGGCGTCGGCCTCTGTCTCGGCGCTTACGGCTTCGGCTTCCAGGACGGCGACCTGCTGCCGCCTGCTGCGGTCGGCGTTGGCTTCTCCGATATCGGCGGTGGCGTTGGCGTCGGCGACGGCTACGCGGGTGTCTCTCTGGCGTTCGGCGACGCCGGTCTGACCGGATTTTTCCTGTTCGGCGACGTCGATGTTCGCCTGGTTGATCGCTTCGGCGGCGGCTTTTCGCCCGAGAGCCTTGATATATCCCGACTCGTCATCGATGTCGCGGATATTAACATTGATCAGGTACAGACCGATCTTCTCGAGTTCCATTGAAACAGCGTCGTTGACCTTTGCCAGGAACGCCTGCCTGTCCTGGTTGATCTCTTCGATTTTCATCGTCGCGATGACCGCTCGCATCTGTCCGAGGATAATATCCTGCGCCTGGGCCTGTATCTGCCCTCGCGACAGCGCCAGCAGGCGCACTGCCGCATTCTGCATGACACCGGGCTGATTGCTGATCGCCGCGGTCACTGTAGTTGGCACGGTAACGCGGATATTCTCCAGCGACAGTGCGTTGGTCAGGTCGATCGGAACGACGAACGGTTCGAGTTCGAGAAAGTCGTACGCCTGTATGAGAGGCCAGACGAATGCCGCCCCGCCATGGATACACCTCGCCGCTCCGCTGCCGGTCTTACCGTAGATAACCAGGATCTTGTTGGATGGGCATCGCTTGTAGCGTTGTGCGAAGAACATCACCACGCCAAAAACCACCGCGGCGAGAATGATTACCAGTATGAGAGCTGTTGGTATACCGTCTTCCGCGGCCAGCATGGTCGATGCAATAATGCTGCTCATTCGTCATCATCCTTTCAGTTTGAGGTTGAGTTGGCGGGCGCTGCTGAATTTATCGCCCTTACTTCCACTGTGAAGTCATCTATTATGCTTAGGACTTCTACAGCCGTACCGGCCTCTATCGCCACGCGGCCTTCGCTGCGTGCGTCAACCATGGACATTGCTCCGGTGACGGTGACCCTGACCTTGCCGATACCATCGGCGGGGATATCCATATAGACCGCGCCTCGCGTTCCGACACAACTGGCGATTTGCGGGTTGCCCGTTTCGGCGAGTTTCCGCATCCAGTTGACCAGGAGCGTTACGACGAACCATCCGGCCAGTCCCCATCCAAACGCATACGCCAGCGCCAGCGGTCTGTACACGCGCTGGTCGAGGTACATCGCCCCCGCCCAGAAGAACAGCGTGCAAAAAGCCAGTATCGCCCTGATACTGAACAGGCGGAATGCATCGAGGCTGTCGATGGCATCTCCAGCGTCTGCGGCATCTGCGGCGTCAACAGCGTCGATATCGAAGTCGGCGTCAACGGCGCCGTCAACATCCATCTCACCACCGGACAGCCCAATCAGTGACGCCACAAACTGCCAGATGAAGATGACGCTGAAAAACGCCGCCGCCACGTAAAACACCTGCGTGATTACGGCCATCTCCATCCACCATTGTGAAAACGTTGCAATCATTTTTGAATCTCCCTGCGTCACGATTCGCGGCTACAGGCGCGCCCGGGCGGTGTTGCCCGCCGGCGGGAACACCCCGAACGAAGCTGCTTTGAAAGAATACCTTCCGGCGGCGAGTCCTGCAAGTCGCAAAAAGGCGGTTTGTTTGAACGTTTTTTTGAAGTGATGAAATACTCTCCCCCGGACCGGCTCGCCGGCGGGCATTAATATCGAGCCGCCCAAAAAAGTGTGCCTGTTACCTCTTGTCATTAGAGCGCCCGGTGTTATAATCAGGATATCCTACCGATGATGCATGAATCCCCGCAGACAGGAGTCACCCGCATGCCAAAATCGGCCGTTATCTTGAGTATCGTATTAGTGTCCGCACTGTTGTCGGTCAGCAGCGATGTATTTAGCGCTCCGAAGAAGAAGAACCCTGGCGTCGGGTTTTCCGACGCGGCGGTGAAGGAGGCCATTGACAATGGCGCGGGGTTCCTGTGGTCCCAGCAGGAGGACAATGGTGGTTGGAAGGGTCATGGGGGCGAGAGGTATCCCACCGGTCCGGGCGCCATGGCGATTTATGCGCTGCTGGAAAGCGGTGTCAGTCCGCAAGAACCGAAAATGATGAAAGCTCTCAAATGGCTGGAGGAAACTCCCGAAAAGATGGTCTACTGCCTCGGGATGCGCGCCAATGCCTGGGAAGTGGCCAACCGCACAACCAAAGACAAGTACAAGGAAATCCTCAAGAGCGATATCGCCCGCGTGATAAACTCCACCGCGGACGGCAGCTTCCACTACGAGACCGGCGGATCGCCCAAGAGGGGCGGCGACAACTCGACCAGCCAGTTCGGTCTGCTGGCGATGTGGGCCGGTAGCCTCAACGATGTCTCCATACGCACCAGCGCCTGGAAGATGTGCATGGACCACTGGATGCGTACGCAGTCGCCCGAGGGCGGATGGAACTATCGAGGAACGGGCAACAAGCCCACCATGACCGCCGCGGGCATCGCCAGCATGTATGTATGCGTCGACAATCTCTACGCCCAGACATTTGTCAGAAAACCCGCCCGAGCCAAAGATTTCCCGGCGTTGATGAGCATCCAGAAGGGCGTCAACAGGCTCGACAAGACTTTCAAAAGCTGGGGCGGCGGGCACGGTAATTACTACATGTATGGTATCGAGCGCGTCGGGCTCGCCTGTGGATACAAGTACTTTAACGGTAAGGACTGGTACAAGGACGGCGCCACCCACCTCCTAAGGACCCAGAAAGGCGACGGGGCGTGGGGCGAGGTGTACTCGACGGCATTTTCGATGCTGTTTCTGATTCGAGGCCAGCACCCGGTGCTGTTCAACAAGCTGATGTACAATGGCGACTGGAACAATCGCCCGCGCGACCTTGCGTCATTGACGAGATGGATGTCAAAGATGTACGAAAGGACATTGAATTGGCAGATCGTCGACCTGAAGATGCCCATTCGGGATTGGCACGATGCGCCGATACTCGTGATAACCGGGTCCAAGGCGCCGGCTTTCGATGATGCCAATATCAGCAAACTGCGAAACTTCGTTCTGCAGGGCGGAACCATATTGAGCATTGCCGAATCAACGTTTTCCAGCAAACCGTTCAGCGATGAGATGCGCAAGGTTTACGCGCAGATGTTTCCCGATTACCAGCTCAAGATGCTGCCCAAAGGACACGAACTCTACACCCGCGATGTCTACTACAACCTGCCCTACGAGACTCTGAAGTTTGAAGTGATAAATAACGGCGTCCGCCCGCTGGTCATCCACACCGACAAGGATATGGTCGCGCGCTGGCAGGGGGGGGCTACCGGTAGGGACGCGCTCGCGCATTTCAAGGCGGCTACGAATATTGCGAGGTATGTGGCCGGACAGTTGGAGAACCTGCGCCATCGCGGAGTGAGCTATTGGCCTGGCGACAGGGGCGGCGCGACCTCCAGGACCATTCGCATATCGCGCCTCAAGCACAGCGGTAACTGGAACCCCGAACCGATGGCCGACAAGGCCCTGGCATTGAAAATGAAGAACCGCGCCAAGGTCAAACTGGAGATTGGCGACCCGATCGGAATCACGGATCTTCCCGCGGCGGGCGTGAAGTTGGCATTGATGACCGGAACGGATGCAGTCACATTTTCAGCTTCCGAGAAGAAGGCGTTTAAAGCGTTCCTCGAAGGCGGAGGCACGGTGCTTATCGACGTTGCGGGAGGTAACGGGCGTTACGGTGGAACCAAACCGTTTGCCCGCTCGATTCTTGGCGCCCTCAAAGCGACAGATATGTTTCCCGGGAGGCGTAACAAACCTCGCCAATTGGCATATTCATCACCGCTGTATAACATCGAGGGTAACACCATAAAGGCCATCAGCTTCCGCCAGCACACGAAACTGATGGTGACCGAAAAAAAGTATCCCCAGATCAGCGCTATAATGGTCGGCGATCGTCCGGCCATCCTGTTTTCGGAGATGGATCTGACTGCCGGAATGGTAGGCTACCCTTCGCTGTTAGTGGACGGATACACCCCCGATTCCGCGTTCAAGCTCGTGCGGAACATTATCCTCTACGCTAACAAGTGATCCGGGACTATCCGTCCAGATCGAATCCGAAGTAGCGTGAGGCATTGTGGTGCGAGATGTCCGCGACCATGGCGCCGATCATTTCCAGATCGTCAGGGAGCAGCCCGGTCTCCATTTCGCCGCCGAGGATATTGCACAGCATGCGGCGGAAGTACTCGTGGCGCGTGTACGACAGGAACGATCGCGAATCGGTAAGCATACCGACGAAGCGGCTGAGCAGACCGGTATTCGACAGCGCGTCGATCTGCCTGGTCATCCCGTCCAACTGATCCAGGAACCACCACCCGCTGCCGAATTGCATCTTGCCCGGCTGACCGCCCTGGAAATTCCCGACCATCGTCGCCAGCATCTCGTTATCACACGGGTTCAGGTTGTAGATGATAGTCCTGCCCAGGGCGCCGTCGCTTTCCAGGCGGTCGAGAAGGCGGCTGAGACCGCGGGCCGAATCGCCCTGCCCGATCGAGTCGCCCCCGCAGTCGGGTCCAAGCTGCGCCAGCAGGCGGGTCGAATTGTTCCGCAAGGCGCCATAGTGAATCTGCTGTGTCCAACCGGCCGATGAGTCCATCGCGCCGAACCGGTACATCATAGCCGATTTGAACCTGGCCGCTTCAGTGTCGTCGATTCGGTCTCCGGCGCGGAGCTTACCGAATATCGCGTCGATCTCACTGTCGGTGTACTCAGCCCAGCAGACCGAAGACAAACCGTGGTCGCTGAGTCGGCATCCGGTATCGTTGAAGAAGGCGTGCCTGGCGGCCAGGGCCTGCATGAACGACTCGAAGTCCGCGATCTCCATATCCGCGGCGACCGCCAGCTTGTCGGTCCATTCGTTGAAAGCTTCTGGCGATTCGACCGCCATCGCCTTGTCCGGCCGGAATGCCGGAAGCATCCGGATATCGAACGCTTCATCGTCAGCGACGGTCCGGTGGTGTTCCAGCGAATCGGTCGGATCGTCGGTGGTGCATACGAGCGCGACGTTCATCTGCTTCATGATCCCGCGGGCGGAGAACTCCGGCGAGGCGAGCTTCTCGTTGCACTCGTCCCAGATGCTTCGGGCGGTTTCGGGGCAGAGCAGGCGGTCGGAGATACCGAAAGGGCGCTTCAGTTCGAGGTGAACCCAGTGATACATCGGGTTGCGGAGCGTCTGGGGGACCACCGCGGCCCACTTTTTGAACTTTTCCCAATCGGACGCCTCGCCGGTGATGTACTTCTCGTCGGCGCCCGCGGCCCGCATCAGGCGCCACTTGTAATGGTCTCCGCGGAGCCATATCCGTGTGAGATTTTCGAAGCGGTGATCCCGCGCCACCTGCTCGGGAGGGAGGTGGCAGTGGTAGTCGATAATCGGAAGGTCCCGGGCGTATTGGTGGTAGAGTTTTCTCGCTGCTTCGCTCTGCAGCAGAAAATCATCGTTGATAAACAGATCGCTCATCGCTGGCAGTTCCTGGTGGCGGCGTTTTGGACAGGGTGGTTCATAAGGGAATAATGCAACAGTCAGCCCCCAAAGGCAAGGAGGTTCCTGGCGCCCGCAGCTTCACCGCTTGCGGTTTCGCGGTTTCGTGTTCTACTTCGCCCGGATATCGTACGCCAGGATGATCTGGTCGTGCCTTATGTACAATCGCCCGCCGAACACTACAGGATGGGCCCAGAGCGGACCGCTTCCGCCGGGGAAGATCGCGAAACTGCTGACCGGCTTGAAGGCATCGGGAACCGCCGGGGCGAGGTAGACCTTGTTGCCGTCGTTCTGGACGTACAGCATCCCGTCTGCGAAGGTCATCGCCGCTGATTTCCTGCCCGAGGCTTCGTGTGACACCGAGTACATCGTCTTGCCCGTTTTGAACTCAACGCACATCAGGCGGGAACCTTTCTTGGCGTGGGCGAACAGGTATCCGCCGTCCAGGACGACGCCCCCGTGCTGGTTGTCGAACTTTGGATTGTGCCAGGCGGTTTTAACGGCACATTTTTGCCCGGTGACGTTGAGCTTCAGGAGCGTTGCGCCCCTGCCCGGTCCGGCGACGAAAATATGACCGTCGTGATATACGGGTGTCGTGATGTTTTCGTCCAGCCATACGCGGTGCTCGAATTTCCACAGCAGTTTGCCCGTGTCGGCCGCCACGGACACGATCGACCGCGACATCGCCGTCACGATCTGCCGCAGGCCGCCGTATTCGACCACGATCGGCGATGCATATCCCGGCTTGTCGCCGGCGCTGCGAGAAGTCCAGACTGTCTTGCCCGTGCCGGAGTCGAGGGCGACGATACTGGTCTGCTCGCCGCCGACGGCGCAGATGACGTTCTTCCCGTCAATCAGCAGCGACTCAGACAGGCCCCACGTGCAGTTTTCGCCCTTGAACTCCTTCAGGACATTCAAAGCCCATATCTCCTTGCCCGTTTCGGCATCGAGGCAGATAACCGGACCGTCCGGGGCGAGGTGATACACCTTGCCCCGATCGACAGTGGGCGTTCCGCGAGAGCCCGGGTACGATCGCTTGCCGACCGGCCCGTTTTTTGTCTGCCACAGTATTTTTCCATCAATGTTCAGCGCCGTAATGACGGTGTGCCCGTCGATATTCCCGGCTGTATAGATCTTCTGACCGCTGATCGATACGGCGGCGTATCCCTTACCGACGCCGCGTCTGGCCCAGAGGAGCCTCGGACCGTCCTGGGGCCACTGGGCCAGGAGGTTCTTGGCGCTTGACTTATTGTCTCTCCGCGGACCGTGGAACTGCGCCCACTGATCGGGCGCAGACGCCGGCGGCGCCGCGGCTGCAGTCGACAGAACGTTCGCCAAAACAATCATGAATGCGTATCGCGATAAAATCACAAAACATCTCCCGTGTTGGGGCTACTTCGTCGCAAGCGGTTTGTACCACAGCGACCTCCAGTACTTCTGGTCCATTTCAAAAACATCGATTTTGTCTTTGGTCTGATCGAACGATGCGGGCAGCACGCCGTACTTTTTCAACTCACGGATGTACTGGCGATTCGGTTTGAACCTGGGTGTCCCGAATCGCGGCAGGGCGTCCATGTTGGTTTTGGCTTTCTGCAGCGATGCAAGCAGGCGTTTGCAGTCCGGATCGTCCTTCGTTTTGAACACGCCGGGGCAGCTTCCCCGCCCGCCCGCTTTCTTGTCCAGCGGCGCCATGACCACCGGCGAGAATTCAGGGCGTGTGATATTCACAATCGCATGCGAACTGTACAACGCCAGCGGATCGTTGGGGATTATCTTCCGCTCGTGTCTGGCTACCGGGCGTTTGATACCGCGGTTTTTGGCGCCGTCAACGTGGAAGGGGACCGTCGGGAGTTTCTTACCGTTATGACACGAAGCGCACCTGCGTTTGAGGATATCGCCCGCTCCGCCCAGGGCGACTCCGGCGGCATGCCCTTCCCGCCCTCGTTCTTCCTTGCTTCTCAGAGCGGCGTAAGTCCCGGCGTACGGGGCGGCGCTTTCAATCCACAACCAGACCGTCCGCCACTCTTTCGGCGAGACCTTGACCTTCTTGTGCCTGGCGTGGGTCCCGTCGATCTTCTTCATCAACGGGCTCGCTGACGTTCCGATTGTGCGTGGCGGTTGGTTACCGTACCCGTTGCGTCCGTCGGCCACCTGGAGGCGGGCGAACATGGCGTAGTAGGGCAGCGACCACATCCGCCCGAGGTCTCCAGCCAGGGATAGCTTGCCCTTGAAGTCGGTGGGATTGTGGCATTTGACGCAATGCTTGTCGAATATCGGTTGGATGTCGCGGTTGAAATCCAGCACGTCCGGATATCCTTCAAAGCGTTTGGGCTTGCTGGGCGGGCGTTTCATCGCCTGCAGGACGCGCGTTCGCATCACCGGGGCGGTTTTCGTGCGGTTCTCGTGGCAACCGGCGCAGCTCGTGATCTCTCCGGGCGCCACGCTTACAAAACTTTGCATGCGTTTGACCGACAGGTCGTCCGCGTCGAGTGCCACGAAGAACACCGCGCGGTTCGCCGGTAGTATGAAAGAGGCCGAACCGTCTTTCTCGACGGGAACCGTGCCCAGGACTCGTTCGAGGGTGAACGTGCCCAGCCAGGAAGTGAGGTCCGGACCGCCGGAGAAGTTAACGGGCTTGGCCAGCGATTCGAGGATCAGCAGTTTCCTGATATCGCCGCGTTTGACGCCGGTCATGTTCCTGCCGTTGTAAACGTCGGTCAGCACTAACTGCCCCGTATCCACCGATGGATTCGTTGCCGGAAGGACGACGCGTTCCCGGGGGCGTTTGATTAGGGGGCGGGGCTCGTGGCAGTTCAGGTTTGACGAGTAGATCACTTCGCTCCGGCCTTTACCGTTCATGATCTGAATGGTCTTCTGCTGAGCGGCAAGGATGCAATCTTCACTGAACGCCCACGGGTCGATGTATCGCCCCCGGCGGCTGACTTTTCGGACGCCCCTGGCGTCGTCCGGACCGAACGCGTCGGAGAAGATGGCGACTGAACCGTAGTGGTCTCGCGCCCCGTGTCCGGGGGAGTCTATCCCGATAACCTTGTTCGTGCCGGGGATCGGTTTGGCGTCGATGTACAGGGGATAGTGTCGCTGGTTTCCGTAGTAGACCATCTGCCTGGTCCCGTCGGGGTTCACGGTCCAGAGCTGGTGATATCCGATCTGGCTGCGGTCAGTGTATTCCCACCGCGTGTAGACAATGCGACCGTCGGGCAGGACGGCCGGGGTGTTGTCGTGCTCGTTGTTGGACGATATCTGGTGGATACCCCCTCCATTGGCGTCGCAGCGGTAGAGCGTGCCCACCTGCGTCATCCAGCAGTTGACCCATCGCTTGCATCGCGTCGACACGAACACGATACCGCCATCGGGCAGGTAGGTCGGTTCGTAGTCGTCGAAGTTTCCGAATGTGATCTGCTTCAGGCGGCGCGAGTCGAGGTCGATCTCGTGGAGATTGTAGAAATGCGATTTCGCCTTGCGCCACGAGAAGAGAATCTTCCTCGCGTCGTAGTGTACCTGCGGGTCGCGCAAGGAACCGCCCTTGGCGTCGAGCAGAACCGTCAGTTTTCCGGTCGCCAGGTTCAGCATGCACAGGCGCCCCGTGTCCGGTTTACCATTGGCCGCGTAGGCGGGTTGTTTCTCATCGTCGCAGTAGTATCCGATGTTGGCGTACCAGTGCCCGTCGTTGTACGAACTGCGATTCGCGAAAATGATGTCGCTGACGCCTTTCATCGGTCCGCCCAGAGCCTTGGTGAGCATCGGTCCGGGTTTCCTGGCGGACTGCGCACGTGCGTCGCCGGTGATTGCGCCGATTCCGAGGAAAACGAGCAGGGCGAAATATATCTTCATCGATTGACTTCCTTTACCGGCGGGTCGACGATGTCATGTACGTATATAATAGTATGAAAGCCGCCGAGGTGAAAGGCTTGCGTTCACCGCATATTCGCCGCGAATGCGAAACGTTCCGGATACGGCAGGTAACGGAATGGTTCTGAGCAGCCGATTTGACTCTACTACCGGAGATATGGTATTGTTATTGCAGGATCGGCGGTGCAAACACGATCGCGATCGCAATCAGAAAGGAACTGCCGCTCATGACTGACTCCGATACGCCAAAGAGAACTTTCAACGCGACCCGCGGCGGCGCCCCGAATCCCGCACCAGCCCGCTTGCGGGCATTCACGCTTGTGGAACTCCTGGTTGTAATCGTGATTATCTCGCTCATGATTACGATTCTCGGACCATCCATACAGATTGCCGTGGAACTGGGACGCCGAACCAAGTGTGCCAGTAAGCTCCAGAATCTTCACAAGGCCGCCACCGCGTATGCCGGCGCCAACCGTAACCGCGTACCGGTTGTCCACGATGGCACGGGCTATGGCGCCACAGGCAGGATCCTCGCCCGCGGGGGACGCTTCGCCGAAGATTACCTGAAGCAGTCGTGGAAGCAGTCGGGCGCGTCGTATGCGAACATGCTGACAGATGACAACGTTTTTCAGTGTCCAGCCGCCCTGGACCATTGGGACCACTTCGATAAGAAACTGGGCACGAACTACAGGCTCAGCGGTTTTGGGTTGTATACAGGTGCTGGCGTGGGGCTGTCCCCCAGTACGATGAAGATAGTCGGAACGGTCCAGTCGAAGGCGGGAAAAACTCATCCGGCCGGGGAGGTCGCCATGGCGATGGACTGGATATGGATGCGCAACGGTTCCGGACTGAGTGGAAGTTTCGCCAGTGGTATGTCGCTGGCGAACCATGTCAGGGGCGCCAACGTACTTTACGGTTCGGGGGCGGTCAAATGGGTCGATTATGAATCCATGATTACAATCCCCAGCGTGGATGGACTGATAGTGCCTCCAGGCACTTACGGTTTCTTCGATGGCGGTACGGCGGGTACGCACATATACGCTCCATGCGGCGAGGTGCTGCCAACCACCGGTGTGGGAGATCGGAAACCGGGCATGGGCGTTATGTGGTAGTGGTCTTCAGACAGCGGGAGACCCGCGGTAAACACACCAAACCGATCACCGGAAAGGGCGAGATAACGCGGAAGAAAATAGCATCACTTGCAATAATAATGTTAGTTTATCCGTTTTACTACTTGACGGCTCAGAGTATTCCGAGTAAACTAATTTTATAGAAAAAGCAGAAAAAGCAGAAAAAGCAGATGCCATGCTTGGGAGAACTGGGAAACTCCATGGTAATTTGCAAAGTGTTCGGTAACCCCTGCCGGACATGATGCCAAAAGAAGTTGTTCCTTCCTTACTTTACAGGGTTTTGGCGAACAGGCGTGCAGAGAGTGACGTAATGCTTTGCGGTATCGCCAGTGGAGAAAAAACTCCTGGACTCACCCCGCAGCCAACCTGCCAAAGGCTATGAGCACAAGAAAAGATAATCCAAGGCCCGAAGACGCTTCGGCGTCGCATGCCGAGGCCGTCAAGACCGCTCATCATTCGATGCGGAAATGGGTGTCCGTGCTTGCAGTTTTTGTTGCCGCTTCATGGGTGCTGATTGGCGTGGTGATGTTCCAGAATCGTACCCCTGCGATCGCAAAGGGGGCAATGAACAGTTCTGCAGCCACCAGGCCCATGGTCGCCGGCGCTGGTCCATGGGGCCAACTGGAATATACCCCGATTGTCATCTCGCCGCCGCTGGAGTACGTTGAGGAAAACGAACTGGACTTTTCCGAACCGGTAGCATGGCATTTTCCCAACGTCGGATCGGAGCGGTTTGCTAGATTGCTCAAGGAGACGGGTTTAGCTGCGCCGCTCGCGGCAGAGCTGAAATCCATGGCCAAGGCCAACTTTGAGCTACCGGGAATGAGTATCTACCCTTCGAAGGAATTCTTGCTTGGCCTCAGCGCTGAGGCTAGAGCTAAGCTTTACCTTGCATTGTACAATTACCGGTGTAACCGAAAACTTCACACTCAGTTTCTGTTTCGCGGGAATACTCCCGATCAGTGGTTCGCCGGATCGACGGTCTCGCCCGAGATCAGAAAACTTGTCGAGCCCTTAATATATCGGCATGGAAATTTCATGTACTTTGACGACATGCAGAGTATTGCAAACTCCATCCCGTCACGCGGTCAACGGTTGGAACTCCTGAAAACGCTGAGGCGCGATGCTACTTTCCTTGTCCATGTGAAGGTTTCCAAAAAGTCGGATATTGAAGCGATGGTTAACTACTGGGGCCGAGGGGGACGCGTGCAGGACGTCCGCCCAATCCTCGAATCACTCGTGCAGCGCGGAGGCGAGCAGCACATTAACATCACCCATCTCCTCCCGCCTCTGGCCAGGAGGAGGCTCTATACGTATCCTGCACGATTGATATCGATTGCCAACACCACAACCAATCGCGATTGCCACTGGACATCATTGAATTTCTTCAAAGATGTACCAGACGACAAGCTTGCCCGGGATGGCGCAATTCGTCGCGAAACAGAACAAAACTACTATCGGATCCACGGTAATCTCCAGTTGGGCGACATTGCAGTGATCGTTGATGCACAGAACGTTCCTATGCACTCGGCTACGTATATCGCCGATGACGTCTTCTTCCACAGATGCGGTTCAGGCTCGTCGTCCCCGTGGGCGTTGGCCAGGGGCGAAGACCTCGTTGACTACTACCCCCGGAGCGCCAAACTCCAGATTGCGTACTACCGGCGCAAGGATATGTGACCGGAATGAAGCTGCAGAACTAACCGAATCATTTGCATCGAAGTTACCGGGATGAGTACAGAACAAACTAATCCTGCACCCGGAAACTCATCCGCCCGGCCTCCTGATGGTAGCAATGTCACTGACGCGTTGAAAAAATGGACCGCCGTTCTTACCCTTGCCGCTATCGCCGGCGTGGTGCTCATTTGCGTTGTGATGTTTCAGCGTTATCTGCCCCGCGTTGAAAATGGAAATACGGATACCGGTCCGGGCGCCGGTCCCGTCATCGCGGGCGACGGGCCGTGGGGGCAACTGGAATATGTATCGATAGTCATTTCGCCGCCGCTGGAATACGCCGTCGAAATTGCAGACGACTTTTCGACAGGCGTGGTATGGCATTTTCCTGGCGTCACCTTGGCGGGGTTGTCGAATCTGCTCAAGGAAATCTCTCTGGAGGCGCCACTTCGCGAGAAATTGTTATCCCTCGCCAAGACCAACACTTCGCTGGGCGGTATGAGTATCTATCCCCCGAAGGAATTTGTGCTGAGCCTCAGCAGCGAATCGCGATCGGGACTCTACGTGGTATTGTGCAGCTACATGGAAAACGGCGATCATCAGAAGCAATTCGCGTTCCGTGGGAGTTCCACGAACCAATGGTTCGCCGGATCGGCGGTTTCTCCAAAAACCAGGGAACTCGTCGAACCGCTGATCTATCAACGCCGGGGGTTCATGTACTTTGCCGATCTGCGAAGCATAGCAGACTCCGTGAGACCACGCGGCGAACTGCTGCGCCTGGTAAAGGCACTGAGCAGCGAGGCGACGTTCATCGTATATCTGAAAGTGTCCGCCGAATCGGATCTCGAATCGCTGGTTCACTATTGGGGGCGAGGAGATCGAGCGCAGGAAGTCAGGCCGATCCTTGAATCACTCGTGCAAAAGGGGGGAGACCAGAGAATCAACATCCTGCATCTTCTCCCTCCGCTCCCGCGACGGAAACTCTACACCTACCAGGCGTATTCAGACAGCGATATCAAGCAGTGGCGAGACTGCAACTGGACAGCGGTTAATTTCTTCCATGAAGTGCCCGACGACAGGTTCTGCAACCCCGGAGAAGTCGTCAACGCATTGCGGAAGGATTATTACCAAATCAACGATAAAGGCCACTTGGGCGACATCGCCATCGTCCTCGATTCGAATAACAGGTCCGTGCATGCGGGTGTGTACATCGCCGATGATATCTTCTTCCACAGGTGCGGACCGGGCTCCTCGGCGCCATGGACCCTGGCGAGAGGGAAAGACCTGGTCAACTACTACCCCCGCAAACAGAGTGTCACGATACGCTACTATCGCCGCAAGGACCTGTAGCCCCGGATTCGACTTGCCTGGTGCGTCGGATCGGGTAAAATCATCTCTGGCGGCCTGCTATTCCAATATGCGGCGGGGCGGGGAATGTCGGTGGAAGAAAGGCTGGAGAATGACACCGGAAATGTATGCAAAACGTTTTTTGCGTTGGACGCTCTCGCTGATGCTGGTTTTGGTATTACCGGTTTCCGAGGCTCGCCTCTTTGCGACAGGGATCAATCCGAATGTCCGCAAGGGATCGGATATTGTCATGAAGGACCGCCGCTGGCCCGCATGGGACCGGGGAACCTACTACTGTTTCTGGTACGTGAAGTTCATGTCGGAGACCAAGTCCTCACCGACGTTCTATGGCGGATTGGCGACGAAGGGGCCCGACAAACCGCCCGGAATGTTTGTTTCGTATTTCGGACCGGTTGCGAATGTCAACGAGGGCACCGCTTTCTACCGTCACGGATACGGAGCCGAAGGCTCCAAAGGCGGAGTGAACGGCAGGCCGCCTTTCCTGCGCCCCAACGCCTGGTATCGACACGTCCTGCGAGTATTCCCGCCGGTGAAAGGGGCCGAGGGGAAGACACTCGTCGGGTGGTGGTTCAAGGACGTCGAAAAGAATAAGTGGTACACGCACAGCGTTGTCAGTATCGCACTGAAATCCCCGGGCGTACACGGTAACGGAGGGTTCGTTGAAGCCCTGGCGCCCGAGACCGTTCCGCGAGCGTTCGAACGGCGTCTTGGATATTGTCGGGTCAATGGGAAGTGGTTCAAGTCCGATACGATCCCCACCAAAAGCCCTCAGTTCTTCAAGCTGATCGAAAACGGGACCGTCCTGCGGTACGATCGAGCGGGGCCCGACCGTAATACTTCCGAAAAAACCGTCCTGTTCACCACCAAACAGCCCGACGAACCAACGCTCGATCCGCCGGCGATCGCAAACGCCCATGCCGAAAGCTATGACGATCAGGTGCTGGTTTCCTGGACTATCCCTGAGTCGGCGTCTCCGCAGATGAAATACAAGATCGAAGCGTTCTCGAACACTACGGGAAAAGGCAAACCTCTGGCTGCGGTTTCGGCGGCCGACCCGCACGTCCTGGTCAAACGATTTGACGCCGGACGAACGGTCAAAGGCGTCCGCCTCACGATTACCGATATTTTCGATCAGAGCGTCTCGACCATGATCCCCGCCAAAGCTGCGAAGTCGACTCCCGCCGCACGAGCGCCCTCGCTTCGTCCGGGGCTGAAGTACTCATACTACGAAGCGCCTAAAGGGGAGAAATGGGAGAAACTGCCCAACTTCCTGAAGATCGAGCCGATCAAGCAGGGGCTTGTTAAGGCCGTTGATGACACGGTCCGCGATGCTCGCTACGAAAACTACGCAATTCAGTACACCGGATATATCAACGCGCCGACCAGCGGGCTCTACGTCTGCCAACTGGGAACGTGCGACGGCAGCCGCCTCAAAATCGACGGGAAAGTTATCGTCGACAACGACGGTATTCACGGTACAACGCTCAGCCAATACCCGATGATCCTGGAAAAGGGAACCCACGCATTTGATCTGTCCTACTTCAAGGGCCCGAAAAAATACCTCGCCGAGAAGATTCTCCTGACATGGGAAGGACCGGGCTTTGAATCGCGACCGATCGCGGCCGGTGATTTCCGATGCGCCGACAGCAAGGATCTGCCTCTTATCACCATGCCGACGAATATATCGTCGGCCGACACGCTCAAGGACAATCTCGTCGACATCCGCCCGAAGATAGAACTTCGCGGCCACAAGGTTTCGCGGATCCAGATTTACCGCGATCGATATCTCATGGGCGCCATAGACGGATACAAGCTCGACGCCGGTTTCAGGAATATACTGCCCAGGGGCGCCAATAACCTCTGGGCCAGGCTCTGGTACGACGGGGCCAATTCTGTAGATTCAAACATTCTAACGCTTGAGGCGAAGAACAAGACCGAAGGCAGATGGATCTATTCGCAGTTGGGCGAAGAGCAGTTCCCTCTTGCCGTTCGCTCCGACAAGGGCGTCATGTCGTTCCGGGGCGATGGTGTCTGCCTGGCGTACCAGAAAATCGCGGGCGACTTTACGCTGACAGCCCGGATATCCGACATGGGGCTCCGCAATGATGAAAACGGATACCATGGCCGGAATCTGATAGGCCTGCTGAGCCAGAAAGATCTCTCCCGCCCGTTTGGTAGCGACCGGTTTGCGATATATTCCCTGGCCGAGGACAGAATCAAAGGCGGTGAAGACTTTCCTGACCTCGGTGGCGGATATTGCTCGATGGCGTCATTTCCCGGCGATCGGCGCTGGTTGCGGCTGATTCGGCGCGGCGTCAGGTTCCAGTCGTTTATTTCCAAAGACGGTGAGTTATGGGAAAAGGCGATGGACCGGATATGCAGGTCCTCGCCGGATGAACTGTGCGTCGGGCTGTTCTTCCGGGCCGTTCCGGGCAAGAGCCGCTCGCTGTACAAAGGGGCGCTGGACAACATAAGCCTCACGCCGGACACCTCGAGATTACCGCCCGCCGCGAAAGTGCGAAAAAACGACTTGCCGCGCGTCGGGCAAATGACCGCGGTGATTCAGGATTCGCCCAAGCCCGCGATCCTCTACGCGCGGACAAACGGAAAGGGCGTGCTGAAGTCGACCGACCGGGGATCCAGGTGGACGCCGCTTAACGCCGGGCTCTCGACGCCTGACGTGCTGGCGGTTCGTTCGATCGCAGTCCATCCGAAGAACAGATCGCTCCTGCTGCGAGGGTCGGGACGGATCGTTGGCGGGAAACTCAAGAGCAGCCTGCACAGAAGCACCGACGCGGGCAAAACCTGGAAACTCGTCTCCAACGAGATCGATTTCGCGGGCTTCGGGCCGGCAACGGCGTTCGGCGAGGTTATCGCGTTCTGCGAAGAACGCCCGGAGATTGCAGTCGCCGGCGGTGAGACCGGCGGGCTTTACCTGAGCCTCGATTCCGGAGCGACCTGGAAGTCTATCGGTCTGAAAGGCCGGCGCATCACTTGCGTCAAGTTTGTGCCCGACAGCGGAGGCGCTTATGTTGTCGGCACTATCGACGATCGCGAATTTGCGGCTTTGGGGCTTGGTAAACCCTATGGCAAGACCGGCGGGGCGGGCTGCGTATATTGGAACGAGCTGCGGGACGTCAAAAAACCGCGCATATCGCTCACTTTGAAGCAGGAGAATTTCGGCGTGACCGATGTCTGCTTCGGCGTGCATCCGAACTTCGCCACGATATCCACCACGCGAGGCGTTTTCTACACGTGGGCGCGCGGGCGCATATTCTCGCAGCGCAAAGAGAATATGCCCGGCGACGTGTTTTACGCTGCAGTTGGCGATTACCGCTGGTGGAAGCAGACGCGCCCCGGAGAGAAGCGAATAAAGGTCAACACCTACGCCGCTCCGTTCAGCAGCATTCAAACCGGTCCGGTCTACCGTGTCAAAGAGCGCATGACTGCAAGGTGGGATGTGCTGTCAAAGGCGTCGAAAGTCGATGGCAAGAGCGATTCGAACATCCTGAACGCGGGCGTTACCTGCATCCTTCCGGACAGGAACAACCCCGACGGCGTATATCTCTGCAATCGCAACGGACTCTTCAAGTCCGTCGACGCGGGAAAATCCTACAAGATGATCTACGCCAACTAGGCAGAAAAAGCTGTCAGCTATCAGCAAATGCAACAGCTAACGGCAAGAGCGATTAGTCGGTGGTCGTTAGCTGACAACTGATAGCTTCTTCTGCGTTATTCTCACGCTACTTTGCGCTGTAGTAGTTATAATGCGATTGTATCGTTCCGCCGGCTCCCGGCGAGTCTGTTTTTCTTGACTCAGCGACCGATAACGCCAAAAATGCCACGTAAGTATCTGGGACGAACAAGGAGATCGCATCATGACATTTCGACGGTTCTCTCTGGCGGCTGGAGCGGTTCTTTTCTCGATCGCACACGCCGGATCAAATGCATGCGATACCTGGGTAGCCATGCGAGACCAGACGACCTGCGGATACACGATCCATGCCAAGAACAGCGACAGGCCCACTTTCGGATGCCAACCGCTGGTGTACAACGCCGCAAAGCAATGGCCCGCCGGCTCGCAGATCGATCTGGTGCGAACGAAAATACCGCAGGCCCGCCAGACGTATGCGACGCTCGGATCGAGCCCTTACTGGTCCTGGGGATACGAGGAAGGGATAAACGAGCACAGCGTCGCGATCGGCAACGAAGCGATCTGGACAAAGGTCCTCGCCGACGAAAAAGCCGCCCACAAGACCGGGAAGGGTCCCAGGTTCGGGCCTAACGGAATGGACCTGGTGAGGCTCGGTCTGGAAAGGGGCAAGACCGCCCGCGAGTCCCTCGATGCGATCGCGCGGATCGTCGAGAAACACGGGCAGTTCGGATCCGCCAGCCCCACGCGGGGGACTTTGGGCGGATATCACAACTCCTTCATCATCGCCGACCCCAACGAGGCGTGGGTGCTCGAGACCACGGGCAACCATTGGGTAGCCAAACGCATCGAGAAAGGCGCCACGTCAATTTCCAACGGCGTTTCTCTGGGCACGGATATTGACCTGAAATCCTCCAACGTGATCGGCCACGCGATCGCCAGGGGCTGGTGGCCCGAAGGCAAAGACGCCGAGTTCCATTTCCAGCACGCCTATTCGCCTGGTACGAAGAAGGATGACCCCGTTCGCCTGAGCGTGCATGGGCGGGCGGCATGCTCGCGGAGAATGCTGGCGGAGAAGCCCGGGAAGGTCGACGTCCGCTGGATGATGAATATCGCCAGGTGCCGCCAGATCGGGCTGAACATCACGGCCAGTTCCGCAGTTGCCGTCCTGCCGCACACCGACGCCGAACTCCCGGTATACTGGTGGTGTCCTTCGACGCCCATGGCGAGCTGCTACGTTCCATTCTTCATCCACGGATCGGGCCCGCCGAAGATCGTCTCTACTGCCGGGACGCACGGAAGCGTCGTGGAGATGCCCAGCAAGACCAAACGCGACAAATTCTCCGACAAGTCGTACTGGTGGTTGTTCCGCGATCTGGCCGACAAGGTCCGCGCCGACAAAAAGACTCGCGGTCCGATTGTCAGGAAGGCGTTCGATGCCCTCGAAAAGGAATTCCAAGCCGGACTCGGCCAAGTGGTCAAAGCCGCCGCGAAGCTAAGGAAAAGCGGGCAGCGAGACAAGGCGAGCGTCATCCTGGACACCTACACCGCCGATTGCGTCAAGAAAGTTATCGCCCAGGTCAACGCGCTTCGGACGCAGTTTTCGGACAAGAAAGCGGACAAAAAACCCGCCAAAGGCTTCCGCGACGTAGTCGGACCGAAGCAGTAACGGCCTACGGCGACAGATCGGACGCAAAGATAAGTCAAGGACACAAAGGTAAGCCCTTGCCGTCCATCGTTTCCGTTGGCCGTTGTTGTTCACTTGGCTATTGGGAATTCCTTGCTGGATATTGAGCCGTCGCCGTCCCTGACTGAAGCGGTAGGGGAAACGAGAAGCTGAATATCCAATATCCAACACGCCAAGTAACGGCGAACGACATCACGGGCAGGCCCCTAAGGGGGGTTGCAAATCCGCGGCGTCGGCGGGTATGGTATGCGGTATGAAGCGTCTGAAAATCATCGTGACGGCTGGGCCCACGCGAGAATACATCGACTCTGTTCGGTTTATATCCAATGCGTCGAGCGGGCTGATGGGCTGCGAAGTCGCCGCGGCAGCCGCCGGCGCACACGATGTAACGCTGCTGATCGGTGGCGGGAGCCTTCCAGCCGGAATCGCACAACGCCTCGAATCGGTTCGAATAGTACCGTTCGGCGGGGTGAGCGATCTGAAAGAGAAACTCACCGGGCTCTTCGATGACTGCGACGTGCTGGTGATGGCTGCGGCGGTGGGGGACTTCCGTCCGGTCGAACCGTTCGAGGGCAAAATTCCGCGTGCCGGCGGGCCTGTCACGCTGCGGCTTGAACCGACCGAAGATATCCTCGCCGGCTTGACCGCCGGTAAGCGAAGCGATCAGATCGTGGTTGCATTCGCCGTGGAAGACGGTCCGCTGGAGCAGATCGAGGCCAAAGCGACCGCGGAGATGGATGCCAAGGGCGCCGATTGTGTTGTCGTAAACACGCCTGCTGCAATGGGTAGCGAAGAATCGGAAGCCTGCATCATCGTGCGTGACGGGGCGGGATTGCCTTGGGCTTCCCGTGCCAAAGCGGTCCTGGCCGGCGAAATTGTCAGGTTTATCGAGACCATCAAATCCGAGGGCGACTGAGCAACATTCCGGAAATCCTGAATCAGCAGACAGTAACCCGGCGTTTGGGATGGAGAGAAAGCTATGAGCGGTCCGATAAAAATAGAAATACGACGGAAGCCCGGATGCGAAGATGTAGCCCTTCCTGAGTATATGAGCGAGCATGCGGCGGGCATGGATGTCTGTGCAGCATGTGAGGGCGAAGTCAGGATCGCTCCGGGAGACGTGAAACTCGTGCAGGCGGGTTTTTACATGGCCGTTCCGGTCGGCTACGAGGCCCAGATGCGTCCTCGCAGCGGGCTGGCGATAAAACATGGTATCGTTCTGCCTAACTCACCGGGCACTATCGACGCGGACTATCGCGGCGAGGTATGCGTGATACTGGGTAATGTCGGGCGTGATGAATTTGTCGTCACGCGCGGTATGCGAATCGCCCAGATGGTGATCGCCCCGGTGACACGGGCAGAGGTAATCGAGGTCGACTCGCTCGATGAGACCGCCAGAGGATCCGGCGGGTTCGGTCATACGGGCGTTTGACTGCATGGAAGCGCTAGGAAGTAAGACGGACGCTAAGGATGGCAAAAAAGAGAGTATCGTCTACCAAGATTGACCTGGTCGAACCTCAGCGGTTTTCAGGCGGGAAGTTTGCGAGATACTGCCTGGTTCTCTGCCTGGCGGGCGCGGTTACGCTGGCGTGGTTGAGCCTGCTGACTTACAGCCCGACAGACCCGCCGGCAAGGTTGCTGTCACCCGCGAAGACCCCGGTGTCCAATGCGGCAGGAGCGGTCGGGGCGTATCTGGCATATACGCTGCGCCATTATCTTGGTGGCGGCGCGTATATGGGCCTGGGCTTCGCCACGTTTGCGGCGGTCGTTATGGTCTTTGGCGGGCGGATCCGGGAATGGCGATGGCGCCTTGCCGGAGTCGTACTGCTGATTACCGCCACAAGCGCGGCGCTTTTCCTGCTCGATCCCCAAAGGGTATCCGACGACTACGCCAGCGGTCCGTCCGGTGTTATTGGTCTGGCGACCGGGCGATTCCTGCTTGGCAGGTTTGCGCCCGTTGGTTCGTGGGTGATGCTGATGATCGCATTGTGCATCGGTCTGATGCTTACCGCTGACAATCTCGTGCTTCGGCTTCCGCACTATGGCAGGAAGGCCTGGAACCGCCGAGGAGAACTCACCCAGGCCGTTGGCGCACTGAAGAGCCCCGCCATGATGCGCACCGCGGCAAACCTTCCGGTTTCACCTCGGACTATCACCGCGGCGCCGCCCAAGCGCCCACCTCGCCTCGAGCCGGTCAAGGCGCCCGGAGATGATTCGCCCGAGTCGATACCCGCCAAGGCCAAAAACGTCTTTGCCA
Organism: Phycisphaerae bacterium; assembly: GCA_016782885.1. Lineage (GTDB taxonomy): Bacteria > Planctomycetota > Phycisphaerae > SM23-33 > SM23-33 > BS750m-G57. The sequence continues at coordinate 14,683 of JADHXQ010000010.1, read as the reverse complement.
AACTGCTGCCCAGACCATCTTCGGCGCCGAAGATCGAAGCTTCACCGCCCGCGGCGGAGGCGCTTTCCGGTGGTGGCGCAAATATCCCAAATGACGATTTTACCCTTCCATCAACCGATCTGCTCGTCGAACCGCAGGGCGGATATATCGAAAGCCAGCAGGCTTACGCTTCCGAGCAGCGCGACATTCTCCAGAGGACGCTGGACGAATTCCGCGTGGAGGCTACAGTCGTCGGGTTCATGACCGGTCCGGTTATTACGATGTTTGAACTGGCACTGGCCCCTGGTGTGAAGGTGCGACAGATAGCCAACCTCGCCAACGACATAGCCCGCGCACTGGCCGTTCCGGGCGTGCGAATCGTGTCGCCGATCCCCGGAAAGGACACCATCGGTATCGAAGTCCCGAATCTCGAAAAAGAGATCGTGCGGATCAAAGAGTTGATGGCCTTGGCGCCCGGTTCGGATACGTCGATGCAACTTCCGCTCTACATCGGTAAGGATGCCAGCGGCGGACCGATCGTTTCAGACCTCGCCGGTATGCCGCACATGCTTATCGCCGGAACCACCGGGTCTGGCAAGAGTGTCTGCATTAACGCGATTATCATGTCGATGCTGATGCTCAGGACGCCCGAAGAAGTGCGCCTGATCCTGATCGACCCGAAGATGGTCGAGATGGCCGCTTTCGAAAACGTTCCGCACCTGCTCTGCCCGATCGTCAACGATATGCGCCGCGCCGAGAACATCCTCGAGTGGGCGGCGACCAAGATGGACGAGCGGTATGAACTGCTCAAGGAAGCCGGCGTCAAGAATATCAGGGGCTATAACGAGCTGGACGAAGACGTGCTGTACGAACGCTTCCACGCGGAAACTGATGCCGACAAAGCCTCCGTCCCCAAGACCCTGCCTTATTTCGTGATCATCGTCGACGAACTGGCGGACCTGATGATGACATCGGGCAAAGAGGTCGAGGGTTATATCATCCGCATCGCGCAGAAGGCCCGCGCGGTGGGAATCCATCTCGTGCTGGCAACCCAGCGCCCGAGCGTCAACGTGGTTACCGGTTTGATCAAGTCGAACATGCCCTGCCGCGTGAGCTTCAGGGTCGCCTCACGCCAGGAAAGCCGAATCGTTCTCGACCAGAACGGCGCCGAAGTGCTGCTCGGGCAGGGCGACATGCTCTTCCTCGAACCGGGAACGTCCAACCTCAAGCGGGCACAAGGCGCATATGTCGCCGATAAAGAAATCAAGACGGTCGTCAAGTCCATCTCCAGGGGCAGGAAGGTGGAATACAACGCCGAACTAAATCGCCTTAATTCGTCGCCAATCGGTGAAATCAGCACCGAACGCGACCCGCTGTTCGACAAGGCCGTCCTCATAGTCCTCGAAAGCAAGAGGGGCAGCGTTTCCCTGCTCCAGCGACGACTGCAGGTTGGTTATTCCCGTGCCAGTCGCATCATAGACCAGATGGCCGATTCGGGCATCCTTGGCGATTACAAGGGCAGCCAGGCCCGTGAAGTTCTGATGACACTCGAAGACTGGGAAGTATTCCAGGCTTCTGTAGCGGCGGACCAGAGCGGGAGATCGAGTCTTAACGGTGTACCCACGAGTTCCTGAGTGAAGTTTCGCCGGTCCGCCCGTGGTTGCGGGAGGCGAGAATTGTGAATGAGACACAGGACAAAGCTGTTTTGGCGGGAAAGGGTGAATATGTATCTGCACCATCTCTGCATGTCGCATGGGTGGTTTCGAGTTCAACATGCCTGAGGTTGGGGCGGACGCTGGGTCCCCTTGCCGTCGGACTCGCCGATGAAGGTATCCGGCTGACCGGGGTCTGCGGGAGCGATACCCCCCAGGGCGCTTTTTCCGACTGGCCCATGAACGTGATTCGTTTTCCGATGCGGCGATGGTTCCGCCCCGCAACGGCGGTCGCCGAGTTGACCGACCGCTTGCGCCAAAGCGGTGTGCAACTGCTGCACGCCCTCGATGCTGAAGCCGGACAGACCACGGCGGTCCTGTCGGCCAGACTGAACTGCCCCCACGTCGTAAGTTCCTACTCCCTTGGCGACGGGCGACTGGTGGGGCGGATGGGCGTTCGCCCCGCAATGGTGCTCGCCGCCGGGCGGGCGGTGCGAGACGACCTCATCAAAAGCCATTGTATCCCCTCCGACGCTGTCACGGTAGTTACCCCGGCGGTTTACCAGGTCTCGGAGGCGGGATGTTTCAACCGGCCCGACCGTTGTCCCTGCGTTGTGACCAGCGACGTGTTTGATGACTACGGCGCAGCGGCGGCAGTACTCGATGCCTTCGCAAAAATCGAGTCGACCGGTACCGAAGCCCTCTTCTTCGCTGTTGGTAACGGTCCGGTTGAACGCATGCTCAGAAAACACGCCGAGACGCTGGGCCTGTGCCGTTCGCTGACATTCGTCGACAGGCTCGACAGCCGACAACTCGCCGGCGTTTTCAAAGCCGCCGATATCTACATATCCCCGCGAGGCACGAGCAGCATTAATCTCGACGCGCTCCTGGCGATGGCGTCCGGGGCGGCCGTCCTCGCGCCGGACGATCACGTTTCCGATTTCCTGATCGACGGAAAGACGGCCGCAATGTTCCGATCTCGCGACGCCACGGATATTGCCAGGAACCTCGGCGAGTTGCTGGATAACCACGAGAAAACCGCTTCGCTGGCGGCCGGAGCACTGGAGTATCTCGCGGAGAACCATCGCCCGTGGCAGGCGGTGCGAAATGTCGCGGGAGTGTATCGCAACGTACTGGCCTCCGGAACCAGTCACGTACCCCTGTCGGCATGACGCCCCGAGACCAAGCAGGCAACGGGTTTCGCCGTTGGCCGTGGCTGTTGGCCGTTACTTGAAGTTTGGGCGTTTCTTGTTGGCTGTTGATCCGTCGCCGTCGGGCAAAATGCTCTACAAACACTCGATGCCGAACTGCCCGAGCAACTCCGCCAGCGGCGCGCGGTATTCGTCGCTCAGCGGCGACATGGGCAGGCGCAGTTCGTTGCGTATCATGCCCGCCATCGAAAGGGCGGCTTTGATTGGAATCGGATTGGTCTGAACGAACATACCCTTGAACAATGGAAAGAGCTTGAGGTGCATCGCGCGGGCGGCGGTTATGTCACCCGAGGCAATAGTGTCACAGAAGTTCCGCATCTCTATCGGGAGGATATTCGCCAGCACGCTGATTACGCCGCTTGCGCCCACTGACGACAGGGGCAGCGTCAGCGAGTCATCGCCGGAAAGGATCGTGATATCGCAGGCCGCGGCGATTTCACTGGCCGTATCGAGCTTACCGGTGGCTTCTTTTATCGCCACCACCATCTCGATCTCGTTATACATCCTGACGATCGTTTCGGGCGCCAGTTCGATACTCGTCCTGCCCGGAATGTTATAGAGAACGATCGGCAGTTCGACCTCCGCCAGGCGGGCGATATGGTCGAACATGCCCTGCTGCGTGGGTTTGTTGTAGTACGGGTTAACGATCAGGCACGCGTCGGCGCCGGCGTCTTTGGCCCGCTGGGTGAGGCGTGCGGCCTCTTCGGTGGAATTGGAACCTGTTCCCGCGATCACTGGTATGCGACGGGCTACCTGTTTGATGGTGAATTCGATGACTTCGCCGTGCTCGGCGTGGCTGAGCGTGGGCGACTCGCCGGTTGTACCGCACGGGACAATTCCCTGCGTCCCGCCGGCGATCTGGAATTCGATGAGCCTGGCCAGCGCCTCGTAGTCCACCTGTCCGTCGGCAAACGGGGTGACGATCGCCACCATCGAACCTTGCAGCCTGGGCATGTCAGTCATTGAAGAAGTCTCGCGTCGGTTTTTGAGAGTCGATTACTGCGCCGCATGCTACACAGACCGTCTGTATAATGCAACACCCGGGCTCAAGCGACCAGGTGTTTCATTTTCGCCACCGCCCGCCGCAGACCGGTGAAAATCGCCCGCGCGATGATGGAATGCCCGATATTAAACTCGCGGAATCCCTCCATGCTCGCGACGGGCGCGATATTTGTGTACGTCAGTCCGTGCCCGGCGTGAACGATCAGTCCGGCATCGATCCCGTCTTGCAGGGCGGTCCGGATCTCGGCGATAGTGGTGTCGATTTTTCTCGGGTCGGGATTTGCGCCAGGCGGGCCAAGAGAGGCGTTGGCGTACGCGCCGGTGTGTATTTCGATCGCCTCGCACCCGGCGTCGCGGGCGGCGAGTATCTGCTCGCCAACGGGGTCTATGAAAGCACTGACGATGACGCCGGCGTCTCGAAGGGCTCGCGAGACCTCGGTAACGCGATCGGCGTGGGCAACTACATCCAGACCGCCCTCGGTCGTTATCTCCCGGCGATTTTCGGGCACGAGCGTGGCTTGGGTGGGCGCCAGGGCGACGGCGATCTCAACGATTTCCGGATCGAGCGACATTTCCATGTTGAGTTTGCATGTCACCGTCTGCTTCAGCAACTTCGCGTCGCGGTCGCAGATATGCCTGCGGTCCTTTCGCAGATGGAACGTGATGCAGTCGGCCCCTCCGAGCTGCGCTTCGGCCGCCGCCCAGACGGGATCCGGTTCCACAGTCATCCGAGCCTGACGGACGGTGGCTACGTGATCGATGTTTACACCCAAACCTGCCATGATATCCATCTCCAGTCCGATCGAGACAATTCTGGAATCGGACGATAATGATTGTCAGCGGAAATGGCTTCCCGGTCAAGCAGTCAGTTACGGATATATCCGATGAGAGATTTTGCATAGAGCGCAAAAAAAGGGGACGAGACGCAGGTTGCTCAGACCTGCGTCATCGCCCTTCGCCTTTGGCGGAGAATCCCATCGGCTAGATGGGACCGGCATGATGGGAGGCTTCAAAGGAGGAGAGTTGAAGCTGTCCGGCGGGTGCTCAAGTCCGCCGGCCCGTGTTCATGACGGAATCTTCGCCAAAACAGAGAGTCTCAAATACGCGGCAGGTCTGGAAGGAGGAGAAAGACCGTGCATGCGCTAAAGACTCCCGTTTCGCATGGTGGGTGGGGGGCTTCGTTGCCCGCGATCGAGCAAAGCAGGCGGGTTGAGGTCAACAAGCCTCCGCCGACCACCATCGTTCATCGTCTCTATATATTCGGTTTTAACTTTATTTTTATCCCGGTGCCGACCGGGGTCGATCGCAAGGGCAGCGAGACGCAGGTTGCTCAGGCCTGCGTCATCGCCCTTCGCCTTTGGCAGAAATTTCCACTAGCCAAGTGACGCCGCGGCGGGACGCCTCAAAAGGAGGAGTGTTGAAGCTTCCAGCGGGTGCTCAATCCACTGGCCCTGCCTTACAGCAAAAAACTTCCGCCGGTAGAGAGTTTCGTGCGTGTAAACGCCGGCGTAAAGGAGGAGAAACAGCCAGACGTTTTGCACAGAACTCCCATCTGGTAAGATGACTAACGCGTTCCACACGCCGAACGAGCGTACTAGGGCAACGAGCAGCGGAGCACGCCGAGCCACCTTCGTTTTACATTTCTGCTATTTTGAAATACACCACGTCTCCCGACCTGCGCCGGGTTTGCGGGCTAAGGGGACGAGAGGCAGCCAGCTCACAGCTGCCTCATCGCCCTTCGCCTTAGCAGAGGTACCCTCATGAAGCTTCCACTCCGCTGCACTAACGGACCGGTGAATTTCTTCACCGAAACGTGCAGTTGGTAACTAATACCTCTGCAACTCCCAGGGGCCACCAGGCAACGCTGGTCTATTCGTCTGGAGGGACCAGTTGACGCGGTTTTTCTTTTCCACGTCATGTCACCCGCAACGGGCTCCTGCTTTTCGACACATCGCCCTGCCTTTCCCAACGGACGCCCTCCGACATCCATTGAAACTCGATATTCCGTCACGTCCGGTATACCCGCGACAGCTTGTTCCCTTCTCAAGCCGCCGGAGTGCCCGCGCGATTCGCACTCTGAACCGCGAGGCGAACCAGGGACTGCCACTGTTCCTGGGGCGCCGGATAGACGAGGTAAATCGCACCGCCCATCCTGGCCGTCAATTCCTGTCTGCCCGATCCGGTCTCTCCGACCACCACTCTTACCGCCCGAGGCCAGTGTCGACCCAACCATCGCAAGGTGCCGGTAATAGATTCCAGCGACTCCCGATCGACGATTACGAACATGGCTACCTCACCAACGGGTGGATTCAGCCTCAACTGCTCGTGGCGATCGTAAGTAAGCAGACTCCCACTATTCAGTTTTTCGAGCGACCGCGCCATCGGCTCGGCGTCGCGCAACTCCGCACAAAGCATCACAATGCGCGGACCTTCCACTTCAGTCGGCCCGCAGGCCGACCGGTTTTCCGGTTCCCTCACGTCCACAATCAGGCTCCTCGGTCAAAGTCCCTCGTCGTAGGCTTCTTCACGTTTTCCGTGCGCAATAGATAACCATCGTGCCGTGCTGCCAGACAACCCCTCGCCTGCAGCTACAACTCGCGCGACCTCCACATGGAGAATGCAAAGCGACACGCCGCTTCAACAGTTCCGGTGATATCCATACCTCCGGCTGACTACATCCAAAATGCTCTCCAGAAAAGATCCTCGCCTCAACTGGCTATTATCGTACACGAGATACATTGCAATCGTGGTGCCAAACTTTCAAACACTCGAGAAGATAAATGAAGAACAACGTTATTCATCGAGAGAACAAGGATGTATTAGCCATCGAATAATTTTTTTGTGTGGTCCCCGCTCGTCGCGGCGCGCCGCATGTGGTGACGTAAGATGCGACAATTGCGCAGCAGATCGCATCATGAAGTGTAGCACGCTGCGGATCGCCGCCACCTCGGAAAGTTTGTCCTTCCTTTTCGTTTGGAGATTCCGTGGGTTTGTGGTATAATAATTATGTTGAAGGAGCTGCTGTGTAGTGAGCGGCAGAGCGAGTAGCTCAGTTCAGAGAAAAAACGCTTCTTGCTCGATATAGACGATGCCGCTGACCGAGCTTGCTCGGAGGAGTAAAACGTCCGCACGGACGGTGTGTCCTGCTCAGGCATACCGTCCGTGCGGTATTTTTTTTGCGCACCGCATGGTATTGTAAGCGCTGTCAACCGGCTCATCCCGGACTCCGGTGCGTGACGATAAGGATATATGGCGAAATTCAAGCGACAACCCCTTGAACTCCCCAACGCAGATGCTACGATACACAAGGATGCATGAGGCAATCTGCACCCCGCCGGCCGCCAAACTGATGGAGCAGATTATGAGCGAAGGTTCAAACCACGGCCTGGCTGACTCCACCACCGGTGGGAAGTGGTTTCTGTCGCCGGTAACTGATGTCCTGTTCAGCCGCCGCCTGCGCCCGCTTCTTATCCTCTCGCTTTACGCTTTTCTGATATTTCCCGTTTTTCGTGTCGCACTGTTCCTCGTCAGCCGTGAAGCCGTGCAGAATACCACCGTCTGGGAGATCGGTGTATGCTTCGCGTATGGTTTTCAGTTTGACGCGGTAGTGGTCGGTTATACGATGCTGCCGATGGTGCTGGCCCTTGGGTTGGCCCCGCCGGCGGCATTCTTCACCAGTGCTTTTCGCCGGACGATTACTATCTACGTTACGGTTGTGATGACCGCGGTGCTGGTTTTGGAGATCGTCAACGCGGTGTTCATCGTGAATTTCCGGCGCCGCCTGAACTGGGCGTCACTGAATTATCTGAGGCATCCCCACGAGGTGGCGACGTACATCTGGAAGGCGTATAACTTCTGGTTGATATTGCTGATTCCAGTGCTGGGCGGTAGTGTGTACCTGGTGTATCGCATACTGCGGAATCATTGCTGGCGGGGGCGATTGACGTTCAATTCTCCCCACAAGCGCCTGGCGTTCACCGCGGTGATGGTTGCATTGTGCGTCTTTGCCTGCCGCCCAACATTCGGACATTTCCCGCTCCGCCCGGGTTCAGAAACGCATTCGTCCAACAACCTCGTCAACCAAACGTCCACCAACACGCTTTTCTCGCTGTGGTGCGCGGGCACATCGATCCTCAAAGATGGACATGACGAAGAGAAGTTTTACGATCTTCCGAACGTCAATGAGGCCCTCGAAGTTACTCGTACATTGCTGTTTCTGCCTGGCGATCAGATCGCACCGATGCCAAACAGACCGCTGCGCAGACGCGTGGCGACCGGGCGGAAAATGCGCGACCTCAACGTCGTAATCATAGTTATGGAAGGACAGTCCAACGAACCGGTGGGGGTTCTGGGCTATGGCGGGATCCAAACGCCGGAACTGGACGAGATTTGCAGGGGCGGGTTGTTCTTCGAGCGGTTGTACGCCACCGGCGCCCGAACATCCAGGGGCCTGACCGGAGTGCTCGTCGGGCACCCGGACCTGGGCGGTATAACGCTGCTCGAACGGGATGAAGCGCTGGGCAAGTTCCAGACTTTGCCCGGTGTATTCGCGGGGCGAGGGTATCGAACAATGTTCATAACCGGAGGCGATCCGGACTTCGACAATATGAAGGACTTCTTTGCCGCGGCCGGTACGGAAACAATCATAGGCCAAAAAGAGATCGGACCGAAATACGCCGGCGCATGGGGCGTACCCGACGAGATGATTTTCCGCAAGGCCCACGAGATGTTCATGTCCATGGGCGATGAAAAGTTCTTCGCCGCGATCATGACAGTTTCAAACCATCCGCCCTATAGCATCCCGCAAGGGCGCACCGCCATGCTGCCCGCCGACTCCAAAGAGAACGAAATGCTAAACGCATACCGCTACGCCGACTGGGCGTTGGGCGAATTCTTCAGGGAGGCCCGGGGAGCGGAGTATTTCAGGAACACTCTGTTCGTCGTTGTCTCAGACCACGGGCACGGGGAATACCTCCGGTTAAGCCGCGCCATCGACGTACCCGGATACAGGCTGCCCTGTGTTTTCTACGCCCCGGGTATCGTCTCGCCCGAAAGGATATCAACGGTTGCTTCCCAGACTGACATAGCACCGACCCTGCTGGGCATACTGGGCGGTGCGTACGAACACAGCTTTCTCGGGCGGGATATTCTTCGAGTCAGACCGGGCGACGGATTCGCGCTGCTGCATGAGGACAGGCATATTGCTTTTATCCGTACAGGGCGGGCCCTGGTCATCGGACCGGTCAATCGTCGGCGCAAACCAAGAGCCATTCCCGAAATGTTTGACGTAACCATGTTCGATATGCATCCGGTCGCGCCGGACCAGCTCGACAGCGATGAGGCCGCAACCATGCGGCGGGAGATGCTGTCGCTCTACACAGTGGCGCTTCAACAGTACTTCAGCGTCAAAAAAGAAGGAATTCAGAATTGAATATCGAAGAATTCATCCGTGACGTGCCCGACTTCCCGAAACCCGGAATCGTTTTCAAAGACATTACGCCGCTGCTGGGAAACATCGAAGCATTGCGCCAGTCCGTACGCCTGCTTGCCGATCCGTATCGCGACAGTGGTGTGGAGATCGTAACGGGCGTGGAGTCACGCGGATTTATCTTCGGCGCCCTGCTGGCGGACGAACTCGGCGCCGCTTTTGCGCCCATCAGGAAACCGAACAAACTGCCCGCTGAAACCATATCCGAAAGCTACGAACTCGAGTACGGAACCGACACCATCGAAATCCACGCCGATGCAATCTCTCCAGGCCAAAAAGTCCTGATGGTTGACGACCTGATCGCCACGGGGGGAACTATCGAGGCCGCCTGCAAGCTGGTGGCCAGGCTGGGGGGCGATATCGTGGCGGCGGTCTTTGTAGTCGAGTTGTGCTTCCTTCCCGGGCGGGCCAAACTCGATGCGTTAGGCGTGGAGACTCACAGCCTGATCCAGGTTGCTGGGGAATAACGTGTCGATTGTAGATATTATTAACTGGAATGGCCCGACTACCGAAGTAGCCGGGCCTGGAATCCGTCGCTAAGCGTTGGGATACGGATTCACGATCCAGGGAGCGCGGGGTTTGTCAGGCGTTTTCGAGGGCCCTGCGGCGACGGTTGCGTTTCAGGACAAACAGGCCTCCGACCGCCAGAAGTAATACGGTTGCAGGTTCAGGAATGACGGGGGGTTCTCGCCCAATCAGCATATCCTGTTTGCATGGCGACTGCAGGACGAGCAACTGCATAATTGGCGAGTAGTTTCCGGGCATGTTTGCTCTCATGTCGTCGAGCATATCGTTGGCGTCATCGATCACGCTGCTGTTAGTGATCTTGAAGTTACCGGTGTCGAGATTGAAATCGAGAGTGTTATTGTTCTCGTAGAGCAGTTCCCATATCGCCACCTGGAGTCCGGCCGCCTGTTCGCGGTGTGTTATCCCGGACGAATTCGTTTCGAACAGGTATGCGACCTGCTCGCCGTTCCGCAGGGTGGTATAGGAGGCTTCCGTCACCGCGGACGATCCGGAGTAGGCGAAGACATCCACGCAGTAGCCCAGATAATCAGTACCCTGGTAGTCGAGTTTCACCTGCCCTGCTGATGTCCCGAAGTTCCGACCGGCAAGGGATTTCCATGCGAGGACGTCAACGTACTTCTTGAGCCCCATACCGTTGTAATGCATGATATCCGCCTGGGCGATCCGGGCGGTAGAGAATGCGACGGCGAGAAGGGCGGCGAAAGTGATTGTGCGTTTGGTGAACATGCCTGACTCCTTGGTCCAGCTTGTTTGCAATGTCGTGGGGGACCGTCCCGCACCAGGTGGAGCCCTCGGGGTTTCCCGAAGCAACTCCACCCAATGGAACCCTAAGATTCAAAACCCCCAAAGCAAAATTGACCGTAAACTATTTCGCTGGAACCAGGAGATGTGGAGTAGAGTCAATGGTTTTTTTTGAAGATACCCCCGCCCGCAGCGGTCAGAAGATCGCGTAGATGAACGGGGCCAGGGCGCTGTTGGCCGTCAGAAGCACCAGGATACTTACCGCCAGCAGGACGACAATGATAGGTATCAGCCACCATTTCTTGTTGTGGCAAACGAAGTCCAGGAGTTCGCGCAGGAAAGAGGGGGTCTGCATATCGGCCTGTTCGGCAAAACTGCCGCTTCGGTTTTCGGTATTTTTGGGCTCTTTGTCCATAAATCAGAACTGCCGGAAATATCGATCGGGCGGCGTCGCTTTACGCCGCTGCCAGTAAGTTTCGGTCTCCGGGTCGCGCCTCCGTTGCATAGGGTCGCGTCCGAGGAGCCCCATGATAACACCTATGGGCGTCACTACAAAATAGTATATGATACCCAGGACGATCAGCGAAACACCTATTCCGATTGGCGCCGTCAGGTAGCTCAGGCAGAGATATATCCCGCGAACGGAAGGCGGTCTGGCCAGCCCCATCGCCGCCACTGACGCACCACTCGCCCATATCACGGCGGCTGTTATCCACGATCCGTTACGCCCAAACGCCAGGTATCCGACCAGTACCGCGAAAACGGCTGCTGCCAGTGAAAACTGCCTTAGCGTACGGTGCGACGGGTTCTTGTTTATCTCAATCATTTTTCGTTGGTCAGTCCAGGTCGAATTGCGCCAGATATTCATCCACGACATGAATCTGCCCGGCCGGTTGGTCGCCCTTATGGAGTACGCAGCGTTCCATTACCAGCACGTCCATATTAGTGCCCATGAAGCAGTTGTAGGCATCTGCCGGCGTGCAGACTATCGGTTCACCGCGGACGTTAAAGCTTGTGTTGACGACCATCGGGCATCCGGTTTTGCGTTCAAAGGCCTTCAGGAGTTTGTAGTAGCGGCCGTGGCGCGCCTCGTCTACCGTTTGGATTCGGGCTGAGTAGTCCACGTGCGTTACCGCCGGGACCTCCGAGCGGACCGCGCTACGTTTTTCAAGACCGGTGGTTTTGTCGTCGCCGGCGGGCTCGATTCGCTTATCGTCAGCCAGTGGGGCCACCAGCAGCATATACGGGCTGGCATGGTCCCGTGGCATCTGGAAAAACTCGCCGGCCCGCTCGGCCAGCACCGACGGTGCAAACGGGCGGAAAGATTCGCGAAACTTTATCTTGAGGTTCATGACTGACTGCATCGACGGGCTCCTCGCGTCGCCGAGTATGCTTCGAGAACCCAGCGCCCGCGGACCGAACTCCATGGGGCCCTGGAACCACCCGACTATTTTCTCACTGGCCAACAGATCCGCGACATTGCTGCAGAGAGCCTCATCGTCGTCAAGGGTCTGGTAGACAGCGCCGGTCTGCGTGAGGAACGCTTCGATCTCTCCGCGGTCGAAACTCGGGCCCAGGAGCGAGGCGGCCTGGTGGTCGTCGGGGAGGGGAGTCCGCGGGTTGTCGAGCAACTGATGCCATATCAGCATCGCGGCGCCGAGTGCGCCTCCGGCGTCGCCGGCGGCAGGTTGGATCCAAAGGCGCTGGAACGGTCCTTCGCGAAGCAGGCGCCCGTTGGCAACGCAGTTCAGAGCGACCCCGCCTGCGAGGCAGAGATTCTCCATGCCTGTCCGCTTGTGAACGTGGCGGGCTATTCGCAGCAGTATCTCTTCGGTCACCTTCTGGACCGAAGCGGCCAGATCCATCTCGCGCCGGGTGAGCTGTGCCTCGGGCCTTCTGGGCGCCCCGCCGAACAGCGTGTTGAACTTTCGCGAAGTCATCGTCAGACCGCTGCAGTAGTTGAAGAACGACATATCCATACGGAACGAGCCGTCATCCTTGATGTCGATCAGCTTGTCGGTGATCGCCTCGGCGTACTTCGGCTCGCCGTAAGGCGCCAGGCCCATCAGCTTGTACTCGCCGCTGTTGACCTTGAACCCGCAGAAGTATGTGAACGCCGAGTACAGAAGTCCCAGCGAGTGCGGGAAGTGAAGTTCGTGAGTCAAGGTGATGCGATTGCCCCGCCCGGCGCCATAACTGGCGGTGGCCCACTCGCCCACACCATCGAGCGTAATAATCGCCGCTTCCTCAAACGGTGAGGGGAAGAACGCGCTGGCCGCGTGCGATTCGTGATGCTCGGGAAAGATGTACCGCTTCTTGTAGGCTTTCTTGAGTCCGCGATCGAGTTGGCGCTTCAGGTGCAGCTTCTGCTTGAGCCACAAGGGCATGGACTTGGCGAAACTGCGAAACCCCAACGGAGCACAAGCCAGATATGTCTCGAGAATCCTCTCGAATTTCAGCAGCGGTTTGTCGTAGAAGCCAACGTAGTCGAGATCGCCGGCCGACATGCCAGCCGCTGAAAGGCAAAACTCAATGGCGTGCGCGGGAAAAGCCTGATCGTGCTTCTTTCGGGTAAATCGTTCTTCCTGGGCGGCGGCGATCACCTGCCCGTCGATGAGAATCGCCGCGGCGGAGTCGTGGTAAAACGCCGATATGCCTAGTATTGCGGTCATGTGTACATGAACATTATCGACTTCAACGGGTTCTGTCGCCTATAACGATTTTAATTCGACTACCGGAATATCGCAAAGGTGGGCGATTCAGCGTTTACCAGGATCCCGATACGGTTTGGTTTGCCTGTAGAACGACAACTCACGCTGAAGCTGCGATACGAGTTTCCCCAGCACGTTGACCTTCGCCAGCGAGAGGGCCTTCTCGGCGGTGGTGACGGCTTTGTCAAACTGTCCTGTTTCGGCGTATGCCATCGCCAGAACGCTGAGAAGCTGTGGATTCTCTGCCCCCGCTCGGCTACAGAGACGCTCCATTATACAGACTGCTTCGTTACCGTCGCGGAACTTGGGGTCTCCGCATGCGGCGAAAATCCTGGCCAGCGAGACCAGGGTCGGTAGATGGCCGCCTTGCTGCGCCAGCACCTGACGGTGCTCATCGACGCTTTCTCGGATCTGCCCGGCTCTGAGGAGCAGGGATGCGAGGCTATATCGCCTCGGCAGGTCGTCCGGTTTGATCCGCAGGAATTCGCGATAGTGCCTGATCGCCTCAGGGAAGTTGTCTTGTTTTGCAAAAATCGTGGCGAGGTTTACGTGGACTAAGATCAAGTTCGGATCGATCTGGAGAGCCATCTGAAGATGCCGGATCGCTTCGTCATGTTTGCCTTGCTTGTAGAGAATAGCCCCCAGGTTGCCGCGGGCGTGGGGTAGGGCGGGATTGGCGGAGAGTGCTTCACGGAAGAGAGTTTCCGCCTCGGCTTGCTTGTTCTGTCTCAGCAACGTCTGGCCGATACTGGCAAGCGACGAATCGGTAAGGAACGGATCGATCCGCATCGCTTCACGGAACTCTGAAATCGCTTTGGCGAACTTCCGATCGTCCCTCAGCAATTCAGCGAATTCCTGATGCCATCTCGCCATATCGGGGAATCTCTTCAACAGGTATCGCCACTGATCCGCGGCGGCCCCATAGTCACCGCACCCCCTCAGGAGGATGGCGAACTTCCGGCGGAGTTGCGGATCATCCGGTGTTCGCTGTATCGCGGCGGTGTACCACCGGCGGGCCTTATCCATCGCAGCCGGACAAGCCGCGATCGCCTGAAGTTTCAACCGCCGCTTCAGGCGCCGCTTGCGCCGATCCGCAGCGCCGAGTTGATCGGAAAACGGCGCCAACTGCAGCATCGCGGAGATCATCCCGTGCATCTGGCACTGGTCCCAGTCGGTCAACGCGATCAGTTCAAAGCAGCGGTTTTGCGATGGCGCATCAGCCGCCGCGATGTCTTTGCGAACCGAATCGGGCAGGAGAGGCACGATTCGCTCGAAGCAGGCTTTCGCCAGCAAGTAGTTGCCTTCCGGCGTCATGTGGACGTGCTCGTGGAACAACTCTCGCCCGGGTATCATATGTGGTGTCTGCCGACT
>JADHXQ010000070.1 GCA_016782885.1 Phycisphaerae bacterium | reverse complement strand
CAGATCCCGCCGGTTGACGCTCTGATTGTTCTTGGCATATCGCAATCGTACACAACTCCCAGCCAATAACAACCAATAAAACAGCGTATCCCCTTTAATCAACACGAGAATAATAAGATAAAAGCAGCCTGTCCCCTTTGTTCAGGGTTTTCTGGTTTTCAAAAAGGGGGGTGCTGTCAAAATGTCATTTCGTGTCGGCCCGCAGCTTCTTCATCAGTGCTGCCAGCGATTCGTGGTGTCTGCAGATTTGGGTGATGACGAGCAGTCCGCTGATTTCATCAATCGTCCCGAGAGAACCACCGTCGTCGCGCCAGGAGCCGGGGGCGATTGCCTCGCGGATGAGGCCGGTGATTTCCTCGACGGTTTTGTCGCGCGAACGCGCGGGGGCGGTCGTCGCCTTCATCTTTCGTGCGATGATGTCGCGTGCGTCGTAGATCCGTATGGTCGACGAGCGTAGCAGTTTGGCCTGGGGTGCGATCATAATCCTGTCACCGATGATGGTGTAGTCCATTCGCAAACCGCTGCCCTTGTTGGCGATATCGAAGACGGCGTCGAGAGCCTCTCGGCGAGTAACGTTTTTCAGGTGCAGGCTGACCTTCCCGGGCGGTTTGACCTCATCCCCGGTAGGCCAACGCCAATTGGCGTACATGTTGGGCTCGTAGATACCGAGCACGGCCGACACCGCCTCACAAAACTCATAGTCATCGAGATCCAGTTTGGGTATCTTTAATTCAAGCTGCTTGCGAATCGCCCGCTCGGCTTGTGTCTCATGGTGCGAGTGTGGGTCAAGATTGGGTGTCTTGAAGTGCCTGCGAAGGTCCCCGAGCAATTCGTCGATCGCTTCGTGGTTGTCGATTGTCTGGGTGATGACCAGCCGCCCGCCTATACTACAGATCACACCGATCTCGCCGATATAGTCCCAAGAATCACGATCGATAGCGTCGCTGATCAGCGTGCGTATTCTACCAACGGCCTCCGCGCGGCTGACAGGCGGGCCTTCGCGGGCGCAGACCGGAGCGATCAGGTCGCGAACGTCGTAAACTCGAAAGGCTTTAGGGCTTATCAGCTCATCTTCGGTGGAAACCATCACCGCGCCGTCCCTGATAACGTAGCCAATACGATGTTTTTTGCTCGGAAAGCTGTCGAGAAGGACATCCAGGGCCTTTCCGATAGGCATGTCCGTTATTAGGTCCACAAAGAATTCTGTATCAGGTTTGAGGCCTGCGGTCTCCAGGGCCCGCCAATCAACGCGGATGTCAACGCCGGAAACGTCACGAAAGAACTGTATCGCGTGCTGGATTTCATGGTCCGGGGAACAGAATTTTGAAAGCTTCAGATCAAGCTGTTTGCGGACAAATCGGTCGCGAGGGCTCCTGACAGACGAACGAATCACCGGACCGCGCCCCCTGAAACTCGCGTGGAGTTCACGAAGCAGTCTGGCCAGCGATTCGTGATGCTCTATGGTCTGGACAACAACAAATAGACCACCGATCTCGCGGATCATACGATCACCGCCCTGAGGACCGCAGCCGTATGTCGAGTCAATGGTTTCGACGACGACTGTCCTGAGTTGATCAACAATCTCCCTATAGCTTTGGGGTAGACTTTCCGCATCTGCAACGCTCGATATCATATCGCCGATATCGTATATCCTGAAGGACGTGCTCTCACGAAGATCGCTCTTCGTGGAAACCGTCACAACACCGTCCCTGACGACATAATCCAACCCCACGGGACCTATGCCGGGCTCTCCTTCGCTTGCGTCGCCGCGGCAGACGGCTTGGAGCGCTTCTGCGAACGTAGCATTCTCCAAACGCACACCGTCATCGCGCGTCTTGTTCGTCGAATGCACACTGACCTTAGTGTCCGGCCCGATCGATTCCCGGGCTATGGCGTGCCATTTGACATGAATGTTGATGCCGGACTTGTCCCGGATAAAGTCGATCGCTTTCTGTAGTTCGGTGTCGTAGAAATCGAATTCGCCGATCTTCCTGTCGAGCAATTCACCAACTGCAACATCGGCGGCTGCGGGTTTCTCAGGGCGGGGATCGGACCTGCGACTGTTCAAGCGCGTCCGGAGTTTCTCAAGCACCTTCGCTATCGACTCGTGGCTTGCTGTGTCCAGAGTCACAACGAGTTTCTCGCCTTTCTCGCGCACATCAGATTCAGACTCATTTATGGCCTCGAAAACAAGACAATTGATCTCCCCGACAATCTCGTCGCGTGAGACTTCAAATAACGGGACCCCGTCCTCATTAACGGGCATATCTTCCTTGTGGCGGAATTTCGCGACCAGAGAAGTGATATCGCTGATGTCATATTCCCTGGTGTCCAAATGACCTTCCAGGTCCGATTTGCTGGAGATCGTTATAGCGCCGTCTTCAACGACATGCCCCAAGCCGGTTTCGTTCCGGTGTCCGGGGCCAATGCACGAAACATCGTCCAGAACGGTTCGGATCGCTTTATCCAGCGTCACGTTCTTCAAGCGTACGTTGACGAGAGTTTCCGGCATGACGCGTTCTTTAGCCAGTGCCGCCCAGTTTACGCGGATCCCGACGCCGGATATCTCGCGGAGTTCGCCAATCGCCTGCCGCAGTTCGACGCCGCTTAAGTCCAGGCTGGCGATCGAAGCTTTGAGTTTCTCGCGAACGGAGGCGTCGGCGGGGGTGGGTTTGTAGGTCCCGGCGGGCTCATAAACGTCGGGGTCGGGAACGTTCGGACGTTGCAGGACAAAGATCGTCAGGCACAATGCGGCGGCGACTGCTCCGGTTGCAATCAACAACTGTCGGCGGCGGCGTGTTCTGCGGTCAGTGTGCCCCATGCGGTGGTCCTCGGCGGCTGGTGAGGAAATCGACTGGGCCAATTGTACCGCCACGCGATATGAAACACCATACCCATGGGCCGGGATTTATCAAACAAAGGGTCAAACAAAGGGGACAGGCTGCTTTATGGTTCTGGCGGGCGGTTAGTTGCCCCCATCGGCGGGGAGTTCCTTGATCCGGATGTCCTTGAAGTACACCGTCATCGGCGGACCGCGGTGGAGTTGGAAGGCAATTACGCCCTTGCTCGGGATTGAGGCCTTCTTTTCGGTGTAGCTTATGGTTTGCTGACCGTTGATCCACAATGTAATTTCATTGCCCTTGCAGACGATGCGGTAGTCGTTCCAGCCCTTCTTGATGAACTTGGACACTTCGGCGGGCTTAACGTCGGCGATGAT
Source organism: Phycisphaerae bacterium (assembly GCA_016782885.1). Lineage (GTDB taxonomy): Bacteria > Planctomycetota > Phycisphaerae > SM23-33 > SM23-33 > BS750m-G57. Next base: position 24,843 of record JADHXQ010000070.1, on the reverse strand, counting down.
CCCGCGTCGGCCCTCGTCGTACAAGATGCCCGTGTACCGCTTCTCGGCGATGTCGGCCTGGTATCCGGTTATGCGGAAGTCATCATGCACGATGCTGCGAATCTGCACGCCGGAGTTGCCGTTGCCCAGCTTGTAACTCAGCGTCAGTTCGAAGTTCTCATACTCCTTTTCGGTGTAGAGGAAGTCGTTGTGCTTGAGTTTGAAGTCTGTTGATGTCTGCCCGCAGATGGCTCCGTCCTCTACCTTCCACAGCGACTGGCGACCCTTCCAACCTTTAAGCGTCTTGCCGTCGAACAGCGGTGTGAAGCCTTCTTTCTTCCCGTCAAGCACCTTGACGCGAATGTTCTTGTAGAAGACCGTTGATTTGGGATCGTGTCCCTGGAGTGCGAACGTCCCGCTGGAAAGGAATCTTCCGCCCATACCGCGCGGCGGTTTAGCGTGGGTCGGTTCGGTGAACTCCACCAGCGTCTTTCCGTCCACTTTCACCGTTATCTGCTTCCCGCGGACGATGATGTGTTCGGTGAACCACTCGCCATCCTTCGCCGGGGCCTTGAATACGTCTTGGACGCCGTAAAGCCCGCCGGATTTTTTCGGGTCCTTGTGCGTGTTGTTGACCTGGACCTCGAAACCCTTTCCGGGCCAACCGCTGGTCTGGTATTTCGTGTGGAAGTAGACCCCTCCGTTGGAACCCGGTTTGGTCATTACGTCGATCTTGAGTTCAAAATCCTTGAAGTTGTGGCCGGCGACCTTGCCGGCGTAGAACAAGTGCGCCCGCGGTCCGTTGGCGACTATCGCTCCGTCTTTGACGGTGAATGTTTTGGGATTCTCGGTCGAGACCTTCCACCCGTCGAAACTCTTGCCGTCAAAGATAGATACCCATCCGTCCGCATCCTTCTCAGGCGTTTGGGCGGGTTTGGGGGCTTTTCCCGGCGCCTGCCCGCAGCACAAGAGGACAGCGGTAATGGCGGCTAGTGCGATACTGTTTCTTTGCAGCATGTCTGTGTCTCCTTGACGGTGTTGTCATAAACGTAACAGGCCCGTTAGGGTCTGTCTTAAATTCAATCCGTACAATACACACTCCGCGGGGTTTTGCGACCACTTTTTGAAAAGGCCTCAAATCCGCAGGGTTGTTGCAGGGGCGCACCATCGGCACTTTCTCATGGTATCCGCGGGCGCAAGGGCCTCACCTTTACCCACATCTACGGACTCGGGCTGGGATTAATAAGGGACGATTAATTAGGGACAGTCACCTATTTTGACACCCCCATAAATAGGTGACTGTCCCTAATTTAATTCATCCGTTAAACATCTCACCGCTTGAAAGCGCCGGAAACGCTCGTCTGGATACCGTCGAAAGGCACCTGGATTTTTGCGGCCCAGAGGATCCCGTTGAGCATCATCCGGCGGCAGTCTTCGTTTTTCCACACGCTGACGAAGTGGCCTGCGCCGAAGGCGAACCCCCGCCCTCCGCTCTTGGGCGCCAGGGCCCAGGCGATTACGTTGGCGCCCGCCTTGCCCTGGGGCATCAGCGGTGCGGTGAGGATCGGGACTACCGATGCGCCTTCGGCGAATTTCAGGTTGTGGTACATCTCGTTCTCTTTGAGCGTGAACTTCTTCCATCCGCGCGAGATCGGGTGGTCCGGCGAGACCGGCGAGCAGTCCAGGGGCTTGCGTGAAACTTTATGCACTGATCCGTAGCCCTCGAAATCATAATACGCCCCGACCCAGTCAAGCATCTTCGGCGCCTCGATTTTGCGGCTGCCATACAGGCTGAAATGGACCAGCACCACGCCTAGCCCCTTGGACTTCAGACCGGCGAGTATCTTCATTCGCTCGGGCGTCAGGACCGGGTGAGGCTTTCCATTCTTGTCGGCGCCCTCGGAGTAGATCACGACGGCGGATGCATCATTCAGCGTGGACTCATCGGCGGGCCAGTTCTCGTGAACCTCGGTCTTGATATCCGGCGCGTTGACCGCGGTTTTCAGACAGCGGGCAAACAGCTTGCTCGATTCGGCGTTTGGGTGATGGCCCTTGGACCACAGGAAGACGACCTTGCGCGAATCGGCGCCCGCCCCGGCGGGCAGCCGCCCCGCCGCCCAGCGGATGCCCCGTGCCATAAGCTGCTGATAGTCCTTGCTGGCAAACGCGTGGGATCCGTGCCCGAGCTGGATGAAGAAGACGCGGGCCTTCTTGTAGAAACGCGTCCAGGCCAGGCGGTGGTTGTTGAGTTTCTGATCGGTCGTCAGCAGCACGTGGCTGCCCGGATGGTGAACCCAGCCCCTGTAGGATTCATCGTGGATTTTGAAGCCGGACATTCCCTTGGTAATCGGGTGGGATTTATCTTCGATACGGACGTTGAAATCGACCCCGTGCTTCCATACCGGGCGCATGTATTTCATCCCGTTTCGCACGAGGCCTTTCTTCAGCGAATAGGTCGCCCCGATAATCTTTTCGTACTCGATCCAATCCGGATAAGCGGCCACCGCGTGATGCATGCAGACCAGCCCGACGCCGCGGGCGAGCAGTTTGAGGAAGTTGGCTTTGGAAGTTTCGGATATCTTCTGCTTGAAGTTGTACAGGACCATGACATCATAGTCCCACTTGCTGATATCCTCGAACGGTTTGCCGCCGTCGGCGATCTTGAAATCGATGTCGCTCTGGCCGGCGAAGGTCTTTGGGAACGTTTTTTTGTCGTACCCGTGCCCGCCGGTGATAACCAGCACGCTGATCTTTTTCAAATTGGCGCCGGCGCCGGCGCCCGGCGCCCGTTCGACCAGACCGAGAACAACCGCGCCGACCGCCACCGCCAGAATCAAAACCGAAAAAAAGTTCCACACGGAATTGCGTTTATCAGTCATCGTCAGCCCTTTCCTGTCGAATACTATCGAGAAGCAATCTCCCGCCTACTTCTCGGCGGGCTTCGCCGCGGGTTTGTTGAAGCGGAGGTATACCTGGTGTTCGAGGTAGAAAAACTCGGCGTCGAGCTTCAGGCCCGCTCTTTCAGCCAGCCTCACCAGGTCGGCGCGCGGGATGCGGCGGCTTATGTCGTGCTTTATTGTGGCCTTCAGTCGCCAGTCGATAATGTAGAACGACCCGCCCGGCTTGATCGCTTCGGCGATGTCCTTCACCAGGGGGATCCGATGCTCCTTATTAACGTGATGCAACACGTTGGCGATAACAGCCGCGTCGACCGAATGACGGGCGAGTTTGGTCCTCGTCGGGTCTGATTTGACGGTCTCGATATTCGTTATGTCGCCCTTCTTTGCGCGGTCGGCGACGCTCTTGAGACCCTTGGCGCTGATCTCGGTGGCGAAGACCTTGCCCTTTTCACCAACCGCCTTGCTCAGGCGAAACGTGAAATAGCCCGATCCGCAACCGATGTCGGCGATGGTTGACCCGTTCTGCAGACCGAGGTCCGCGACGACGCGTTCCGGCTGCTGCCAGGCGTCCCGCCCGCCTCGGGCTTGCTTGCCCGGCGCGGCAAGACTGAGCGATGTCAGAGCGATAACTGCGGCCAGAACGACTACATATCGATGGTGAATAATTTTTCTCACTGTTTTCATGGTCTTCATAGCCTGCGGCCTGCCTTTCGTTTGGGGATAAAATGGTCCGCGGAGTATATCCATATCGCCCCAAGACGTCAATAAATGGTTGACATACCACCGGCGCGAAGATATCATCATTCGGTTTGCTGGGTGGTTCGTTCTGCCGCGCCGGGCGTATGCGGCGGTAAGGAGTTCACAGGTGGCCAAGAAAAAAAATTCTATGGCGTTGTTTGAGGTAATCTCAAAGAGTCGGGACAAGAACCCGGATTCCGAGGTCCTCGTACCAAACTGGGTAAAACCAGACCAGCAGGACCCTCAGGACCAGGAGCCTGCAGCCCCCGAACCGATCGCACCGGAACCGGAAATCGAAACCCCCGCGCCCCAGGACGAGGAGGCGGTCTCCGAGGCCCCCGCCCCCAGCGCCCCGATCCTTCCGACAACGTCGACGTGGGAACCGCGCCCCGCGTCCGATGCGCCGAAAACATCGGACCTGCCGGTCTGGAGCACCGACGGGGGAAGACTGACACTGTCGCTGAATTACGTCAGTTGCCTGGTGGTGTCCACGGGCGTGCTGCTGCTGATCGCCGGAGCGTTCTGGCTGGGACGGACGACCGCTCCAAGCCCGGTGATACCCGGGCGAACCGGACAACCCGTTGTAAAACGCCAGGTTGGAAAGTACTACATGGTAATCCAAACACTCGACGGTTTTACCACCGCGACAATGGCTGAAGCCAAGCAGATAGTCAAGTTCTGCAGCGCCAACGGCGAACCGTCAGAGGTCAAGCAGGTGGGCAAAAACCTGATCGTCTGGTCCGCGACGCCGTTTGACTCGCGAAACAGTGAAGAAGTCATCGCACACGCACTGTTCGTTCAGAACGAACTGGGCGTAAAGTACGCTCGAAAATACGGGTCGAAATACAAGTTCCGCCAACCGCAGAAGAACGGAAAGCTGGTCCCTGTTATGTATCCGTATACCCAGGAGCGCCGCTGAGAGGCATCCGGTAACCACCGCGGGCATAGGGCAATGCTGAGAAGTAAACATCATTACCCCGACCGCATACACCATAACCGAAAAGAAAAATGACGGAGTTTGAATAATGTCGCTGGACAGAACACTGAAATTAAGTGGTGCGCTGAGCGGTTCGAGAAGCGTTCTGACGCGCGCCGAACGTATAGCTCGACTTACCAATGAGGGCGCGTTCGATCCCGAATCAGACAGCCCCCTCGGACTGCCCAAGGTAAAGGTCAGACACAGCCGTGCCGGAACCAAGAGCAAGAAGGAAGCACCAACCGAAGAGACCGCCGAGGGCGAAACCGAAGCCGCCGAAGAGCAAACCAAGGAATAACGAATAACGCACCCGGGGCTCCGCGGACCGCTCGTACCGCGTGGCGATCCGCCAGAGACTTCAGAGCAGTGCTGATCGCCCCACAGGCGCTATTGACCACCAGGCAGGCCCGCCGGCGCGCAGAAATGCGAGTTCGAGCCCCTGCCTGTTGCCCTTGATTCGCCCGGACAATCATGACTCGCACCAGCCACTCCATCTCGAACCGCATGAACGCGATCGACGCGTCGGGTATACGCAAGGTTTTCGATCTGGCGGCGAAAATGACCGATCCGATAAACCTGTCGATCGGACAACCGGATTTCGACGTGCCCGAAACAATCAAGACCGCGGCGATCGAGGCAATCGGCCAGGGACACAACAAGTACACACAAACCCAGGGCGCCGCCAATCTGCGAGAAACGCTCGCCGAGGCCTGCAGGGATGAATTCGGGTGGGATGACGGCCGCCTCTACCTGGTGACTTCCGGAGTGAGCGGGGCGCTGGTCCTGGCGATGCTCACGCTGGTAAATCCCGGGCAGGAAGTAATCTTCGCCGATCCGTATTTCGTGATGTACTCGCACCTGGTCCACCTGGCAGGAGGCAAGTGCGTCATGGTCGACACCTATCCGGATTTCCGCCCGGACGCCGCGAAATTCGCCGACGCGATCACCGACAACACGCGGATGATCGTGCTGAACTCTCCATCGAACCCCACCGGATGCGTCCACAGCGAATCCGAACTCCGCGCGATAGCCGAAGTGGCGGCGGAAAAAGACATCCTGGTAATCTCCGACGAAATATACAACCTGTTCTGCTACGATCAGCCCTTCGTCTCGATGGCGTCGATATACGAAAACACGCTGTTGTTTCGAGGGTTCTCCAAGAGCTACGCGATGACCGGATGGCGGATGGGCTGGTGCACCGGACCCAGGGAGATCGTCGAGAAGATGACCGTACTGCAGCAGTATTCTTTCGTCTGCGCCCCGAGCATGGCCCAAGCCGCCGGCGCCACGGCGCTGGCGACCGACATGTCTCAGCAGGTCGCCGAATACAAGCGAAAACGCGACATGGTCGTCAACGCGCTCGGCGAGAAATTCGGTCTGGTCACGCCCGGCGGAGCGTTCTACGCGTTCGTTCCGGCCCCGGGAGGCGACGCGACGGCGTTCGTCACGAAGGCCATCGAAAACAACGTGCTGATAATCCCGGGAAGCGTGTTTTCCACGCGAGACACGCACTTCAGAATATCCTACGCCACAACCGACGAGAAACTCGCCGAGGGACTGGATATACTGGCTTCGCTAGCTGATAGCTATTAGCTATTAGCTATCAGCTAACGACAAACGGCAAAACGACGGGCCGTTCGATAGGTTTACGTTTTGGTTTCTGGTTTTGAGTTTTTGTGCCGTAGCTGATAGCTGAGAGCTGAAAGCTGACAGCTATCGAGCGCAGCGAGATATTACCAATGAAATTCCTACTGGTCGACAGGATCGAGTCAATCGAACCGGGCAGGCGGATCGTGACCACCAAGGCCCTTACACTGGCCGAGGAGTATCTCGCCGACCATTTTCCGGCGTTCCCGGTCATGCCCGGAGTGCTGATGCTCGAGGCGATGGTGCAGTCGGCAGCGTGGTTGGTGCGCATCGAACAGGACTTCGCCAACAGCGTGGTTGTGCTGTCCTCGGCACGCAACGTGCGATACGCGAATTTCGTCCAACCGGGCCGAAAACTCCGCTGCGAACTCGACGCGGTATCAATCGACGCCGACAGCGCGAAATTCAAGGGCACAGGCTGGGTCGACGACAACCAGGCTGTCTCGGCGACCCTGGAGTTGAAGTGCTTCAACCTTGCCCAGCACGGTGAATATCTCTCCGATGCCGACGAGTCGATAATCAGCGATCTGAAGAAACAGTTTGAACTGGTCGGCGGACCGGCCGCCCTGGCTTCACAGGCAACCGGAACCTGAGAGTCAACCGCTGGATGCGGGCAAGAACGGAAACTTTCCATCTTTACCCGTTGACATCCGGCGGTTTACTTATTATATACTGCGAATCGGTCTTCCGGGCGGATCGCCCCGCCCCGCCGACCGCCTTAATTTAGCCCGACTGAAACAATGGAGAATTAAGCCGATGACGGAAACGGAAATCTTTGAAATAGTGGCCGAGACGCTGGTCGAAGCACTGGCGCTCGATGATGATGAAGTCACCGCCACTGCCACTCTCACCGGCGACCTTGGCGCGGAATCCATCGATTTTCTTGATATCGTTTTCCGGCTTGAAAAGTCCTTTGATATCAAGATCCCACGAGGCGAGCTGTTCCCCGACAACATCGTCAATAATCCCGATTTCGTCAAGGACGGATCGCTGACCGAGAAGGGAATGGCGAAACTCAAGGCCCGCATGCCCCACGCGGATTTCACCGACTTCGAGAAGAACCCTGACATCAACAACATGGGCGAGCTGTTTACCGTTCAAACGATCGTTAACTACGTGATGACCAAAGTCAACGGTCAGTGATCAGTGACCAGTAATCAGTTATCCCGCCGAAGGCGGATCTCCGACAGTCATCAGTAACGTCAACGACGCGCGAAACCGCAGGCGGTTCTCCCTGACCTGACCGCTTGCGGTTTCGCGCGTCGTTCGCCGTTAGTCGTTACTGATGACTGATTTCTGATTACTTGTTTTATGCCGTTCGTGGAGTTTGCGATGCGTTGGATATGGATCGACAGATTTGTGGAATTCGAGCCCGGAAGGCGGGCGGTGGCGGTGAAGAACGTCTCGCTGGCTGAAGACCATCTCCACGATCACTGGGACGCATTCCCAATCATGCCATGCTCGCTCATGGTCGAGGGCATGGCGCAGACCGCCGGGATTCTCGTCGGACAGGCTCGCGACTTCAAAGAGAAGGTCATTCTCGCGAAAATCTCCCGGGCACAGTTCGACGACATTGTCACTCCGGGCGACCAGATCGAATACCACGCGGAAATCGAAAACATAACGCCCGATGCAGCCGTTACAAAAGGGACGGTAATGAGGAACGGCGAGCAGATCGGCACCGTGAATCTGATGTTCTCACACATCGACCAGAACCTCGCCGGACAGCAGTTCCCGGACGAAAACTTCGTCTTCACCGGACAGTTTGAACGCCTCGTGGCGCCTTTCCTGGAGGCTGGCGATGGTTGACCGACGCGCGGTAATCACGGGCCTGGGCGTCGCATCCGCCGCCGGAACCGGGACCGAAGAGTTCTGGGCGGCGCTGATCGAAGGCAGAAAATGCCTGGCGGCCAACAGCATCTTCGATCCGGCGGGTTTCCCCTGCCGCGCCGCCGGACAGATCGAGGGACTGTCGGCACGCAAGGTCGTGCCCAAGAGCTACCGAAAAGCCGTCAAGGTAATGGCCCGCGACATAGAGGTCGCGGTAGTCGCCGCCGACCTGGCGTTCAAGGACGCGGGCATCACCACGCGCGCCGACGCCGAAAATGAAATGTCCGTCGAGCCAGGCCGCCTGGGATGCAACGTGGGCGCCGGTCTGATCTGCTGCGAACTGGACGAACTGGGACTCGCCGCCAAAACCTCCGTCACCGACGGGAAGTTCGATCTGGGAACATGGGGACACAGCGGTATGACCAACCTCACGCCGCTGTGGCTGCTGAAGTACCTGCCCAACATGCTCTCCTGCCACATCACGATCATCCACGGCGCCGAAGGCCCGTCAAACTGCATAACCTGCGGGGCGACCAGCGGAATACTCAGCGCCGCCGAAGCCGCCAGATGGATCGCCCGAAACGCAGCCGACGTCGCGGTCGCCGGCGGCGCCGAAGCCAAGCTCACCCCGCTGGGCGTGCTGAGGCAGTCGCTGCTGGGGCGACTGGCCACCGACAGCAACGATCGACCAGAATCCGCCTGCCGACCGTTCGACGCCACTCACGCCGGAACGGTTATGGGCGAAGGCGGCGGGCTGCTGATTATCGAGGACGCCGACCGCGCAAAAGCCAGAGGAATCCATGCCTACGCCGAAATCGCGGGTTTCGGAGCGGCATGCGATCCGAATGGTATCAACGTGACCGAGCCCAATTGCGGATCGCTGGACCTGGCGGTCTCCAAGGCCATCGCCGATGCGGGAATCACGCCCGGCGATATCGACCTGATAGTCGCACAGGGAACCGGCGTCCCCGGAGAGGACCGATGCGAAGCCGAAGCATGGGAAAAAGTGTTCGGCGACGATCTGCCCGATATCCCCGCAATGGCGATCACCGGGGCCACAGGGTCCATGTTCGCCGGGCAGTCGGGCGTTACGCTGGTAGCCGGCGCGCTGGCGATCTGGAATCAGACCGTTGCGCCGACCGTAAACTTCAGCTCGCCTGACGAGGGTTGCCGGTTGTCGCTGGGCGGCGAGCGGCGCAAATGCGATATTAACTACGCGGTCGTCGGCGCGTTTTCCGTCGGCGGGCAGAGCGCCGCGTGCGTCCTTAAACGGTGTGAATCATGACTCGCAAACGAGTAGTCATCACGGGCATGGGGACGATCAACCCGCTGGGCCACGACGTCGCGACGACCTGGGCCGGACTGCTGGCCGGTAAGTCGGGCGTCAGCAAGACCGAGATATTCGACGCGGGCACGTTCCCTTCGACTTTCTCGGCACAGGTGAAGGACTTCGATCTCGCCGACCACGTCGAAGACGCCCGCAAGCACCGCCACGCCGGGCGACATTGCACCTTCGCGATCGCGGCGGCCGTCCAGGCCTGGAAGCAGTCGGGCCTGGGCGACTGCGACAAACTCGACCGCGACCGCCTGGGGGTCTACCTCGGCAGCGGTGAGGGAAGCCTCGACTTCGACAACTTCATCTCGCTGGTGGTCGACGCGTGGAACGAAGACGACACGCTCGACGCGCCGGCGTGGGGGCGACTGGGCTTCGAGCGAATGGACATGCACCGCGAGGTCGAGCAGGAATCGCACATGGTCGTCGCACACCTTGCCGCCGAGTTCGGCGCTCGCGGTCCGGCGTTCAACGTGCTGACGGCATGTGCGGCCAGCACCCAGGCACTCGGCGAGGCCACCTGTATGATCCGGCGCGGAGAGGCCGACGCCATCATCTCCGGCGGGGCACACAGCATGATACACCCGCTCGGCGTGATGGGCTTCAACCGCCTGACCGCCCTGTCGGTGCGAAATGACGATATCGAAACCGCATCGAGACCGTTCGACGCCACGCGAGACGGGTTCGTACTCGGCGAGGGCGCCAGCATCCTGATACTCGAAGACTACGACAAGGTAATCGAGCGCGGCGCGGGCGACAGAATCCTCGCCGAGATCGTCGGATACGGTTCGTCGGCGGACGCGTTCCGCATAACCGACCAGGACCCTCGCGGCGACGGGGCGGCCGCCGCGATGCGAGCGGCGCTGACTGACGCCAAAATGGATACCGCCCGGATCGACTACGTTTCGGCCCACGGTACGGGCACCAAGCAGAACGACCAGGTCGAGACCCTCGCGATGAAGCAGGTATTCGGGCCCGAGACCACCGTCCCGATCTCCAGCGCCAAGAGCATGCTCGGTCACCTGATCGCCGCGGCGGGAGCGACCGAACTGATAACATGCGTCATGGCGATACGCGACCAGATCCTCCCCCCGACGGCAAACCTCAACGTGCCCGACCCCGACTGCGACCTCGACTACATACCCAACACGCCCAGAAAAACACCGGTAACCACATGCATGTCCAACTCGATGGGCTTCGGCGGACAGAACAACACGCTCATCATAACGGCACCGGCACCTTAACGCCTTGACAGCCGAGCAAATCATTCGCGACGGGAACTGCGGTACGGTTTACCGACGAGGTAGAGTTCGACACGCGCGCGGATTTTGACGGCCAGTTCGATCTGCCCCTCGTCCAGCGCCAGTTTTTCGGCCTCCAGGGCGAGCTTTGCGGCATTGTCGAATCTACCGCATTCGGCAAGAGCAACCGCAAGTGTATCATGAAGTTGGGGAACGGCCGCCTTTGCATGTTTGCGTGCACGGTCACTGCGCGCATACTTGATCTGCAGTGCCGCAAGCCCCCTGGCGCGCGCGGCCAACGAGACCGCCTCTTGGCCATTGCGGAGTTTCTCGGAGGGATCGGTAGCATATATCCACGCGAGTTCTCTCAAGGCCGGTACGTTCGCGGCGTGGGATCGGGACAGGCACTCAATAGACAGGCGGTACTGCTCGACGGCCTGCCCGGTTTCGCCCTGTCGAGCCAATCCCCGCGCCAGGCGGTAATATCGCTGGGCTTCTTTGAGGTCGTTCTTAACTGCTTTGCGCGGTTGCGTCGCGGGCGGTTCCTGGCGGCCTCTCGTATCCGCACCGGGCGCCGGGGGCATCGGCACGAAGGCGGCGTCGGCCTGCCCGGATGATTCGACTGCCCGCGCCAGGGCCATCTGCTTGATGCTGATCGGTTTGGTGATCAGCTCCGGCGCGTTGAAATTCTCTATGAAGGTGCCGTAGAACTCCGGATCCCGCTGAGGCAGCAGAACCGGCTTGCGGGCCTTGCCTTGTGGGTCGACGTAGCTGAAGTAGACCCTGCCGAACAACCCGTCGCGGCGCTTGGAGGCGAAAACGATCCATCGGCTGTTGGTCGACCAGCAATGCCACGAATCGCTTTGGTCGCTGTTTATGTCAAGCCGCCAGTAGCGCCTGGTCTCGAGGTCCATCATGTACAGGTCGCTGCTCTTCAGAAACACAGGGAATGAACCATGTCGGGCCATGCAGAACAACAGGAACCGTCCGTCGGGAGAAATTCTCGGCTCGTTGATGCTCAATCCGGTCTCACCGGAAGAAAGTATGGTCTGGCGCTTACCGCACTGTCCTGTGGCGGGGTCGTAACTTACCCTCGCCAGATCGTATCGAATCTGATGATATTCCGACGGTACTCCCGGGCGATCGTCCCAGACTCTCTCGGCGCTGCAGAAATAGAGGTGCTTCCCGTCGGGCGACCACGTGGGAAACGTTTCGAGACGGTCGGGGTCCGCCATTTCCCGGTTGCTGGTGACGCGATTGGAATCAACGATGTAGAGGCATACGTCGGAAGCGAGATCCATCACGCCTCGGGAGTTGCCCACCGCGTGGTGGAACTGTATAACGCCAATGGAGGCAAATGCCGCTAGACGCCCGCTCGGATGCCACGCGGTATACGAAGCCGGTCGCGCGTTGAAATCAGTGCGTGTATTTATCTTCGTGGCGTTGCCGTTTTTTGCCAGGATCATCGCCGCTTTCCCGGGCCCGCGGACGTGCAGGCACATCGTGTCGGGATTGTTGTTGACAAACGTATGGCAATTGACGCAGCGGCGGGAACCGGGATCGCTGAGCAGGACCGGCGACTCGCGGTAGGTGCTGACGTCGCGCTGATACGTGCCCATATTCGTGTAGATGGTATGCACTGGTTTGAGGCGGCGGTAGACCAGGTGAGAATCCACGTCCTCGCGTGCAATGCTGTTGGTGATCGTCGAGAATCGACGCCACCGCCCTTGCCGCCCCATCGTGTAAACGTCGAAATGGAGGTCCCCGCCGCGATTCAACTCGAGCATCGCCTTCCACTTGTCCATGGGAATCGCGATCCGCCCCGACCGGCTTGAGATAACGAATCCCTCACCCTTGCCGCCATAAACCCGGACGCGGTACTCCACGCCTGTTTCCCCGACCACAAAGTTCAGCGGCGCAATGTTCGGCGGGATCGTGCAACCGGCGTAGTCGGGATCGATAGAAGGGGCTCGGGCGATGTCTACATACTCCTGAGGCACGCCTGCCGGAGGCAGGAGACAGCAGTACACTGCGATCGCAACCGTAACGGCAAGCGGAACGAAAATACAGAACCGGCGGCGATGGCTCATCTTGCTCCTCCCGAGTTGCCGGTGAGAAGATAGCGGCAGTAACTGTTGGGAAACTCATCGGCCAGGGCCTTGGAAATCGCGTCCTGATCGCCTTTGCATCCACGCATTATCCCAACCACATCGCGGATCTTCTTGCGAGTTTGAGCCCTGAAGACCGGCCCGGCGAGCTTGACTTGGCGCCGGACCTTGTAACCGTACATCAGAGCGGCCTCACCGTAGTGGTCAGGAACGGTGGGATAGTCGAAATCATCCAACCGCCCGAGACTGCACGCGATCTTACCCGGTTGTTTCGTCAGCAGGTAATAGGCCATCAAATACTCAAAAGCCATGCGGTTCTTTCGGTTCCCGGCCAGAAGCGCCAGTAGAAGCGTCTCTTTCATATTCCCCGACCCGGCTGACGCATCGGTCGACTTGGTCGACGTGACTATCATGTCATGTCGCGGCATGACGGATCGCAGATACCTGATCTGCTCGTCGGACGACAGTCGCGGATCGTCTTCGAGGCGGCGCAAAGTGCCTCTGGCCCATTGTCCGGCGATCAGGTCTTTGCTCAGCCTTGTCAGGAAGATCCGGGCGGCGCCCGGTTGGTCTTTGACGATATAGATGATCGCCAGGCAGCGGAGCGTTTCCGGTCGCTCCCCGTTGATTTCCAGGGCTTCCAGGGCGGAGTGTTCCGCTTCGTTGATGCGCCCCAGGCGGAGCAGGACTTCGCATCCGCCTTTGTACTCGACGGCGTGTGAACCGATCTCAAACAGCACCGAAGGATGCTGAGGATACGAGAACATCCTGTTTCCCATTTGACCGGTCTCGAATAATGCCAGATTGACGTCGAGCATCACAGACGGCGGATACCCCCGCGCCCCATGGCGATCGACCTCTTCAAGGAGTTCGCCCCACTGCTCCATACGCGCCAGGTAGTTCGCCTGCAGAACCCTCCGGGCATCGGTGTCAATAGTGAAACAAGCGGCCGAAACACTCGCGGCCGCCAGAACCCCAACGGCGCAGGCGACCTTGAGCTTTCCAGGCAGGCGGGAGGTCCCCAATGCAAACCCCAACCGCCCAAGGGCGCACCGCGGCGGTAGCCCGATCGCAACCAGGACGAAGAAAACATAGAGGCCCCACAACGCCGTCACGCCCAACGTTCCATCGAATGGAAGAAGACCCGAGGGAAGAGAATACGCAGCATTGAAAGCAATCCCGAAGAACCACACGCCGCCCAGCGGAACCAGAGCGGCGGTCAACGCATATAATCCGCCGGGAAGATACCGCCGCCTGGTCAGAACCTCAAACAGAACACACAGGATCGCAAACAGCATGTACGATCCGCCCGCGGCGTAATACAAGGCGATGCAGGTGATGGCGAAAATAATGAGTCTCACTACCGCCCTGTCCGCACGGGCGGCAACGAAAAGGTAAAAGACCGCCGCGATCAATGCGGCGGCAAGTGCAACGTGATTGTGTAGCGCGAACGTGTACTGGTTGCAGGCGATCAGCAGCAGCAGCGGAGGTGCAAACCGCAGCCATCGGCTGGCCCGCCCGCCGCCGATTCCGATCAGCCAATGGCTGAAAAGGTACAGGCCCAAAGCAATGGCGGTAAGAACGATGGGGCCGAGGCGGCTGTAGTAGTAGTACTGACCCAAGCGGGCGGCGGCATACTCCGACAGCCCGCCCGGTCTACCGAGAAACTCCCTGCCGAACTCCGCGCCTTGCCGGTAAATCGGAAAATCAATCACCTTCCCGGAAGGCAGGACGATCTTGTCGGCGTGATAAAGCAACTGCGGATTGAGGTAATGGCGGACATAAAAAAAATACAGCAGGAAGAATATGCACGCGCCAATACCCCAAAGAACCGTCGCCCGCTTGATCCCGCGAGCAGCGCGTCCGAGGATCGGGAACCGGCGGGAGAGGCTTTTCTGTGTGGTGTTGGGCATATGGGCGGCGAATTTCGCGGTCTTTGTCCTGATATACCAGACGGGCGGCGCCCACGACCACCGCGGGGCTTTCCAGAGATTATATCGGATTCCCACGGACTGGAACAAAAGCGGAAATCCCGACAAGCATACGGAGCGATTAGCTTGCCAGCCGACAATTACCAAGCCGCCTCACAATCGGTGCTACACTTTGACAATATCTATTCTTATAATATTCCGCTGCGGTCTGCCACGCGCCAGGCGGTCCGGAACGTTCTTTATCATTTTAATGTGTTGCCATGCTCATAGAAATCATAGCCGCGATCGAGCCTCCCTGGATAGTGCGCCACTGGGCCGTGCTGGTGATCGTCCTGACGTGCCTGTCGCTGCTGGCGTTCACGGCGATGATACTCGCGAAATACGTTCGCATCACCCTGAATATATTCGTTGACACCCCCCCGCCGCTGTCGGTGGGCCCGCCGGACTTCAAGCCCCTCCTCGGTGAGATGGTCAGGTTCCGCAGCTTCGACGGAACGTCCCTGCGGGGAATGCACCTGCACCCGCAAAATCGACACGAGTACAAGGGCACAATACTATTCTGCCACGAATACGGAGCGGACATGTTCAGTTGCTCTCGATACGCCAGACCGCTCATCGAAGCAGGCTTCAACGTCTTCACATTCGACTATCGCGGACACGGCGACAGCAGCAATCGCAGCCGATACAAACCGCTCCAGTGGCCTTCGGACAAGGAGCAGCAGGACACCCTCGGCGCACTGGCTTACGTGGAAGCGGCGCTGACGGCGGAGGGAAAGTCGCCGAACGTCGGATTATTCGGAATCTCCCGCGGTGCCGGTTCGTCGCTTCTTGCCGCATGCAGCACGCCGAACGTCAAGGCCATCCTGTGCGACGGTCTCTTCAGCACGGAACTGACGATCATCTCGTTCATGAAGCGATGGGCCCACATCTTCGCAAGCGTCAAGCTGGTCTACGATAATCATACGGAACGGTTCTGGCAGTTTCTTTATTGGCTGCTCATTCGATTCGCCCAACCCAAACTCGCCTGCCGATATCCGTCAGTCCACAAGGTTCTCATGGAAATGCACAACTGCCCGATAATGCTGGTCTACGGGCAGAGGGACTCCTATATCCGCGAAGACCAGATAAACTCGCTTCACGCAATCGCACCCGAACCGAAGTATCTCTGGGTCGTCAAAGGCGCCAAACACAACCATGCCGCAATAGTCGAACCCAGACAGTATGCCGCAAGGTCAATCGCATTCTTCAGGAAGTATCTCGCAGAGGATAATGTCGCCGAATCCGAAATTCAGAACCCCGCGGAGGTCGAGGCTCAGAGGACGGCGTAGAAACCAGTGATCAGTGACCAGTGATCACTGATTACTGATTACTGATTACTGATTACTGATTACTGATTACTGGTCATTCAATGAGCATCAAACGGACAATCTTGCGACCGGTGGCTTACCTGGCCGGTCGGCACGCCGACAAGCAGCGCAGGGCGTTCCTTACCGCGCACAATCATACCGAAGACGTCCAGAAGCAACTGCTCGACGAACTGCTGGACGCACACGCCCAGACCGATTTCGGGCGGGACCACGCCCTGGGATCCGTCAAATCGATCGAAGATTTCCGATCCGCCGTACCGATCCGCTCCTACGAGGAAATGCGACCGTATATGGACCGCGTCTTCGAAGGAAATACCACCGCGCTCCTTCCGCCCGGGCACGACGTGCTGATGTTCTCGCTGACCAGCGGAACCACCGGTAAGCCCAAACACATCCCCGTCACGCGGCGTTTCGCGGAAGCGATGCGCCGCGGATCGAACATATGGGGCATCGCGGCGCTGCGGGACCATCCGGCAGGATGGCTCAGACCCATCCTGCGAATCTCGTCGCCCATGTGCGAATACACCAGCCCCACGGGCATTCCGTGCGGGGCGATCAGCGGGCTGATGATGCAGAACCAGATGAGAATCGTCCGGCGGATGTACGTCACACCCGCTACCGCCGCGTCCATCGAGGATCCCCAGGTCAAGTACTACACCATCTGCCGCTGCGGCGCGGGCCGAGACGTCTCGATGATCATAACGGCCAATCCGTCGAGCACGATAACGATGATCGAGACCGCCCAGCAACACGCCGAACGCCTCATCCGCGATGTGGCCGACGGAACGCTGAACCCACCGGGCGACCTTCCCGAGACGATCGCCCGCACCGTCAGATTCAAGGGCGACAAGACCCTCGCGCGGCGCATGCAGGCGGGCGTCGATCGCGACGGGGTGCTGCTGCCAGGGCATTTCTGGAATCCGTCGCTGCTGGCAAACTGGACCGGCGGTACGCTGAAACTCTACCTCAGACGCCTGGGCGAACTCTTCGGCGACGTGCCCGTCCGCGACTTGGGGCTGCTGGCCAGCGAGGGACGCTTCTCGATACCGCTGACCTCGGACGCATCGGCCGGCACCGCCGAGATCATGGGCAACTTCTTCGAATTTCTACCCGCGGATCAGCGCGAAAGCGATCGCCCCGACACGCTCGGGGCCCACGAGCTGCAGGCCGGAGGCGAGTACTTCCTGGTCGTCACCAACTGGGCGGGCCTGTGGCGATACGATCTCGACGACCGCGTCAGGGTCGCCGGGCATCTGGGGAAGAGTCCGATCTTCGAGTTTCTCTCGCGCGGTTTGCACACCGCCAATATCACCGGTGAGAAGATCACCGAGCACCAGGTGGTCGAGGCCATGCGCATCGCCACCGGCCGGCTCGACATGCACGTCGATACGTTCGTGCTGCAGGGACATTTCGACAGCGTTCCGTACTACCAGTTATGCATCGAATCCGAGGGAACCGACAATCTCCGGGACCTCGGCGGCCTCATGGACCGCGCTCTGGGGGAGTTGAACGTCGAGTACGGCGCCAAACGCAAGAGCGGACGACTCGGACCCATCCGCCCCGCCGCCCTGCCCACCGGAACGCTCAAACGCGAAGAGCAGGCAAAAATCGCCGCTCGCCGCGGCCGCAACGAACAGTACAAACACCAATACCTGAAGACCGAAATAGTGGAAGACTGAACGATAACGGTAGGACCCGTATTCACCGAGGCTTCGGTCTTCGCCTCTATAGTTCACTTTTTTCCTTCATAGTACTTCTCAACAAATTGCACCAACGGAGCCGGGTTTTTAAGCGAATGCGGGTGATGCCCCACGCCTTTTTTGTGAATCACTTCAAATACGCCGCCAAGCGCCTTGTATCGCTTTTCCGCGAGCGTGGTATTCTGAGCGATTGGCACCACGTTATCCGCATCGCCCACAACGTGAATGATCGGAACACCCGCCTTCGCCAAGACGGCCAGGTTGTCTACAGGGTTGCCTTTGTACGCCTTTGCTTCATCTATACTCTTGAAGCCATAAGACTTGTGTATCCCTCCATTACCCGCTCCAGGCCAGCTCTTGAAATCCATGACCGGCGCATCACCATACATAACAGCCACCTTTTCAGGGTTCTTGATCGCCCAATTATATATGATCAAACCGCCACGACTCATCCCTTCCAGTACGACTTTTTTAGCAAAACCATGTTCCTCAGTAAGATACTTGTAGAACGAGTCCCATCGAGCGACGGCCTTTGGGCTTCCATAAAGGTTACCTACATCACAATAGACAAGGTGATAGCCCTTATTCAGCAGGGCGACATCAAATTGCGGTTCGTGTCCCCAGAACCTGGCACGCCAAATCCACGGTTTGCCCTTTGCGATCCGCGTTGGAACCACAACCATGCAATTGGCTTTGTCGTTCTGGAAGCTGTACTTTGCGAAAGAACGGAAATCGCCCTTCTTTCCGGGCCAGGCACTGGCTTTCGGAGTGGTCGCCGTCGGGAGTTTGATCTTGACGGCCTCTTTTTTGATTCGCGACCATTGTTTCAGGAAGCTGTCGGCCATGACCCCGTGACCGGTCCCGTTCGGGTGGATGGGGTCGCGATTGTAGCATTCTTTCAATCGCGGCAGCATCGCCGTTCGCAGGTTGACAACCCATACGTTATCGCGATCAGACAGGGTTTCAAGCCACTGGGCGTAACGCGCCATGACAGAGTCGTAGTACGCATAGGGTGTGCGGTAGCCATACTTTCGTGGATTCTTATTCGCCTCGACAGCGGCGGCGGCGTTGGCCTTGGCGATGAGTTTCTCGCGCGTCGCGGCGTCGGTGCCCTCGGGAAATGCCGGTCCGGAGCGAGCGTAGGGCGGCGCGGTGAGCAGGACCAGGCGAGCGCCCGAGGCGTGTACTTTGCTGATGAGCTTTTCGATGCCGGCTTTATACGCCGCGAACCGTTTTTCGTCATAAGGATGATATATCCCGCAGTTGATACCATAGCACGCAACAACCCAGGTGGGGTTTGTATCCTTGAGAATCTTGTCAAGCCGCGCGAAGATGCACGGGCGAAAACCCGGATGATACGCCTCGCTGAGTCCCGAAACCGTCTCGCTGCTCTTACCTCGACCGATAACGCGAGGGGCGTTCTTCGGGTCCCGCTTCTTCAATACCGCGTCAATGTTCCGAACATATCCACCCGCGGCGGTGATACTATCGCCCAGGAAAACAATAATCTCTCGAGACGACTGCTCTGCCGCGTGTGCAGATGCTAAAACGACAAGCCATGTGGCACAAATAACAAGGCTTATCAGTAAACTGCGACGCGTTGTGTTGTACTTGATCATTCTCGCGAGTCTCCTGTTGTGTACGCTTAATACGTTTCGTGTGTCAAAGCCCGTTAACTTTCGCCGTGTGGGCGAGAATACCGGTTCCGTACTTGCCTCTTTTTCCGGTTCCGGCTTTCTTGACTTCTTTTACCAGCGGGAATGCGGGCTCGCCCATCCAGTCTATTGTGTTGTGAAGGAGTTGGGTGCATTTTGAGCCCTCAAAGAGCATCTTGCGCAGGCAGGCGAGGCCCTGTTCGCCCTTGCCGATCTTCACAAGAGTCCATGCGGCGAGCATTTTAACTTCTTCGGCCAGGTCGCCGGTCGCCTTGGCGATTGCGGCTTCGGCGCCGGCGGCGTTTTTGTCGAGCAGGAGCAGACCGACAATCGACCAGTATCGCATGCACTCGTCGGTATCGGCGAGGCCCTTGACGAATGCGGCGAGGTTCTTTTTCTCGCGAGCCAGCGCCAGGTCGGCCGCGTCGAGGTATTTGGCAAGCGGGTAGAGTTTCTCGTTACGGACCATTTCGTAAATGGTCGTATTGTTGGCCGCGGCGCGGCGCACGCGCATGGTCTCAGGAATGAGCCCGGAATCGAAGAGTTCGAGCTGTTTCTTGCGCAGGGCGCCTCTGAGTTCGGCGATCTTCGCATGGTGTTTCGGGTCGTCGATCAGGTTCTTTACGTTATCGAAATCGGCGACGGTATCGTAAAACTCCTCCGACACGCGCGGGCGGAAGAATCGTCCGGTGATTTCGCTGGTCTTGCCTTCCTTGTGATGCTTCTCCCACGCCGGCGTGGCGGGTGCTCGCCAGAGGTACGCCAGGTACTGCCCCGCCGGTGCGTAGGGCATGTAGTTCTTGTAGTACGCATACTGCTTGTCGCGAATCATGCGGACCGAGTCGTACCGTTCGTCGGCGCGTTCGCGGAAGCCGAGGTGATATTTCGGTTCGGGCTCGATACGCTTGCCCAGGAAGACCGTTCCCTGGAAGGTGTCGGGGATGTCGCATCCGGCGAGGCTGACCCAGGTCTTGGGCATGTCGATAAAGCTCACGATCCGGTCGACCGTCATGCCCGGTTTGGCGGCGGGGTAAAACTGCTTCCATTTCTCCGGGATGCGGATGACCAGAGGGCAGTGGATACCGCTCGAGTAGACGAAGCGCTTGCTGCGGGCCATCACGCCGCCGTGGTCGGAGTTGTAGACGATAATCGTCTCTTCGTAGAGTCCGTCGGCCTTGAGGGCGTCGATGCTTCGCTTGACCACGGAGTCCATTTTCTCCACGGCGGTTGCGTACTTGGCGTAGTTCTCGCGGATCACCGGAAGGTCCGGATGGTACGAGAAGAGCTTCATTTTGGCGGGATCCTTGGTTCCTTTACCGCGGCCGTGGGCGCGACTCTCGTGACTGTCGCCGATATTGATGATAGCGAAGAATGGTTGGCCTGACTTGCGCCCGCGCCATCCGTATCTATCCTTCTTCTTACCGCCCTTCTGCACCCAGCAGTCGTTATCGCCGCGACCGCCGATGTTGTAGTCGGTCTTGCCCCCGTTGGTCACGTGGTATCCGGCCTCTTTCAGGAGATCGGGATAGTACTTGATTTTATCGTGCGGGATATTGTTGCGGCTTCGCATGGGCTGGGTGCCGTTGGATATCGCGTACATGCCCGTGATCCAGCACGAGCGTGTGGGCGCGCAGACGGCCGCGTTGTCGAAGCAGTGTGTGTAGCGAAAGCCCTCTTCAGCCAGCTTGTCGATAGCTGGTGTTTTGGCGTTGACGCCGCCGTAACAGCTCACCCACGAAATCCCGTTGTCCTCGCTGGTGATCCAGAGGATATTGGGCTTTGCTGCTGCGGGAGCTTTCGCCAGAACCGAGCGGGAAAGCATCGCCCCGCCGGTGACAAGAGCGCTGCTGGCCAGAAACTTTCTGCGAGTCATGGAATTCATGTTGATAGTCCTCGGTGTTTATGAAACATCCCAATAGGGTCCACCCGCCGTTGAGTCGTCGCCGTTAATCCGTTGCCAACTGCCAACTGCCAGGCCGTTACCTTCTGCGTTTCTTCTTCTTGCGATTTGCGCGTTGTTTTGCTGTCAGGCGTTTGGAGCGTTGTTTGACTTTGCCCGGGAAACCGCCGGCCATGCCCATCTGCCCCATATTCTGAGCCATTTTCATGCGATCGCGCGTGCCCATGCCGGCCATCTGCTTCATCATGCCCGCGGCCTGGGTGAAGCTCTTGATGAGCCCTGAAACGTCCTGGCTTTCCTGACCGGCGCCCTTGGCGATTCGCCGGCGGCGGGAGGCCTCGATAACGCCCGGGTCCTCACGCTCGGAGGGAGTCATCGAAAGGATTATCGCCTCCATGTGCCGCATCTCGTCCCCGTCCATCTGCATCGCATCGAGCTGACCGCCCATGCCCGGGATCATCTTGAGGATCTGCTTCATCGACCCGAGCTTCTGCATCTGCTTCATCTGGCCGAGGAAGTCGGTCAGGGTGAACTTCCCCTTGGCCATCTTTTCCTGCATGGCGGCGGCCTGCTCGGCGTCGAATTCGCCCTGGGCTTTCTCGACGAGCGAGACGATATCGCCCATGCCCAGGATCCGCCCGGCCATCCGGTCGGGATGAAACTCTTCGAGGTCGCTGAGCTTCTCGCCGACGCCGATGAACTTGATCGGCTTTCCGGTGACGGCCTTTACGCTCAACGCCGCCCCGCCGCGGGCATCTGAATCGAACTTCGTCAGGATCACGCCGTCGAGTTCGAGGCGTTCGTTGAACTCCCGTGCCGAATTAACCGCGTCCTGACCGGTCATCGCGTCTACGACGAGGTATATCTGGTGGGGGTTGACGGAAGAGGAAATATCCTGAACCTGGCGCATCATCTCTTCATCAATGTGCAATCTTCCGGCGGTGTCGATTATGACCACGTCGCGTTCATTCTTACCGGCCCAGGCGATACTCTTGCGTGCCACGCTGACGGGGTTCCCGGACCCTTCGACCCTGAATGACGGAATGCCCACCTGCTCGGCGACGATCGCCAACTGCTCGACGGCCGCGGGCCTCTGCAAGTCGCAGGCGACCACAACGGGGTGCTTGCCCTGCTTGACGAGAAGCTTGGCAAGTTTTCCGCACGTGGTGGTTTTGCCCGCACCCTGCAGACCGGCCATCAGGATTATTGTCGGAGGCGGGCTGACGTAGTATATCCGCGAGTCGACCGGGCCCATCAGGGCGGTCAGTTCGTCCTGAACGATCTTGACCATCAACTGCCCGGGATGGAGAGATTTTATGACCTCGGCGCCAACAGCTTTTTGCGTAACATCCTCGCAAAACTGCGTGACGACCTTGAAGTTCACGTCGGCCTCGAGCAGCGCAGTGCGGACGTCGCGCATGGAGTCACGAACGTTCTGTTCGGTAATTCGCCCTCGTCCGGACATCTTGCGGAAGACGTCACTGAATTTCTCTGTCAGAGATTCAAACATAAGACGCGAAAGGATACCAGATTCCCGGTCCAAACGGAAGTGGGGAACTGGGCGCCGACTTGGATAATAACTTGACGGAGCAACTCGATACTCTACACTTAAAGTGCCGATACCCTAAAGGAATGTAACGATGATTGCTGACCAGAAAATCCTGGATAACATCACACACCGTTTAGTGGCGGAATTCCATCCGGAGAAGGTGTTCCTGTTTGGGTCGTATGCCTGGGGAACACCGGCCGAAGACAGCGACGTGGACTTGATGGTGATAGTTGAAGACAGCGACGTCAGGCCGACCGAGCGCGCCCGGCGAGCCCACCTCCGCATGAGAGGCATTCCGGTCCCATTGGATATCATGGTCAAGACCCGGAAGGAATTCGACCGCTACCGCAATGTGCGGACATCGTTGGAAGCCGACATTCTTGAACGCGGGAAGGTCCTCTATGGTTGAAGATCTGCATGCGATGGTAAAAGGCTGGCTCATCAAGGCCAAACATGACCTTGAGTCTGCACATCGCCTGGCCGCCGGGGACGACCCCCTGCTGGATACCGCCATCTACCACTGCCAACAAGCCGCGGAAAAAGCGGTCAAGGGTTTCCTCGTGCTTCGCGGTCAATCATTTGGAAAAACGCACGACATCCGCATACTGATAGAACAGGCCGAGAAAAGCGAGCCGGGCTTTGCCCTATGGCAAGAGGCGGCCGCTCGGCTGACGCCTTACGCCGCCGCATTTCGATATCCCGGCGACTTTGTCGCCCCCGACAGAGAAGAGTACTCCTTGGCTCTGCAAGCGGCGGAAAACCTGGTCGCCTACATCCACTCGCTCCTACCGCTTGATCTTGTCGAGGGACTCTGACCCGGAAACCTGTCGACAGCATCAATCTCTCGGTCTGGTCAGGGAGACGCATTCGCTTACGGGTATTCGCATGTCCATGGGGCTTCCGTGGTCCTGGTGGTCGAGGAACTCGCCGGCGCTTCCGGCCGAGCGCCCTACCGCGAACATCAGAAATGCGATATCGCACGCTCGCTGCACGGTCATGCGCCTTTCCTTCAGCGCCCGCCAGCAGATACCCAGCGTTACCGAAGCTATGGCGCCATCGAGGTTGACCGCCCAGACATTCCGGGCGATCCCGACTTTCTTGAGCCTGGCCGTCAGCAGGTGGTAGAAGTCCAGGAAAACGTTGCAGATTTCCTTTTCGGCCAGGTATTCGGCGATGGCCCGTTCCCTGGGATCGTAGTTGACAGCCTCGGTGTTGAACACCGGATGCCCGAGACATGGAATGCGGTCGTATTCGGTTCCGGCTTCTTTGGCATCTGAGCGGATCTTGGCAAATCTATTGACTTCCTTCTTTGCAAGACAGGCAAGGTTCAACCCGTGGTTCGGTTCGAACGGGTCGTCGAGTTTGACTTCCCTGAAGATGCTCAACAGGTACTCCACCGCCCGGCGCCCGTTGCCTCCGTGGACCTGCCCGATAGACGCCAGTGAGGCGATCATAGCGGTGTTGGGCGTGTTGCCCGCGGCGGCAGACAGCTTGGCGCCCTGGGCGGATATCGTTCCCGGACCGTTGCTCAGGGCGGCGATGAGGCATTTCTCGACCAGGACCGCTTCGAAGTCCCGTGGCGATTCGCCGGTCCACGACAGGATGAGCGACGAGGCGAACGAACCCTGGCGCATCAGATCGGTGAGGGGGAAACCGTATATTCGCGTCTCTTTCCCGTCATTGGAAGAAACGCGGCTGGTGTTCCTCATGTTCCGCCTTGCCGGGGCGGCGCCCAGAGTGGTGCGCATAAGCGCCTTGAACTGGGAGTCATACGGTTTGGGAATGGTCCCTGCATGGAGCAGTTGTCGGGTGGGCAGCGTCTTGCCCAAGTGCTTGTAGTCGACGAACCACGGATTCAGCTTGAACTGCCTGGGACGTTTGAAGTCGCGCTGGATGCCCAGGCGGTCGCAGATCAGCCCGGCGACCGCGGGCAGGTGATGAAGCGATGATATCCGCATTCCCCTACCCAGCACATCGAGGAGTTCGGCG
>JADHXQ010000009.1 GCA_016782885.1 Phycisphaerae bacterium | reverse complement strand
AAATCGGCGACGACAGAACGTTTGGCAAGGGTCTTGATTCTTATAGCTTCCGTGCTACACTGTGTCATGAGTCGGCCGTCCTTCCGTGGCTTCTAAGTTATTGTTAAACATAGAATACCATAGATTGGCGGCCGATTCATTATTATACCGGTGAGAAATGCGGGTTAGGATATGTTCTTATATGGGCGGCCGAACTCCGCTCGATATTCAAGGCTCAGGGACAATGAATCTCTCAGGAGAAACACAATGGCCGACAGAAAGACCGTGGGCGTAAAGCGACACAAAACGATCGCCGCCTTCCCGGCCGAGGCACAATGGAGATTATGCACCTTTGATATTAACCCTTGCGCACACAGGATTTTGCGATCACAGTGTATTTGCACAAAGGCTTTTGCCCGCCCGCTGCCAAGCCGCAAGCGGCGAACAAGATGGAACCCGAACGAACCTGGAGTCGGGCCGCTTGCGGCTTGGCAGTGGTCGGGAGGCTTGTTGCATAATCTTCCAAGGGACCGGGGCAAAAGCCCAGGCAAAGACGGTCGCCGTGAAACCGCACATAATTGTCGGATCCCGATCTTAGGGATTGAGGGATTGCGACTAACAAAACGATCGATTAGTCTACGAGTTGTAAGGTCTGACGAAATCGCATGAAATCGCGATTGTCGAGTTGTCGAGGGAAAGGGATAAAAAGATGGCTGAACAGTCCACACAGATAGCGTTGTTTGAAGGTAGGAAGATCCGGCGGCATTGGGACCAGGAAAGGGGAAATTGGTGTTTTTCAGTGGTTGATATCGTCGCTGTGCTTTCCGACAGCAAGAACCCGGCTGTTTATTGGCGGGTGCTGAAAAAAAGGCTGTTGGATGAAGGTTCGGATGAAACCGTTACAAATTGTAACGGTTTGAAAATGCCGGCTGCTGACGGCAAAATGCGTCTTACGGATATGGCTGACACGGTATAGGATTTAATGAAAACAAGCAGGCCGCTGTGGAGGGCGGCTCAGTCGCGGGGGGCGCCAGAAAAGAACTGGAGGCAAAATCGGGCAAGAAAGTGGTCTCCAAAGAGAATTACTTACCGGGAAACACGGTGAAGAAGCTGCCAGAGCAGGGATAATGTATGTCGAATTTCAGTACCCGCCAAGACGTGGCGTGTTTAAGGGTTGATCTCAATGCTTCACAACAGGATATTCATATATCCACAAGCAACATGAACCCGCGGCAGGAGACAGGTTGAAGGGATAGGGGCAAACTATGGCACATGTACACTGTCCGAAATGCGGCCGGCGGCTCAATCTCCCGCCGATTCAGGAGACCCGGGGCGTCCGCTGCGGTGTTGGCAGCAAATTCATGGATAGAAAGGGTGGCATAATGAACGAAATGTGTTTGGTTTCTCGCGTTCCTCATCGATTCGGGCGCATCGTGCCTGCGGGGCTCCTGATTTGCTTCACTATGCTTGCAAGAGTTAGTTCGACCCTGGCCGATGAGATCTCCCCGCCTACGACTCAACCTGCAATACCACTGGGCGCCCAGAAACTCTTCGCCCAGGCATCGCCGGCAGTTGTGAAGATTCACACATACAACGCGACCGGAAGGCCGTTGGGCCAAGGATCGGGCTTCTTGATTGACGCGGCGGGTACTATCGTAACCAACCACCACGTCATAAAGGACGCTGCATCCGCACGTGTCTACATCCAGAATCAACCTTCGCTGCCCGTCACCAGAATCGTGGCTGTGGATAAACAGGCGGACCTGGCGATCATTAAAGTCGATGGCAAGGACCTGCCGTTCCTGAAACTCAGGGTAGGCCTGCCCAAGGTTGGCGAGAAGGTCTACGCCATCGGTAGCCCGCGTGGTTTGACCAATACGCTAAGCGACGGCCTCGTCAGCGGCTTGCGGCGGGATAGTGGAATTACAGAGATCCAGACCTCTGCACCAATAACTCATGGCTCCAGCGGAGGACCGCTGCTCAGTTCTGATGGTGCAGTTGTGGGAGTGACGACTAAGGGCCGCATCGGGGGAGGTGACCTGAACTTCGCCGTGCCAGCGGAGAGGGTTGCGAGCCTGCTCAAGAAACCAAGTCTCCCGTCCCGAAGTATGTCCAAGCTCTTGAAGCCACCGGAAGCCAAGGCGGCAGAGGCCCCAAAGGTCTACAAGTCGCTGGCCTCATTGCTGTCTCAGATACCCCGAAACCTTATGCCGGTGGGTAACAAGCACTACTCGTCTTTGCAGATTACCCTGATTGAAAAGTGGATTGCCGAGAACGCCACTCGTGGTACAGTTCTCGGTTTCAGCGGGAAATTCAGGGCGTCTGGTGCCAGTTCAAGTAGCGTTGGATTGGGTTTCGAGAATAGCGTGCTCCCGATACATGGGAGAAAAGGTTGGCTTGTGGTACATGCCAGCTTCGACCTGCGGTTTACCCAGGACATCTTGAAGTTGAAGAAGGGTACAAATGTGACAATTCACGGGGAAATCGCCAGGCTTGAGACAAAGTGGCATACTCGAAAGGGCTATAACTACTACGTCTTGACTCTGTATCTGTCAAACTGTGCCTTTGGCAAAGCTCCCGCGCCCACGAAGACCGGAAAGGCACCTAAACCAACATCCAAACCCACAGCGCCAAAGCGAACTGACGAGGACAAGGCTCGATCACAGCTTTCCTTGGCAAGGAGCTACATCGGCGCGGGCTTGAAAACGAAGGCAATGGATGTTCTCAAGGAACTCATTGCCAGATACCCCAAGACTCGCGCCGCTACGGATGCTCAGGCGGAACTTGAGAAACTGGGGAAGCAGTAGCAGGCTGACTGCGAGTTGTTCCCACGTGAAAGGCACGATGTGACAAAGCTTGTTCTCGACAAATCCATGGTGAAAGCTGCTCGGGATGGAGTCATCGCAGACCTTGGATCCGAATTTGACTTTCTCCTGACTGATGTTCTCTTACAAGAAATCATGACGGAGGATCTGGGTGAACGGCAAACACTCTCTGTAGATCAAGAAGCGCGTCTCGATGCGATGATTCATGCAAACATGCGGCGAGTTACAGAGGAGGCGGGCAATTGTTGGATTGAGAAGCGTGAAGCACTAATTTGGGAAGTCACGGAGGGGCATTCGGCAAGACATGCACCAACGAGAGGCCTTCTACCTATTCCCCCCATTCGCATGCTTTTGGAAGAAGGCAAACAGGCTTGTCTTGACCACGATGCCGGCACACGACCCATTACCGCCTTTACGCATGCTCCGGAAGAGGCCGATTGGTTGGAGGAAGTCCGCAGAATATGCGAGGAAGAGTTCTTTACACGCTTGGTAGATACTTTTTCTGGTGACGAAGCAGTACGAAAGATTGCCGAAGATGCCAGGATTGACTGGTCGGAGGCTGATGTTTTTCCTGGGCTGGTGGTATCGCCCAATTTCAAGCCAACGCCTCAGTGGTTTACATTCGGAGTGACTCTTGTGCGCGGGGTTTTCCGCCAGTGGAAACTCTGGAAATACCGTGATGATCCAGCCGACCCGAAGAAGCCGGAGAATCCATTCTATGACGCTATGTATATTGCATTCATGGCCATTGCGGATGGCATTATATCGGCGGATAAGAACCTTCTGAAATTGGCGTGGGCTTGCTGGCCTGACAAGCGGGAGTATATATACGATTATGACATGCATGAACATCGAATCATCCTGTTCGAGCCCAAATGGTCGTTATAGCAAAAAATGTTCCTGATTTAATTCGCCGGACGCCTTGCTTGATTATTGTCGTCAGGGGTCCATCGGGGTCCCGTCTTCGTCCTGCGGACTACGTCGTGGCGACAGCAGGCTTTCACTTTACACTTTGGGTTCTTTTGGTTGTCTGCGATTGGGGAACGGTTTGTTTGATTATTGGCGGGGATGGAAAAAGGTGCTTCAGGTGCTTCAATCGTGTATAATATTGCTGGAGACTGATGCGAGACGACGTGATACGGGCTTGCGGCACGGCGCCGGCGGGCGTAGAATGGCGGTATGAGCCCCACTGTTTTCAGATGGCGTGGATATCGTTTCTATTTCTTCTCCCGTGAAGAAGACCGGATGCACGTTCATGTATATTGCGCCGAGGCGAGGCCAAGTTCTGGCTGAGCCCCGAGGTCGCGCTGGCGTACAACCACGGCATTCGCCCGCCTGAATTGACGGGTATTCAAAAAGCGATCCAGGAGCACAGAGATGAAATCGCAAGAGCTTGGCACGGACACTTCAGACGTTGAGATCGTGAATATCGACGGCCATGGGGTGTGGCTCTATTTGAAAGGGGCCGAGTACTTCCTGCCGTACACTGACTACCCATGGTTCAAGGAGGCCAAGGTGGCCGATATCCTTGACGTTCATCTTCTTCACGAGGACCACCTGCATTGGCCCGCACTGGATGTCGACCTGTCGGTGGAGTCCCTGCGCGATCCGGCCGCATACCCGCTGATCTATCGATGATCGAATACGAACGACATCGGGTCAGGCTCAAAGGGCCTGTCGATTTGGGGGTATCGGGGACCCGTCTTCGTCCTGCGGACTACGTCGCGGCAAGTCCCGTCTTCGCAATGCTACGACGTGGCAAAACGACAGCAGGCTTTCACTTTACACTTTAGAGGTTCTTTTGGTTGTCGCCGATTGGGGAACGCTTTGTTTGATTATTGGTCTAACGGTGTGGCAATTGGCAATTGGCGACGGAAACGGCGAACGGCGGGGGGTGGACGGCAGAGGCGAATATCCAGCAGCCAGCAAGACGTAATTTGTTTTGACTGGCCCGGGATCGGGTGTCATATTGTCTCTAATCGGCTCGGGGACGGTCCCTGGGCCTCAACTGCCGGCACCATGGGCCGCGTGACTGGGCCGGCGAGATCCCCCCACAGCCACGCGGAGCACTGAGATGACAGAGAACGCCCCTCCCTACGAGTTCACGGAGACCTGGCCCTCGCCGATCGTTCGGGATTTCGACCTCTTCCTGGAGGCGATCGAGGCCCCGTCGGCCTACCTGACGGCGGCCAAACGAACGCTCGACCGCAAGACCCTTCACGCGCTCGATGGGCAGATGCTGACGTTCCGCACCGACACGCATCCGCGCACCGACCAGGAGTACTACCTGCTGCTGAACTTCTTCCAGCGGGTGTGCATGAACGACCGCCTGCACGTTTTCGACAAGGTCGGCGCAAAGCTGCGCATGGTCCCGACCGAACGAGCGGCGGAACTGATGAGGCTCTCGCCGGCGGGCAGGTTCCTCGCGCTGCTCGAGGCCGCCTGGGTTTACTGCGATTGGGAAGCCCTTCATGGGGGCGGCTCGCGGCAGCGGACAGACCCGCTCCTCATCGAGATGGTCCTGGATGCGCTGGGAGGCCTCCACCCGGGCAAGGCCCTGGCCGTCGGCGGAAGGCTACCGGCGAATCTGGCGGTCCTCTCGGCGTATGGGCATCCTTTCCTCGTCCATCTGGGCCTGTTCGGTTTGGTCGAGCATACGCGCAATTTGCCGATGGAGAGTCGGTTCCACTCCAAGGGCGATATCTGTCTGAAGACAGTCACCGTCACGCCGTTCGGCGCGCACGTCCTGAAGGTGCTCCGGGAAGACCGCCCGATCTCTCTGTGGAACCTTCCGGGGCGCAAGCACGATCCGCCGGAGTTCCCGGGCCAGAGCCGCGAGCCCGGCGACGGCGGCGTGGAGGTTGAGACACCCTTTGCGGACGCCTTCCGGCCGCTCCTTCCATCCGGCGCGGACAGCCTGGTGCTGCCCACTTCCCCCACTCGGGAGTGGCGCGAGGGAACCTACGTGGTCGAGGTGTCGCTGGGACCGGTCCGGCGGACCATCGCCCTGTCCGACGAGCACACGCTGGAGGCCCTCCACCAGGCCATCCAGGATGCGTTCAACTTCGACAGCGACCACCTCTACGCCTTCTACATGGACGGCAAAAGATACTCGGACGATCGCTACGAGGACCCAAGAGGCGACGTGGGACCGTTCGCCGATGAAGCGGCCATGGGCGCCATCGACCTCTTCGTCGGGCAGGAGTTCCTCTATCTGTTCGACTTCGGCGACTGCTGGGAGTTCCGCGTCCGGGTTCGCGAGGTCCTCGACGCCCTCCATCGGGGCAGCCCGAAGGTCATCGCCGCCAAGGGCGACCCGCCGCCTCAGTATTCCTGGGATGACGAAGGCGAAGAGGACTGGGACGAGGACGAGGACGAGGACGACGAGGAGGACGAGCGGTGAGGGGGTGTTCGGGGGCGGGCGTCAAAATATAAAATAAGGATTGAGACGAGTGCTGCGGGGTTTTCAATCACCCTCCGTTCGGAGGGCTCTGGGGATATAAAAGGATCGATATCCCAGGGCTCGCCTGCGGCTCACCGCTGGGCTACTTTCCGATCACCCTCCTATCGTAGGGCTCAATAACAAACGGCAACGACATCGCCGTCGCCGTTAACATTTCCGTGTTTTCCGTGGCAAAAAAAGTCGTTGCCGACACTACATTTGGTTGCGGCCAACGGCTGCGCCGGGTTCTCTACGGTAAGAAGAAACCTGAAATGAGCCCCGCCTGCCGTGTTCGCCATTGTCACTGATCACCAACAACTGATAACTGGTTTTATCCGACAACCCTACTTGCCCACGCAGAACCTTTGAAAACTCCTGCCGAGGATGTCTTCGGTTACTACCTGCCCGCTGATTTGCCCGAGCTGGAACAATGCCTCCCGCAGTTCGACCGCCGCCAAGTCTAGAATCTCTCTTGTATTCAGTATAGCTTGTGATATACTGATATTGTGGCGAGTTCAAAGAGATTATCCGAGGTCGAAAAGATGCTGAACCGCAAGGGCTATACACTCGCGAGGATTTCCGGCTCGCATCACGTGTTTGTAAAGCCGGGCGAGAATCCCGTGAGCATCCCGGTGCATAAAAGGAAAGGTTAAACCGTATTATGTCCGTAAAATCGAAAAAATCTGAAGCAGTCGATCGTCCTTTTGCTCCGTCCATTATGGTCAAGGCGAAGAAACTGGTCGATCAGTACCAGATTGTCCTGACATATGAAGACGGTGAATGGTTCGCCCATGGGTTGGAATTGGCCACTGTTTTCGCCGATGGCAAAACGCCCGCAAAATGCGTCAAGAATACTCGCGACGCCTTGGCGGCAGCCGTGGCGACCATGTTGGAGCAGGGTCAAACACCTCCTGTTCCCGCCAGATCAGGCATTCGAAGCGAACAGGTCAATATTCGTCTGACGGTGGAGGAAAAAACCGTTATCGAAGAGGTCGCCAAGCAAAGGGGATTTCGCGGTTTGTCGGATTTTGTTCGCGCCGGGGCTGTGGCGTTTACAAAATAGGGCGTGGTCGGTGTTTTCAAATTCCGGGAACGTCTCAAATATTAAGTTTACACTTTTGAAGGTAAAACGTGAACGGGAACACAGAGGCCAACAGCCAACAAGAAACGCCCAATATTCAAGGAACGGCGAAAGGCAACAGCCGTCGCTCCGCGACAAGTGAAAGCGGCGTTCCGCCGCGGCGGACCGCATCCAAATTACGGCTCTGGTTTCGTCGCCGTGGTCGTTAACATTTCCGTGCTTTCCAGCCTGCCCTCCGAAGCCTCGGCGAAGGCGGGTGCCATCCGTGGCTGATGTCGTTGCCGTTGCCGTTTTTATTTCTGTGTCTTCCGTGTTTTCCGTGGTTAAAGAAAAGGCCGTTGCCGTTGCCGTTGCCATTGTCGTTTACTTGATTGTTGGGCGTTCCGTGTTGGTTGTTGGCTGTTGATCCGCCGCCGCCGTTCTCCGAGCCTCCCTTCGACTTCGCTCAGGGCAAGCTGTGTGGAAATCCAAACCGCCCGATACCCGACAATGTTAGATACGATTACCCCGAGCAGGAGGCACAATGCCCTTGACCCCTCCCCCAGGCCGACACAATTCGAGCAATCCGTAGACCAGTTGACTTTTCGCCGAGTGCGGTATATTATGCTATCTGTGAAAAAGTTCACAGCTTCTTCCGTATACGTCGATGTATGAGCAATAGTATCTCAACACGCATGGAGACCCGAGAGTTGGTATCCGAGAAAACCATTGGACGACTGAGCCTGTATCGCCGCCTGTTGTCCGGATTGTTGGCCAAGGGGCGCCAGAACATCTATTCGCACGAGTTGGCGACTCTGTCTGGCGGTACCGCCCCGCAGGTCAGGCGAGATCTGATGGCGATAGGATACTCCGGTAGTCCGTCCAAGGGGTATGAAGTGGCCGATCTGTCCGAGAGCATCAACAGTTTCATGGACAATCCGGATGGAACGCGCGGGATTATTGTTGGTGCGGGCAATCTGGGGCGGGCGATCATGGCCTACTTTGAGGGCAGGCGTCCGAAGCTGAAGATAGTAGCCGCCTTCGACAACGATCCGAACAAGATTGGTTCGGAGATCTGCAACTGCCCCTGCTGCGATATGGCATATCTCAAGACAACAGTGGCCCAAATGGGCATATCTCTGGGCGTTATTACCGTCCCTGCCAACAGGGCACAGGAGGTGGGCGATAAACTCGTGGACGCCGGCGTTACGGGCATCCTGAACTTCGCTCCGATACGGTTGCACCTTCCCCCCAACGTGTACGTCGAGCACGTGGATCTGACGACGTCGATGGAAAAAGTCGCATATTTCGTGCAATCGAACAAGGATTCCGACGTCGCGGGAGCATAGGGGAGCATAGAATGAATTACAGGACCGCCGACCCAACCGGTTGAGGGGAAGCCCCGGGGGCGACTGCAAAGAACTGCGCCGCCGCTGAAGAGATGGATCACGATGAGATAACCCGTTGGCTCCGGGAGGAAGATCCCGAGGCCCTGACCCGGCTTTGGGCTCGCGCCGACGAGGTGCGCCGCGATAACGTCGGCGACCAGGTGCATCTGCGCGGGCTGATAGAGATCGGCAACTACTGCGTGCGCCGCTGCGGATACTGCGGGCTGAGCGCCGGGCGAAGCGGCCTTCAGAGATATCGGATGTCCGCCGGCGAGATACTCGACTGTGCCGCCCAAGCCGTCGAATACGGATACGGTACGGTGGTAATCCAGGCCGGGGAAGATCCCCTCTTGACCGCCGAGTTCATTGGCGGCCTGGTCGCGGAGATAAAGTCCACCACGCCACTTGCTGTAACGCTGTCGCTTGGGGAACGCGGCGATGAGGAGTTGGCACACTGGCGATCGGCCGGGGCCGACAGATACCTGCTCCGCTTTGAAACATCCAACCGAGGCCTGTTTGACCGCATTCACCCGCCGCTGGGCGATCGCCGCAGCGACCGTCCGGCGATGCTTTTGCGGATGGCGGAGATGGGCTACGAGGTCGGTTCGGGCGTTATGGTCGGTATCCCGGGCCAGACATACGACGATCTCGCCGGCGACGTCGAGACCTTCGCCCGTTTGAACCTCGACATGATCGGTCTGGGCCCGTACATCCCGCATCCCGACACGCCCCTGGGCGCAGAGACCGGCGCCGGCGCCGACCAGGCGCCGGCGAGCGAAGAGTTGACCTATCGCGTGATGGCCCTGGCGCGCCTGGTTTGCCCGCTTGCGAACATACCGTCGACCTCCGCGCTGGCTACATTGAATCTCGCCGAGGGGCGAGAGCTTGGACTGGCGCGCGGGGCCAACGTCGTCATGCCGAATCTCACGCCGCGGCAATATCGCCCGATGTACGAGATATACCCAGCCAAGGCGTGCATACGCGAGACCGCCCGGCAGTGTCACTCATGCATGCGGAGCAGAATCGAGTCGCTGGGGCGATCGGTGGGTCTGGGGCCTGGGGCCTCGCCGAACTACCTCGCGCGCCGCAGGCAAACCTCCGGAGATGTAACATGTGTGCAATGACATCCTTAACACTCAGCAACGGCGCCGTTGACTTCATCGACGAAGATCGACTCGGCGCTCTGCTGAACGCCCCTCCGCCGGCGCCGGCGGAAGTACGCGAAATAATCGCCAAATCACTGGCGAAGGAGCCTTTGAGCGCCGCCGAAACCTCCGCGCTCCTGCGCTGCGAAGAGACCGAACTGGTCGAAGAGATGTTCGACGCCGCACGCACCCTTAAGCGCAACGTCTACGGGAACCGGATCGTCCTGTTCGCCCCGCTGTACATCGGTAACTACTGCATCAACGACTGCCTGTACTGCGCCTTTCGCCGCAGCAACACCCAGGCCGTCCGGCGAACACTGACCCCCGACGAAATCGTCGAACAGGTCACGGCACTCGAAGATTCCGGGCACAAGCGCCTGATACTGGTCTTCGGCGAACACCCGAAATACGACGCGGAGTTCATGGCCCGGACAGTGCAGCAGGTCTACTCGGTCACATCAGGGCACGGTGAAATCCGCCGCGTCAACATCAATGCCGCACCCCTCGACCACGACGGATACAAGATCATGCACGAGGCGGGAATCGGGACCTACCAGGTCTTCCAGGAAACCTATCACCACGAAACCTATTCCGCCATCCACCCCGCCTCAACCCGCAAGGGCGACTACCTCTGGCGTCTCGACGCGCTAAACCGGGCCATGGAGGCCGGATGCGACGATATCGGTATCGGCGCCCTGTTCGGGGTCTATGACTGGCGATTCGAGGTCCTGGGACTCGTCACCCACGCCCTCGAACTCCAGCGGAAATACGGCGTGGGACCGCATACGATAAGTTTCCCGCGCCTCCAACCGGCCCACGGTATATCGCTGAACGACTTCCCGCTGGTCAACGATGAAGATTTCGTGCGACTGGTGGCCGTGCTGCGACTGGCGGTCCCCTACACCGGAATGATTCTCACCGCCCGGGAAAACGCCGAAATCCGCCGAAAGGTCATGGAATTCGGCGTCTCCCAGATCGACGCGGGAAGCCGGATCGAAATCGGAGGATATACCGAATCAGGCGACGCGCAGTGCATGGATCGCGAGCAGTTCGCCCTCGGCGACATTCGCAGCCTCGATTCGGTGATGCGAGAACTGCTCCAGGACGGTTACGTGCCAAGCTTCTGCACCGCGTGCTACCGCCTCGGGCGGACCGGCGAGCATTTCATGGAGTTTGCGATACCCGGTTTCATCAAGCGGTTCTGCACGCCCAATGCGCTGACCACGCTGATGGAGTATCTCGTCGACTACGCCTCGCCGGAGACCCGCAAAGCCGGAGACGCACTGGTCGAAGCCGAACTGAACAAGATCCCCGACTCGACCGAAAAATCCGACCTCATCGATCGCCTCGAACAGGTACGCAGCACAGACAAGAGGGATCTGTATCTGTAGTCCGGACAGCAGCGAATGTCGCTCGCATGTCACAAATGGTTCACACCTTCCGCCAGTCGCGGGGCAACCGTTTTCGCCGCATGGCACGCCCACATGACCAGCCTATCAGGCCGTCGCATAAACAGTTATGACATATCATCTACTGTCGATTCAATATAATCCAAAGCACCATAGCCCCACCGCCGCGCCAAAATTGGGAACCTGCCGCCAAGAACGCCAGTCGTACAAATCCACTTCGCATTTTGCTATAACCACTTTTACGCAAGGCGTTTATAACAACACGATCCACCCCGAAGATTCCTCAAAAACTTATTTGACGCCGCGTGATATGTCACAGCACATTAACATCTTTCCCATCAAGTTGTTACATCACCCCATCCCGCGAAGTCCGGAGGACGAAGCGGGAAACCGCTTGCGTCCTGTCCTGAGCGCAGTCGAAGGGTTTAGCGCGTCGTGGACGCGCGTGGACGCCAGAGTCGTCCAACGGATATCTCCTGCCGGGGTGCTTTCCATTTCCGAAACTCCTCCAGGTGGTATTCTTTCGTGTATCCCTCGATACCGTGCCCCGAATCGCCCAGCCGCAGCGGATGACTTCCCGTGACCTGATGCCAAAGAAACGCGGCCCAAAAGGGCCATGGAAGAAAGCGAAGCAATAATTTAGTAAGGCGCCGGCGGAACCCTGTCTCTCTGGCCGTATTTAAGCTTATCGCCGTTATCCAAATTTTCGTCGTTCGCCGTTCTCTGAGCCTCTGAGTCTCTGAGTCTTTGTGTCGATCCTCCAAACCGTCCGATACCCGACAATGCTAGATGCGATTGCGCTGGAATGCAATTGCCTTGACTGCGCCTTTTCACCGTTGGTAATATGCACGCGTTAGCCCGCGAGATGTCTTAATAGCGGTCGATATCTCTAATCAACGCTGAGACCAAGGGATATATTGAATGTCATATCAGTGGTAAGAAAGGGAGTTCCGCGATGCTCAGTTACAAATGCGTCAAGTGTGGGACAGACATGGAAAGTCCCGATTCCATGGGCGGACAGGAAGAGGCCTGTCCGGTCTGTGGGCAACCAAACGTCGTGCGCGCCAGGCAGGTCTCTACCATCGCCGGCTCCGAGCAGGCTGTTCGAGAGACGGTATCTGCCGCGCCCGCTACCGCCCCGCCGGTCCCGCCGGCAGACAGTGATGGTTTCACATACTTCGACAAGGCGCTCGATGCACAAGTGACCTTCTCGAGAATTGGGTCTTTCCGAGCGGCTATTGCGGAACGAGGGCCATCCGGGCCTGCCAGGACGGTGGTTTTCGGGAAGATTCGCATCGGTCTGATAGCGGGGCTTCGTCTGGGCGCCACCGGAAAGCTGGTTCTGCGCGACGAATCTTCACAGAAGTGGACGTTCCAGATGGAGGATGGAGGCTCCGGTTTCATCAAATGGCTCGAATCACCGGTACCGATAACCCCTGAGTCGGTTGACGGGGAGATGGGTGAAATGCTCCGGGCCGTCGCCGCACGAGGCATTGCTCTGGATCGCATCCATCTCGGAACCGAAGCGAACGTGCCGACAAAGGAAGCACTGATTGCTATTGTCCTTTCGGGAGACACCGTTGTTATCTGTCGCCAGTGCCGGCAACCGCATCCGTTATTCCCTCAACAGATCATGTCCTTCGCGCCGCCGCGGTTCCGATTCCTTGAGGGGTCCGGCGTGTCCGGTTATGACCTCGGTGTGCGGCTCGGTAGCGGAGGCAAGCTCCAGGGATGCAGGGTTCTCGATGACACCGGAAAATCTTATGCTTTCTCGACAGAGAAAAAATGCGTAACCGCACTCGTGAGCGGAGTTTCCGCATCGGGTTCAACAAATGCTCCCCAGAGCGGGGGAAAGCAGGGTAACTGGTCGCCGGGCGAACAGGTTCCGCGGACCGGAACGTACAAGTGCCTCTACTGCGGTCCGAACGGTATGCTTGCGTCCCTGCTCAAGAATGTCGCGAAGAAGATGGGAATCCCGTACATGCCGCCGCCATCGGCAATGGCAACGCCGCCAAAGATATCTCTCAGGCAAGGAGACACCTTCCCGCGTTGTCCCAACTGCAAGGATGACCCGAGCGGGTCGGACACAACCGGATGGGGATTTGAATCCGGGTAAAATGCAAAAGGGTCGGAACTGGTTGATGTCTTTCGGCAGCACCGCAACGCGCGGTGTCCGGTTCATTCAGCGTGCTTTCCTACTTCACTTCTTCTCCATCTTCAACGCGGTCTCGGCGAAGGCCTTGCCGATCAGCGACATGGTCTTGGCACAACCGAGGTAGTGGTAGCCTGCGTTGGAGGCGCCGCGTTTCCACATGGCTTGCTTCTCGGGGCCGATCCGCCTGGCACGATACTCCTTGACGAAGGCCTTGATCTGCTCATTGGTCATCGTGCCGTCTTTGCCCATGTACTTGTCCAGGATCGCGGCGCCGATCGGGTCTTTCCTGATGTGCTTAGGTTCTTTCTTCCGCAGGTAGTAGGCCGACTTGCCGACGATGCCCATCTCCGCGGCTAGGTCCGCCAGGGGCTTGTCCCAGTAGGGCGCCGTTTCCACTGCGGTGACATTGCCCTTGAATTCGCCCAATGATGCCGGTGCGGCCATCGCCTGACGGAAATAGTCCGGCTTGTCCCTCACGCCGCCGACGCCCATCACCCCGATGACAAACGGCATCTTCGAGGCGCCGAAATCCTTGCGCACGTCGCGAATGAACTGCGCCAGCAGCCTGGAGTAGAGATCAAAGCCGCCCGACTCTCTCCTCTTGGGATACGTCCCGCCGTCGACCATGTCGTTCCAGCCCTGGAACCAGACGAAACCGGCGATCTCATAGCCGGCCTTGGCGTCGTAGGTCGGCACGACGCGCTTGGGATCGGCGAGCACCTTCTTGACGTGATCGATCATCAACTTGTAGTACCGACCCGAAGCTTTCGCCTTGGCGGCCTTGATCTCGTCGATGTTCTTTCCCCGTTTCTTGAGGCCCTCCAGGGCCGTTTCATTGAACACATAAGGCCCCGCGCTGGGCGGGCGGAAGTCGGTGTTCAGACTCTTGCCGCCCCAGGCGGTCTTGATGATCAGGATCGAACCGTCATACGCCTTGGACGCGTAGATTCCGAACGTGAACTCCGGCCCGATCTTTCCGCCATCTTCGGATGGGTTTTTGCGGGCACCATATCCGGCAGTCAACTTGCCGATTCCCTCGCCGTTTCCGTCGCGTGAGCCGGTCAGATACGATATCCACACCTTCTCGCAGACTCGCGGCTTGCCGTCCGGCCCGCGCATTTCCTTGAGCATTGGCGCGGTTTTCGGATCGTCGCCAATATAGTCGAACGTCTCGACCTTGGCATGCCCCTGCATATTGGACTGCCCGACCAGGATGTAAACCTTCAGCGGTTTTTTCCCGGCCGCCATTGCGCTGCTGCAGCAAATCGCTGTAAGGATCGCCATTAAAATCGTCGCTGTTTTTCTCATCTTCTTTACTCCTGCCATTTGTCTTTGTTCCTTTTCTTGCTCAACCGGGTTACACCCCGTCACTTCATCGGGCCCCGGATTTCTTCGAGCAGGTCATGCAGCACGGGATCGTGCTCCTTGTCAGTCCCTCTTGATGCGTTCCATGAGTTTCTTTTCGCGGAACTCTTTGTGGTATTTTTTTGAATGCGCCCTGTAGTCGAAGGGCTTTGTTTTAACCATGGGCGTGTGGTCACGCGGCAGGCGTTTACGCAAAGCTGCAAGAACCTCCGCGTAAGCAGGCTTATCGGCGAGGTTCGTCCATTCATAAGGATCGGCGTCGTGATCGTAGAGTTCCTCGCCGCCGTTGGCATAGCGCGTGTATCGCCAACGCTCGGTGCGAAGCGAATCGTTCTTGAAACCGTGTGACGTGATAGAGCCATGCTCCCACGGCGCCGCGGGGTTCTTAAGCAGCGGCGCGAGGCTGCGGCCGTCAAGACGCTGGCGCGGAGGCCCCACCCCGCACAGTTCGACGAGAGTCGGGTACAGATCGAGAAGATTGACCGCTGCCGAGCAACTGGCTCCCCGGCGCCAGGCGCCCCGCATACTTTTCGGCAGCGAGACGATCAGGGGGACGCGGCAAGCCTCTTCCCACAACGTGAACTTGCGGTAGGTCAACTTCTCGCCGAAGTGCCATCCGTGATCGGACGAGAAGACCACGATGGTGTTGTCGGCGTGACCGCTCGCTTCGAGATTCTTCAGCAGGCGCCCGACGAGATCGTCGACGTATGCAATGCTCGCCAGGTAGGCCTGCACCGCCTGCTTGTGATACCCGTTGGCGTCGAGAACCTTGTAGTAAACGCAAGGCCCACTTCGCGGGGCGCCTTTCGGGATGTCGTCGTAGTCGTCGGCCTTTTTTGGCGGCAACTGAATCTTATCGAGCGGAAACATTTCGAAGTACTTCCGCGGAACGAACCATGGAACGTGAGGCCGGTAGATGCCGCAAGCGAGAAAAAAGGGCTTGTCGCGCTTCTCCTGAAGCTTCTGAGAAACGAACTTCATGCTCATCCAGTCGCCGGTTTCCTCGACTCTCTTGTCGAGAGGGCCCCAATTGAAATCCATGTACCAGTTTTTGGGTCGCGGCTTCCTGTCGAACGCCGGCTGGTATTCCTTTGCGGGTACATGGGTGGGCGGAAACTGCAGGTTCTTGCTAGGCCAGAAATCGTCCCACGAAGCCGGATGATTCTGATAGTGATGATATATCTTTCCAGCGCCTGCGGTCTCGTATCCGCCGGCTCGCAGGTGGGCAGGCAGGGGAACCGCTTTCGGAAGCAGGATGTCCTGCCAGGTTTGAGTCGGCGAGTTGGCGTAACATCCCGATCGGTAAGGCGCGACCCCGGTCATGGTGGCTGCGCGTGACGGCAGGCACGCCGGAGCGGCGCAGTAAGCACGCGTGAAAAGAGTTCCGCTTCGAGCAAGGCGGTCGATATTGGGCGTCTTGGCCTGCGGGTGACCTCCCAAACAGCCAACCCAATCGTTGAGGTCGTCGATGACAATGAAGAGCACATTGGGCTTGCTACCAGGATTGGCTGCTGAGGCCTTGCTGGATAACGCCCTATCCCCCGCCGGCGAGTCGCTCCCGCACCCCGCCAGCAGCAGCCCCGCGCCCGCGGCAGCCGCGCCGGCCGTTTGCAGGAACCTCCGCCGGGACAGCCCGCCCGCTCGATCGGATCCTGATCGCCTCACGCCACACGCTCCTTCCAGCCGGACGGCCCACGACCGTCGCGGGGATTCTCATTTCGGTATCTACCTGGAACTGTCGTCCGGTTTTGTTTCTGCTTTGTTTCGGATGGCTTGCATGATCTTGCGGCTTCGGTCGCGGTAGATTTTGGCCTGGTCGTACCTGTCGGTGGTCATGCAGAGTTTGGCGAGGTTGTCGAGTGTGATCGCCACTTCCTGATGGTCCTTTCCGTAAGCCGCTTCGTCCATCGCCAGGCACCGGAGGTAGAGTTCTTCGGCGGCTTTGTATTTTTTCAATTCCCAGTAGACCAGCGCCAGGTTGTTGAGCGTGGTGGCTA
Source organism: Phycisphaerae bacterium (assembly GCA_016782885.1). Classification (GTDB taxonomy): domain Bacteria; phylum Planctomycetota; class Phycisphaerae; order SM23-33; family SM23-33; genus BS750m-G57. Next base: position 51,380 of record JADHXQ010000009.1, on the reverse strand, counting down.
CCAGGGGGTGTTTTTTGCCCAGCTTGGTTTCGATGATCTTCAGGCTGCGCTGGTAGAGCGGGAGGGCCTTGGCGTGCTCGCCCATCTGGTAATAGACGCTCGCGAGGTTACCGACCTCGTCGGCGGCCATCGGGTGGTCCTTTCCGAATTTGGCTTCGATGATTTTGATGATCTGCAGTTGTAGGGGGACTGCCTTTTCGAACTGGCGTGAGGTCCGGTAGACGCCGGCGAGGTTGCTGATCGCACGTCCGTATTCCCAGTGGTTTTTGCCCAGCTTTGCTTCGAGTACTTTGATATTTTCCAGGTAGAGTTCTTCGGCCTTTTCGGCCCGTCCGGTGGCGACGAAGACGGCGGCGAGGTGGCTCTGTACGATCGCGTATGCGGGGTGCTCTTTTCCGATTTTTTCTTCGAGTATTTCGCTGCTTTCGACAAAGGCGGTTTCCGCCTCCCTGTATTTCTTTTCCTCGTAGTACAGGGTGCCCATGTGATCGAGAACGGCGGCGGTTTTGACGTGCTTCCTTCCGAATTTCGCCCGGTATATCCAGAGGCTGCGTTTGTAGAGCGGAAGGGCCTTGTCGGGTTTCTTCGCCGCGACGTACATCATCGCCAGGTTGCACATGGTCGCCGCAACGGACGGGGCTTCCTTTCCCAGCGCCTCTTCGTCTATTTTGATGCTCTGCAGGTAGAGCGGTTCGGCCAGGTCGAACTTGCCCGTGTTTGCATGCAGGGCGGCAAGGTTGTTGGTGAAGGTGGCCGTCTCGTGCGCTTTGGCGCCGTAGACCTCCGAGGCCAGCTTGACGATCCTGGTGTATTCGGCTATCGCTTCGGTGTCTTTTTGGGCTTTTTCCAGGGCGTTGGCGCGGCGGATGAGGCCCAGGAGCACGACCTTGGGGTCTTTGGGCGCCGTGGCGGGCGCGGGTTCTTCGCTGAGGAGCGGTCGCGGCGAGATCGCCAGGACAACGGCCGAAAGAAGCATAATTCGCCAGACTGTTTGGATCATGATGTCACCTCGTGGTATTTCGATCGTCCAAGTTACCTTCAGTAATGATTGTATAGTAGTAACGCCTTCCTGACTTCAAACGACAGATGGGGATTACATGGATTTCCAGGATTAGGGGATTAACGACTCTGGTTTTATAACCACTGGTTCACTGAAGTGACCAGTCCATGGGTTTTAATCCATGTAATCCATCAATCCATGTAATCCCCTTCTGGTTTTCTCACTCTTCCATTTTTCTTGGGAATCACTTCTTATTGTGCGTACTGATTCGGATACTTTCCGTCGAGCACGTCCATGAGTCGCGTGCCTGCGGATTTGAGGCTCGTCCCGAACGACAGGATGCCCTCTTCGTGTCCGGCCATCGCCATTACGCGAATCTCGCGGAAGTCAGTTTCGTCGAAGAGCCGCTTGATTTCCCTGGCCATTTCGGGTGTTCCGTATGCGGCCGACACGCTGGTGGTGGGGACCTTGCCAAGCAGCTTGTCCCAATGGGGGCGCGAATGAATGTGGATAACCGCCCGGGCGTCAGGCGCGCAGGCATAAACCGCCGCGTGCGTCATCGATTCCGACGACGCGTCTATTTGCCCTTCGCAGACCACGGAATTGGCGTCGATGCTGAAGCTGCTGACGCGGGTAAAGTGGTCGGCAAACAGGATCGGTATCGTTCCCGTGCCCGATCCGGTGACGATGAACTCATTTGTAAGTTCGGACTTCACCGAGATATTACCGTACCCGATCCCGCCTTCATACGCCCCGATGTAGCCCAGCGCATAGAGGCGGTCGCGCCACGTGTTGACCTCCTCGACGACCCATTCCGACGGCGGCGGGGTCTGGTGCAAATGGGATTCAAATTTTATATAGCCTTCGTCAATCACGCGAATCACACAGGAATTACAAAATTACGAAATTACAAAATTATAAAAAATATTTCATCGAGACCTTCTTGTACTCGGTTTTGGAGAACAGGACGTCGTAGTTGTCGATCTTCAGTTCGCCGGCCAGGCTCGCCACAAGGTCGCGAACCGACTGTTCATCATGCCCGTGCACCATCGCAAACAGCCCGTAAGGGAAATCCGCCAACCGCGGGCGACAATAGCAGTGCGAAATCTCCGCTCTGCCCGCGAGTATCTCGCCAACCTGGTCCTGGCGGTCCGCGGGGACATCAAATACGGCCATCCCGTTCGCCCGGAAGCCCAGGCGCTGATGGCGCACGACCGCCCCGAGGCGCCTGATGACACCGGCCGACAGCCAGTTTTCGATCTGCTCGAGCACGCGCCCGACCGACCATCCGAGCCGATCGGCTATTTCGTCGAACGGTTTGTGCGAATCGGGCAGGTTTTCCTGCAGCAGTCGGACGAGCTGCTTTTGCTGATCGCTGAGGGGCGCCGCGGGCGCCTGGTGCGGGGCGGTGAAAGCCCGGGCGTGGCTGACCGCGGCATCGATGGCTTCCGACGATTCGGCGAACTGGAAGTGTACGCGTATCTTGTAGACCTTCAGGGCCGGCAGCGAGTGGAGCTCTCTCGTCCCTATGCGCCCCCTGAGGTCTTCGAGGACCTCTTCGAGGCGCCCGGTCGATTCGCTCGTCAGCGTAAACCAGAGATTGTAAGCGTGCTCGCGCCGGTAGTTGTGCGTCACGCCGGCGAGTTTGCTCACTTCGGCGGCGGCCTCGTCGACGCGGTCGGGGGCGACTCGCCCAGCCACCAGCGTCGAAACATAGCCCAGCTTGCGCGAATCGAACACCGCCCCGAGGCGCCGGATGATCCCGTCGCCGCGCATTCGCCTGACGCGGCGCTCGATATCTTCGGCGTCGTCGCCCAGATATGCCGCAAGGCGCTCGAACGGGCGGCGGTCGACGGGGAAGTTCGCCTGGATGACCGACATGAGGGCCTTGTCCCGATCGTCAAGCCGCGGCGGGGTTTTGGCGGGTTTGCCCGCGGGCTGATGCGTGCAGAAGGGCTCTTCGTCGAGGTAGTCGCCGCTTATCGCGCAGGCCCTGGCGCGGCAGCCCCCGCAGACTTTTCGATACTCGCAGACCCCGCACCGCCCGTGGTACGAATCGATATCCCGCATCTGCAGGAACAGCGGCGAGGTCTCCCAAATCTTGCGGAAGTCGAGCCCTTCGGCCCGAACGTCACCGCATTCGACATCGAGGAACCCGCAGATCTGCACCTTGCCCAGGTGCGAGATAAACGCGAAACTCTGCCCGCCCATACAGCCCTTGACCTGCCTGGCGCCTGGCTCGACGCCTTTCTGGCGGATGATCCGCTGATAGTGCGGCGCGCAGGTGACGCGTATCGGTATCTCGCCGGCGAGCCGCCGATCGGCCAGCCAGTGGAGCGCCTCTTCGTATTGCTCAGGCGACAGCTCCTGATCGGCAAGATCCTTGCCCCTGCCCGTGGGCACGAGCAGGAACGGATTGAAGATCGTCGCGCCGAGGTCTATCGCCAGCTTCATGATATCGGCAAGTTCGGAGCGATTGTGGCGGGTTACGGTCGTGTTGATCTGGAAATCGAGCCCGCCGCGTCCGGCTGCTTCGATACCCTTTATGGCCCCGTCGAATGCGCCCCGAACTCCGCGGAAGTCGTCGTGGCTTTGGGCGGTCGCCCCGTCCAGCGAGATCGAGATGCACCGTATGCCCGCATCTTTCATTCTCGCGACGGATTCATCGTCGACGAGCATTCCGCAGGGCGCCATCACTACCGGCAGGTCCAGTGACGTGGCGCGGGCGGCGATGTCGTAGATGTCTTGGCGGAGCATCGGCTCGCCGCCGGTCAGAATGATGATCGGCCTGGCGAACGACGCGATGTTGTCCAGCAGCGCGAAGCACTCTTCGGTGGACAGTTCGCCGCTGTACGGCTCGGGGCGGGCCGCGGCGCGACAGTGCTTGCACGCCAGCATGCACGATCGCGTCACTTCCCAGGCTATCAGGCGCGGAAGATGTTTGTGCTTGTCGGTCATTGTCACTGTTCTCGGGGCGGTTGGGCTTCGAGTATCGCGTCGACGAGCCCGGGTATGGTGTGCGCAGCCGCTTCAACATCGACTTCCAGGCCGAGGCCGCGCATCGTGGCGGAGGTGGTCGGCCCGATGCTCGCCAGCGATGCGTCCGAACCGCGCAGGCGGTCGAGCCCGACGGCGTTGACGAAGTTCGTCACGGTCGACGAGCTGGTGAAGGTGATCCAGTCCGGTCCGCCGCCGGCGAAGAGTTCGTCGAGCAGCTCGGGTTCGGGCGTTTCGCCAACGGTGCGGTAGGCGGCCAGGTCGGTTACGTCCGCACCGAGCGACTGGAGGTCCACGATGAGGTCCTTCGGCGCGATGTCGGCGCGGGGGCAGAGTATCTTCTTGCCGCCCAGGTCCTCGATACCCGCCAGCGTTCGCGAGATGTCGGCGCTCTTGTAGCTTTGCGGCTGGGCGTCGGGTTTCAGGCCGAATCGCCCCAGACGTTCGGCCGTGCCCGGTCCGATCACGCATATCCGCACGCCGCCCAGCGCGCGGCTGTCGAGACCGGCTCGCTGGAGGGCGTCGAAAAATGCGTCCACGCCATTTGCGCTGGTGAAGATGACCCAGTCGCATGAGGAGACGTCCGCCGCCGCGGCGTCGAGCGGAGCGGTATCGGCGGGCGGTTCTATGCGTATCGCGGGCAATTCGATTACTTCGGCGCCGAGGTCTTCGAGCTGGCGGGCGACTCTCGAAGCCTGAAGCCTGGCGCGGGTAACCACGATCCGCTTTCCGAACAGCGGGCGCCCCTCGAACCAACTGATGCTCTGGCGCAACGCCACGACGTGCCCGACAACGATCAGCGACGGCGGTTTGATCCCGGCGCGGGCGGCTACTTCGGTAATGTCGCTCAGCGTACCGGTAACGGTTTCCTGCCTCGCCGTCGTGCCCCACCTGACCAGCGCCGCCGGCGTGGCGGGGTCCATACCGTGTTCCATCAGAGATGCGGCGATCTTCGGAAGATTCTTGACGCCCATGTAAAACACAAGCGTCCCCGGCCAGTTCGCCAGCGCCGCATAATCCAGATCGGATTCGTCCTTGTCAGGCGTTTCGTGCCCGGTGATAAGAGCGATACTGCTGGTCACGCCGCGGTGCGTTACGGGAATGCCCGCATACGCCGGGGCGGCGACGCCCGCGGTAATTCCGGGCACGATCTCGAACCTTACGCCCGCTTCGACCAGCGCCAAGGCCTCCTCCCCGCCCCGCCCGAAGACAAACGGGTCACCGCCCTTGAGACGGACGACCTGCCTGCCCTCCCGGCCGAGACGCACCAGCAGCTCGTTGATCTCTTCCTGCCTGAGGGTGTGTGCAGAAGCCTGCTTTCCGACGTAGATCATCTCGGCCTGGGGCGGCGCTTCGTCAAGAAGCCGCCGCGCCGCGAGGTTATCGTAGACCACCGCATCGGCGCGCCTCAGCAGGTCTCTGCCCCGAACGGTCATCAGTCCCGGATCGCCCGGTCCGGCGCCGACGAGATATACACATCCATTACTCACTCATCGTTCTCCAAATCATCGCCCCGGCCGTTCTGTTCGGCCTCAATCTCGTCCAGTTCATACATTCGGCGGATGGTTTCCACGGCCAGCAGTTGATCGCTGACCGAAGCGTCCTGGGCCAGCCCGCGCAGAAACGCTATTGGCCGGTGTAATATCTTTTTGCACAGGCTCTCGGTGAAGCGCTGGAGCTGCTCGCGGTCGGAGTCGCTGAACTTTCCGCCATACCGTTCGATCTCGGCCTGGCGGAGCAGCTCGAAACGCCGGTTGAGCAGTTTTATTGTAGAGGCGGCCTGGAGAGAATCGTACCATTTTACGAATTCACCGACTTCGAATTCGACTATTGCTTTCGCCCGTGGGATGTCCTGGCGCCGGCGTTCGATATTGCGGGCGACGACTCTGTCGAGATCGTTGATGTTGTGGAGGAACACGTTAGGCAGGTCGCCGAGTTTGGGGTCGACGTCGCGGGGAACGGCAAGGTCGACGATGCAAAGCAGCTTGCCGCGACGGGATATAATATCCCCGAGGGCGTCGTAAGTCAGCACTGGCTCGGACGATCCGGTGGAGCAGATCACTATGTCGGTATCGCCGATAACCTCGCCTGCCCGGTCCAGTTCAATCGCCCGGGCGTTCGCGCCGGTCAGTTCGCGGGTTAACTCTTCGGCCCGCGAGAGCGTTCGGTTGGCGATCACTACGCGCCTGACGCCCGCGGAGATCAGGCTCCGTGCAGCCGCTTCGGCCGTCTGGCCCGCTCCGACCATGAGTACGGTCCTTCCGCCCATGTCGGAGAATATCTGGGCCGCAAGATCCGCCGCGGCGCTGGCAACGCTTACCGAACCGCGTCCAAGCTCGGTTTCGCTCCGCGTTCGCTTACCGACGCGAAACGCCCGGTGCATCAGCCTGCCAAGCAGGAATCGAGCGGTGCGCTGCTCGGCGGCCAGCCGGTAGGCGTCTTTGAGCTGCCCGAGCACCTGATGTTCGCCGACGATCTGCGAATCCAGCGCCGCGGCCACGCCGAACAGGTGCTCGACCGCGGCCTGGGAGTCGTGGCGGTAGAAAACGGATTTGTCCACATCGCCGGACAGGCCCTTGAGTTTGGCGACGTGCCCTAAAAAAGAGTCCATGCAGTCGCCCGCGCCAGTCGGCACAAAGTACAACTCGGTGCGGTTGCAGGTGTCCAGGACCATCGCCTCCTCGAACACATTTTCCAGGTGCGCGGCGCGCAGGAACCGCCCGGCAAGGTCGCCTGTCAGGGCGTATCTCTCGCGAACCTCAACGGGCGCCGTGCGATGGCTTATTCCTATTACGGAGAGTTTCATGGGTAACCAGATAAAAAACGTTCCGGTGATGGATCTCCGGAATCAGGACAGCGCCAGGCTTGTAACGAACAGTACGGCGATTATCAGGAAGCCGGCCAACGTAATGGCCGAGACTCTCGATACCGACCACTTCAGGATGTATTTCCCAAACACGTCCATCGCAAAGATAATCCATGCCGCCGAGCCAATAACGATCTTCGCCAGCAGTTTCGGGTCGATCGGCATGGCGCCGCCGCCCGATCCGAAACGGTGGAACAGCACGCCGCCCGTGATGATCGTAATGGTCATGAAGGCAAATCCGACCTGCATCGATTGGAAGCTCATCCTGCCCAGCAGGTCCAGTGGAGGAAGGCGGTCGAACAGCAGCCCGAAATTATGGTGCTTCATGTTCCGCTGCCCCACGAGATAGAGGGTCGCATAGACCGCCCCAAACGCGAGAGCCGTGTAAGCCAAAACCGCCGGCAGGACATGAAGGCGCCCCAGGCCGGCCTGCATGTGGCCCGAATCGCCCGCGTGGGCGATCATGACCGACAGGGACGCTGATGACGTGTACTGCAGCAGGAATATCAGCAGAAACACGAACACGCCCGCGCGGCGGTCGCGAGTGACAAGTTCGATCGCCCAGTATACCGCCGCCGAAGACACCGCCACCACCGAGAGAATCTCGTAGTTGCTGACCAGCGGCAGACCGCCGAAACGAACGCCCCAGAGCACCAGAAACGCCCCGTGAAACACGATCGCCAGGATAACCCCGGGATTGCGATCGTGCGTCCTGTTGCGCAGGATAAACGTGGCGCCGTAGTCAATCGCCAACGCCAGGTAAACCAGCGGTAACAACCAGTTCAATATCGACAATAGCGTATCCATGATCACCTTCCCTGAATAATCGCATTCGGCCGCGGCACGATCCCGCGCCACCGCCGGAAATAATCAACACCATCCCGAATTATCCATCATAGGGGCGCAATTGGCAATAATTCCGCCTTGGGCGAAGCGACGTTGACTTGTTTCTCGCCTTTGCCGGTTGCCGGTTGCCACATTGTCAGTGCCTGTCGGGCGGATCCTCAATCCGATAGTGGAGCGGGTCGAGGTATCTGCCCTCGCCCTGCAGGAGGAACCATGACATTTCGGCGCGGCATCTGTTGACGGTTTCGGTGTCTTCCAGGAGTTTCCTGGTCCTCTCGCGGGGGTCTTTTACGTAATTGAACAGGTCGTCGTATCCGCGCGCCCTGCGCCAGATGTAGTGCAGCGAGTCGGTACCGACCCGGTAGTAGCAGTCTTCAAATGAGTTCAGACCGAATATCACGCGCGCCGCGGTCCGCTCGCCGCGCAGGATCAGCGGCCAGAGGTCCATCGCGTCGTAGTCCCTCGCCTCGAGACGATCGGGCGCCGCCAGATTCACCATCATCGGCGCGATGTCGAACAGTCCGACCAGCGAACTGATCCGCTTGCCCTTGACGCCCGGTACATGCATGATCAGCGGTACGTGTATCTGCTCGTAGTACGGGTGAAAACCGGCGTACTTACCGTGATCGCCGAGTCCCGTACCGTGGTCGGCGGCGATGATCACGATCGTCTTGTCCATCAGGCCTCTGGCTTTCAGCCCGTCGAAGAGCCGCCCGGTGACCCGGTCGCAGTGTGCTATGGCGCCATCGTAGAGGCCTTCGTGGCTGTCGCCCCACTCGGATGTTTCGTCATATCGCTTCCAGGGATAATGCGAATCGGTCATATGCACGTATGCGAACGTGCCCGCGGTCTGGTTGTTGTCCAGATAGTCCAGCAGCATACTGACCTTCTGCACGGGCTCCTGTTCACCATAGCAGATCACGCGCCGGTCGGGCTTGACGCCCCCGGCCTGGGCCCGCATTTTCTTGACGCGCGACATCCACTGCTGCAGGTCGCCCTGGTTGAGGACGTCTTTCAGGCGCTCGCCGGTCTGCGTGACCTTCACGCGGATCTGCAGGTCCTCGGGCATGTCGCGCAGGAAGGCCACTTCCGATATCCCGTTGAAGTCCGAACCGATAACGTTCAGGTGCATCGTATGATACCCGCCGGCGAGCATTTCGTTGGTGAAGAACGGGCCTATTCCGGTCTTCTTGAGCATGTATCGCGACGAGTACCTGCCCGTGAATACATGCCTCATCGAGCAGCTCGTAGCCGTAGCCTGCGAAAAGGCGTTGTCGAACCATACCAGGCGGTTGTCGGTCTTCATTGCATCGATCCGCGGCGTGGTCTTCCTGCCGTAACCGTAGAAGCTCATGTGGTCCGGGCGGCAGGCGTCCCAGATGAGGAATATCACCAGCGGTCTGTCTTTGCGGAAGGCATCGAGTATGGGCGAATCGAGCGGCGCGTCGGGCGGAGTGGTCACCGGCGCCAGGGGCGGGGGCATTTCCCATCCGGTCCCGTAGACTCTCCGCCAGCATTCGAGGTTATTCTTGGAGACCGCCGAATGCTCGTACATCATGTTGCGAATCGTCGAGTGGTCCTTGGTGGGCGTCATTGCCGAGACCATCGATGTAACGCCAAACGCCATCAGCACGGCGATTACGGCCGCCCGCAGATACCAGGCGCGGCTCCGCGGCGGGAACAGCAGGCAACCTGAATACGCCGCCACAAGCGTTATCACCAGCGCCAGGAAGACCGCCACCCGCGTCGTGTGGTCTTCGGTCTGCGGGAAGCTCTCGTGGAACATGACGGCTATTATGACCGCGGCGACGGTGCAGGCGGCGAAGATCGCTGAGATGTCGCCAAGAACCGACCGGCGGACATGCAACTTCCGCCACGCGCGGACTATGCATTCAAAGGCCGCGACGACTCCGACCGTCAGCGCCAACTGCCAGTATCTCCCCGGCAGGACGAGCCGCTCCCAGGGCCCTCCGCCGATCGCTACCGCTATAGCACTCCAGACCAGCAGGCCCGCGGCGACCAGGGCGCGAACGACCGCGCAACCGCGCCTGCCCAGGCGGGCGGCTGGGCCCGTCGCCAGCAGGATCCCCGACAGGAGAATCACACGCATCATATCTTTACCGTCCCTGGGGCGATCGTCGCGGCTGCACAGTTCGATAATGTTCCATGCCAACAGGGAACCGTAAATGATGCCCAGAATCGCCATACCGCAATTGGCCAGCGTGAACATCCCCAGCGCGATGACCTCATCCTCGAAGACCCACGCCAGCCCGTGGCGAGCGTAGGCGAATACGTAAATACCGCCTGCCAGGCCCAGCAGATTGGCGCCGAGACCGGGACTCTTGCAGCGTTTGCGACACCACCCCAAGGCGCCGAAGACGACCAGCCCGACGACCGCCAACGCCAGTCCGTGGGCGGCGCCGACCAGCCACGCCGCCGACAGGCTCACCCGCCAATAGTCGCTGACCGGCAGGACGTCCACGTCAGTCACCCAGTCGACTTTCGCGATATGATACCTGGCTTCAAACGCCGTTATCCTCTCGGCCACGTCAAACGTGTGGAACTGCGTTTCGACGGCGCTTACGAACATGCCGGCCAGTCCGGCCACGAGAACCAGCGCCGGAATACATGCCGCCACGCGCGATAACCTGACCTTCGCCATGCAGTCATCGAATCTCCGTGCGCCCAGAGACCAGGGTCCCGAGGCGATCCGGCGCGCACGGTCCTGAAAACCGCTGAGGGCCCAAGCCGCCCACGCCGCGGTAAGGAATATCGCCGCCCACTGACACTGAGGGGAACCGGCCTGGCCCATCCGTGCGGGATCGAGCCAGTTAAAGACGCCTGTGACCAGCGGACCGGTCGACCCCAGCGCCGCGACACCGCCTATACCCAGAACCCTCGCCGCCGCGGACCTGCCGGCGGACGCTTCTTTCCACGCCATAAACATCATCGACCCGCCGGCCAGAACCCCGCAAAGCAGGCCAACGACTATCAGCACCGGCGAAACGATCTGCAGGGTACGCATGGCGTTCGATTCGCCAACCGGCGCCGCACGGTTTATCAGCAGCGTGGAGAATACCTGAGTGACAATCGTCGCGACCAGCACCGCGACAAGCGCGCACGTGACGGCGACGCGAAGATACTCCGCGGGCGACATTCCCTTTCGGGCGGACCCGAGGGTGCGAGTTGATGGTAACTGAGCGGACATTTCTACCTTATGGTATGAATAACGAGCGTGTTTGTTACGCCCGTCTTGCCAAGCGGGCGTCCGGAAATAACGATGATGTTGTCGCCCGGTTCGGCTACGCCTTGCTCTATGGCGAATTTGGCGGCCAACTCGAGCACGTCGGTCGTGTGTTCGACCAGTCCGGCCTGCATCGACTGCACACCGTAGTAGAGGCACATTTGCCTCACAACCGCCAACTCGGGCGAGATGCCCAGAATCGGACACCGCGGTCTCTGCTTGGACAGTATCCTCGCCGTGCTCCCGGTAATGGTAAACGCCGCGATAGCGGCAATCGGCTGGGTGGCGGTGATCTCCTGAACCGCCTTCGCCAGCGAAGCCACGGTCTGCGGCGCGCCGATAACCTGTATCGGACCGATCGCCCGGTCCTGATCGTGATACGACTGCATCTCCGCCGCTATGCGGTCCATCATCTTCACCGCGGCGGACGGGTGCCGGCCAACGGCTGTCTCACCGGAGAGCATGACGGCGTCGGCGAGGTCCTGTACGGCGTTTGCGACATCGGAAACTTCCGCGCGGGTAGGCGTCGGCAAGGTGGTCATGCTCTCGAGCATCTGCGTGGCGATGATGCATGGCTTGCCTTTGAGCCGGCAAAGGCGTGCGATTCGTTTTTGGGCGATCGGCACAGCCGGGAGGTCCATCTCCACGCCGAGATCGCCGCGGGCGACCATAACGGCGTCGGCGGCGTCGACTATGGCGTCGATATTCTCTATCGCCCTGGGCCGCTCGATCTTGGCGACTATCCCGGCATGACAACCAGCCGCATCCAGCAACCGTCGCAACTCGATCACGTCATCGGCAACCTGTACGAACGACAATGCCACGTAGTCGAAATCGCGGGCGGCGATCCATTCCACGTCGGCGCGGTCCTTTTCGGTAATGGCCGATATCTTCAACTTCGTACCGGGGAGATTCACTCCCTTGCTTTCAGAGAGTATTCCGCCCTGGGTCACGCGACAGAGAATTTCGTCGCCGCTGATTACTTCGACTATCTCCAGACGTATCTTACCATCGTCCAGCAGCATTAACTGACCCGCCTCGACCTGCTGGGCCAATTCCTCCAGCGTGGTCGATATCCGAGTAGCCGTACCGAGTATGTCCTGCCCCTGGATTGCTATTTCCTGACCTTCTCCCAGCAGAACCGCTCCACCGGTTATTTTGCGAACGCGGATTTTCGGACCGCACAGGTCGCCCATAATACACAGTGGCCGCCGCATGTCGGCTTCCACTGCGCGGATATTGTCGAGCAGTTCCTTGCGATGTTCGTTATCGCCGTGGGAGAAGTTTATGCGGAACACGTCGGCGCCGGCCTGGGCGAGCCGGCGGATAGCGCCGATCTCGCAAGTGGCCGGACCGAGCGTCGCGACGATTTTTGTCCGTGTCCGTGTGATCATGGGGGCTATTGTACTGTCGAGAACCAATTAGGCAAGCCCATCGCGATCAGAGCCGGATCACAGTCGCACCTGAAGCAGAGGAGGCATCGCAACGGCAAAGACACCGCGGCGTGTCGCCGCGGTGTCGTTGCCGCACTGATGAGCGAGGACGCAGTCAGGACGAAACGTCCCGTCTTCCCGATTGTTTCCGCCGAACGTCTTGACAGCCGGATTCAGGCAATCACAATAAAGATTATCGCCCCCTCATTGGGGTTGTTTGCGATGCGGAACGGGCACCGCTGAAATAGGCTTATTGGAGCAAAAATGGCTATTCCAGACTTCCAAAGTACGATGCTACCACTACTACGAAGGATTGCTGACGGTGAAGAGTACACCATGCGGGACATCATCGGAGATATTGCTAACGTCTTCGGGCTCACGGATGAAGAACGGGAGAGATTGAACAAGGGTAGCAGTCAGACGGTAATCCGAAATCGGACTGAATGGGCCAAGCTGTACCTGAAAAGGGCTGGACTGCTAGACTAACCACGGAGAGGCATTTTCAAGATTGCTACTGCCGGTAAGGAATTGCTCGCTGATCCGCCAGAAAAAATAACACTCAAATACCTGGAACGATATCCGTCGTTTATAGAATTCAGGAATAAGAAAAAAGACGCAACATCAGAAGATACCCCGCCAGTTTCCGAAGATACTGACACGCGAGAGGCAACCCCAGACGATTTAATGGAATCTGCTTATGATACTGTGACGGCTGCACTTGCCGATGAACTACTAGACCAACTCAAGAACTCCACCCCCGCATTCTTTGAGCGTGTTGTTGTTGAACTATTGGTCGCTATGGGATATGGCGGTTCAATTGAAGATGCCGGAAGGGCAATCGGCAAGAGCGGGGATGGTGGAATAGACGGCATTATAAAGGAAGATAAACTTGGGCTGGATATTGTTGTCGTTCAAGCAAAGTGTTGGGAGAGTAACACTGTGGGTAGACCGGACGTCCAAGCATTTGCGGGGAGTATGGAACCGTTCCGTGCAAGAAAGGGTGTTTTCATTACGACCTCTTCATTCTCAAAAAATGCACAAGACTACATAGAAAAGATTGAGCGTAAAATCGTTCTGATAGACGGCACTAGACTTGCTAATTTGATGATTGAACATGGGGTGGGCGTATCCACATATCGCACATACGAATTAAAGAAGATAGATGCAGCCTATTTTGAAGATTGAGCGGCCAAATTGGGGGGCACCCGATTGGACCCTGATTCACAGGTCCCCGCGTCCTTCTGCGTCCATCTGTTCAATTGCCCGGAAGCTCAGGATATCGAATCCGGTGCGAGGGAAATTTTCGTCGCCGCCGTAGATGATCGTGCCGGTTCGGGCGTCGGGATTGAGCCTGGCGTACCATTTCAATTCGTCGGCGAGGCGGTCGCGGATCGTCGCGGCGGACTTGATCTCGATCGGCCAGACGGACTGCCCATGGGCCTTCAGAACATCCACCTCATGTCCGTCGCTGCTTCGAAAGAAATTCAACGCCGGGCGGGCCGCCCTATTACAGGCCTGCTTCTGCAGTTCGGTAACCACAAACGTTTCAAAGATCGCGCCGCGCAACGGATGGCTGGCCAGTTGCGACGCCTCGGTAATGCCCAACAGATAGCACATCAGACCGCTATCGACCAAATAAAGCTTGGGAGACCTGGTCATTCGTTTTCGAAAATTGGCGTGGTGAGGGCGCAGAAATGAAACGACAAAACCCGTCTCCAGAACACTCAGCCACGAGCTGATAGTGTTAACCGCGACGCCGACATCACTGGCCAATCGAGTTCGATTGAGCAGTTGTCCGCTCTGTCCGGCGACCAACCGGAGGAAGGTGTCGAATCCGGAGCGATCCTTGATGTTCAGAATCGAACGGACATCGCGCTCGATGTAAGTTTCGGTATAGAAGGCGTAGGCCTCAGTGGGATTCAGCCCCTTGTCGTGAATTCGCGGAAATAGTCCAGTATACAGCAGATCGTTGAGGGTTGGTTCGGCGCCGCCATGGGGGCTGTAGATCTCGTCGTAGGAGAACGGAAGCAATTCCAGCAGCGCTGTCCTGCCAGCCAGCGATTGCGTGACGGACTCCATCAATTCCAGTTGGGCCGAACCGGTCAGGATGAACCGCCCCGGCTGGTCTGTTTCGTCCACAATTCCCTGAATGTAGCTCAGCAGGTCCGGGACGCGCTGGATTTCATCGATAACAGCGGCAGGCCAACGCTGAAAGAACGCCCGAGGGTCATTCTCGGCAAGGGCCCGCACATCTGGAGTCTCCAGAGAGACATACGCCATCTCGGGGAATGTCTTGCGACAAAGCGTCGTCTTGCCCGACTGCCGAGGCCCCGTAACCGTCACCACCGGATACTGCCCCGCCAAACGGGACAGGTGAGACTGTAATTTCCGCTTTATAAACACTATACCCGCTCCTTGTATTTATTCAGCACAACTGCACGATTGCAAGCCTACTGGATCATCGGCTATGTGTCAACCGCAGATTCGTTCATTTTGACGAAAACCAACCGCCCATTTCGGTCCACGTTGGTCAGACCCCGCCGTCGATCCATCCGCCGCCCAACATGTGATCGCCGTCATAGATAACCGCCGCCTGGCCCGGGGTAATCGCGCTGACCGGCTCGTGGAATTCGGCCTCGAAAGTGTCATCGCCAGTGAGGCTGACTTCGGCACGCCGGGGGGAGTGGTTGTAGCGTATCTGAACCGTCGCGGAAAATTCCTGCGGCGGATCGCGGTGCCAATTGGCCCGTGAGGCTTTGAGGCGGCGCGACATGACTTCGTCGCGCGGACCGATCGTCACCGTCGCGGTGGCAGGGTCGATCTTCGTGACGTACATCGGCACGCCGGCGGCGATTCGCAGACCGCGCCTCTGGCCTATGGTGAATCGCCCGTAACCCTCGTGGCGCCCGAGCACGGCGCCGGAGCTGTCGACGATGTCGCCGGGCGCCAGGGCCTGCGGGGCGAGCGATTCGAGTATCGACACGTAGTTATCGTCGGGGGCGAAGCATATTTCCTGGCTGTCGGGCTTGTTGTGAACTACCAGGCCCAGCCTCCGGGCGATGTCGCGGACGGAGGCTTTGTCTTCGATCTCGCCTACGGGCAGGAGTATTCGCCCCAGGACTTCGCGCGGTATTCCGAACAGGGCGTAGGATTGGTCCTTGCCCCCGGCAGCGGCGCGGGCGATTGCGGGGCGCCCGTCGAATTCGACGATCCGGGCGTAATGCCCGGTGGCGATGTAGTCGACGCCGAGCGAGTTGGCACGGTCCAGAAGGCGCCCGAACTTGATCCGCGTATTGCAGTGAATACACGGATTCGGCGTTCGGCCGGCGGCGTATTCAGCCGCAAAATCGGCGATCAGCGGCGCGAACGCGTCGCCCAGGTCCAGCACGAACAGGTCGATCCCCAGCATATCGGCCACCAGGCGCGCATCGGCGGCGTCAGCGGGCGAGCAGCATCCCCGCGAACTGGTATCCGCGCCGCCGGAGCGACCGAGGCACATAAACGCGCCGGTCACGTCGTAGCCCGCCTCGATCAACATAGATGCGGCCACCGCTGAATCCACCCCGCCGCTCATCGCGACGATTACCTTTTTACCGTTTTCGGACATGCGTTCATTGTACTGCCTGGCCCGGGCGAACCCAAACCTGCTCCGAATAGAGTTTCATCGTTGTCGGAGGTTTTTCCGTCGCGCGATTTGATATTCGTTCCCACCGCGCGTAGAATCCCCTGGTGAACATTTTATCGGGTGTAAAATCAGTTCTGACGCTTTCGGGCCTGTCGCGCGGGTGGCAGGCCGCAATTTGTGTTTTCGTCGGCCTGGCGATCGGGGCGACTGTCATAACCGCGCGCCTCGGTAATACCGCATCATATCTCTCGGACTCCCCCGAAACGTGCATGAACTGTCACGTGATGACCGACGCGTACGCTTCCTGGCAGCGGGGCAGCCACGGTAGAGTCGCCGTCTGCACCGATTGCCACGTACCCCACAGCAACCCGATTGCAAAACTGGCGTTCAAAGGCGCCGACGGCTTGAAGCACTCGTACGTCTTCACCGCACGGTCCGAACCGCAGGTGCTGCGCCTGTCGGCCGGTGCGATACCCGTAGTCCAGGCCAACTGCCTGCGATGCCACTCGAACCATTTCAAGATGATCCGCCTGGCCGCCCCGTCTGAACGCAAGTGCTGGGACTGCCATTCCAACGTTCACGGCGAGGTTCACGGTTTGTCGGCCTCGCCGCGCCCGCTGAGAAGCACACTCCCGCGGGCGGGACTCTAAGTTCATAAGGAACCAAACAATGACTGACACAATGAAATCCAAAAAACTCCCCGCCTGGGCAGGCGGCGTGATCGTGCTGCTGGTCGCCGCGATCGTCGCGCTGATCGGCCTGCTGGCTACCTCGATCGCCGAACGCCGCTGGGAAGCACAGCAACCGATATTGGTCTCGCAGAATATCGGTCAGTTCGAGTCCGACAACGCCGTCTGGGGCGCCGATTATCCCAGGGAATACGACGCCTACAAGAAAATGGGCCTCGACGACACCAGGACCATGTATGGCGGCGCTGTTAAGAGAGATTATCTCGAGGAGGATCCGCGCCAAGTCATTCTCTTCGCCAAATACGGTTTCTCGAAGCACTTCTTCCAGGCTCGCGGACACACACTCGCACTCGACGACATAAGAGAGACCAAACGCATAAAGCGTCCCTTCAACGCGGGCACGTGCTGGACCTGCAAGAGCCCCGACGTGCCGCGCATGATGGGCAAGTTCGGAAAGGAAATAGACAAGGCAACCAGGAAAGAAGGGGAAAAAGAAGAAACCGATCCGATCAAGCTGATCGGCCTGGGGGCGGCGAAGTTCTACGCGTCGAACTGGCACGATCTCGACAAGGACATGAAACACCCCATCGGATGCCTCGACTGCCACGATCCGAAGACCATGAAACTGCGGATCACCCGGCCGGCGCTGCGCGAGGGCTTCGCGGCGATGGGCAGGGATATCGACAAAGCCACCCACCAGGAAATGCGCTCGCTGGTCTGCGCCCAATGTCACGTCGAATACTACTTCAAGACCGATGAGGCGGCCGGGAAGAAGAATTACCTCACTTTTCCGTGGAGCAAAGGCACGTCGGTCGAGGGGATGATCGAATACTACGATACCGCCGGCTTCAAAGACTTCATCCACCCGATCTCGAAGGTCGAGGTCATCAAGTCCCAGCATCCCGACTGGGAAATGTACAGCACGGGCGTCCACGCATACCGCAAAGTATCATGCTCCGACTGCCACATGCCATACCGCTCCGAAGGCGGTATGAAGTTCACCGACCACCACGTCCAGAGCCCGCTGCTGAATATCGAGAACAGCTGCGCCGTCTGCCACCGGTGGTCCGAAACCGAACTCAAGACACGCGTCGAAACCATCCAGACCAAGGTCGCAAACGCGAGAATAAAGGCCGAAGACGCTCTCGTCGCGGCGCATTTCGACGTCGCGGCGGCAATGGAAGCCAAAGTCGCCGACGCCGAACTGGCGCCCGTCAGGAAAATGATCCGCCACGCGCAGTTCCGCTGGGACTACGTCGCCGCCAATAATTCAATGGGCTTTCACTCGCCGCAGGAGTCGATGCGCATCCTCGGCGACGCGGTCAACAACGCCCAGACCGCACGAATACACCTCGCCAGACTCATCGCCGCCAAGGGCGTGATCGAGGCCCCGAAATACCCAGACATCTCCGATCGCAAGAAGGCAATGGACACTGTCAAGAGTTTCCTGGCCGGCACGCCGCCGAAACTCCTGCCCTGATCTCGCGCGCCGATGGTTCACATTTGGTTCACAGTGCCCGCCGGGCCCGGCGGGTGGCTCCGGCGATGGTCATGCCGGCGACCGCAATCCCGCTTTCGCCACAAACCCCTGACTCTACAAGTTTTACGATAACCCAACATCCGCGCCGGTCTGGCGGGCGGTCTGGGCGGGCGCTATGTCACAGACCGGTGAATTGTGACATGCCGCCGCGGCGGTGATATATGCCCCGATCTCGATGCAATATAAATGCTAAACTCCCGCACATCTCCGTGCCGAAATATTTTGCATCCCCCCCGCGTTATGCATATTATGTAGCGTTGAATATCAAGTGGGTTATCTCGCGCATTAACGGCCACACGCTGGCGCAGAACCGAACTGCAAGGAGTTTTTTCATGGCTGACAAGGGAATCAACAGACGAGAATTCATCCGTAACAGCGCCGTAGCCGCCGGAGCCGTCGCCGCCGGGCTTGGAGGTAATTTCGTAGCCTCCGCCGCCGACACCGCCGACGTCAAGAAGACCCGCAGCTACAACCCCGACATGGACTACCGCCGCCTCGGCGCCACCGGTCTGTGGGTGTCTTCCGTCTGCCTCGGTGGGCACTGGAAGCGCGTGAACGTGGTCACCGGAAGGAAGGGCATCCCCTCCTACGCACCCGGGAAGAACGCCGAGGACAACAAGGTCCTCCGCCAGAACCGCTACGACGTCCTGACCCGCTGCATGGAACGGGGCATCAACTACGTCGACGCATGCACCAAGGGCGAGATCTCCGTATACGGGCCTGCACTCAAAGGGCGCCGCGACAAAATGTACATGGGCTTCGCGATGTGGCCCGAATGCCCGCGCAACAAGAAGTACCGCACAGCCACACAACTCCTCAAAACGCTCGAAGAGGGCCTCAAGCTCGCACAGGTCGAATACGTCGACGTCTGGCGCCTGGTGGCTGACAGCGGCAAGGGGCACGGAGAGGCCGACGAGCTCGAATTCATCAAGGCGTTCGAGACCGCAAAGAAGCAGGGAAAGGCCCGCTTCACCGGCGTATCCTCACACAGCCGCAAGTGGCTCAAGCACCTGGTGGAAACGTACCCCAAACATTACCAGGTCGTCCTGTTCCCATACACCGTACAGACAAAGGAACTGCCCAAGGATTCCCTCTTCGAAGCCATCCGAAAGCAGGATATCGGAAGCTTCGGCATCAAACCGTTCGCCAGCAACTCGCTGTTCAAGAAGATCGACAGGGACAAGACTAAATCCGCCAGCGCCAAAGCCGAAGCAAAAGCCGCCATCGCGCGACTGACCATCCGATACATCCTGGGCAACCCCGCCTTAACCGCCCCCATACCCGGTTTGGCGTGCGTAGAAGAGGTCGACAACATGGCCCTGGCGATCAAGGAACACCGCAAAGCCCTGACCGCCAAAGAAACCACCGAAATCGAACGCATCGGAGCAGAAACATTCGCCAACCTTCCGCCAGAATACAAGTGGCTCAAGAATTGGGAATACGTTTAAGGCAGGTGCTAGGTTTTAGGTGCTAGGTGCTAGGTTTACAGCTGACGGCTGAAAACTAAAACATTACGACTTTAGGCAACGGCTGACTTCTGTTAGTCGTTGCCTCTTTTTGTGTACTTGGTTATCTTATTGGCCAAACTATACCCGTTTTCCGTGGCGGATGTCACTGGCCGTTGGCCGTTTGTTTGCCGTCGCCAACTGCCCACTGCCATCTGCCAACTGCCATGCCGTCAGGCCTTCAAGCCTGATGGCGGAGTTTCATAGATGGATCACATTAAATTCGATAAGTCGGAAACATATACGAACGCCCCGCCGCGTTCGCGGCCGGTGCGCAGATTGCTCGTCATGACGATCTTCCTGGTCTCGCTGCTGGCGGCCTGTTCGCTGCTGGCTTTGGAGGCCACCGAACCGTTCGGCGAGCCCGACGCCTGCATAAGCTGCCACGAAATGAGCCCGGTACACGAGCGATGGTCCAAGTCGTCGCACCACGACAATCCCAGCGGCGTGAAGGTCGCCTGCATCGCCTGCCACCTTCCGCCCAGAGAAGACACATTCCCCCACCTGGCGAGCAAAACGCATAAAGGCGCCTCGCACGCCTGGACGCATTTCTTCGGCAAGTTCGACGAAAAAAAATCACGAAAACTGGTCCTCGACACCCTCGAAAACAAACGATGCGCCCACTGCCACAACAACCTGACCGTAAAACCGTCGACCCCCGCCGTCGGCGCCGTACACGCCACCGCTCTGAAACTCCCCGATAACCGCACGTACGCCTGCGTTTCCTGCCACTTCTCACTGCACTCGAAAAAACCGAAACCGCCCGAAAAGAAATTCTACGACCAGGCCGACAACTCCTTCTGCTACGTCTGCCACATAAACTTCAAGAAAGAACCGTTCGTCCTGCAGCACCGACTCGCAAATATCGCCTGCTACGACTGCCACGGCGAATCTCTCCCCCACGCAGACGACGAGGACAACGCCACCGCACCGGCGATCATGTTCACAAAGGACATGGTCAACGACTCGTGCGCCAAATGCCACAAACCCGCCAAGATGAAAAAAGTCACAAGCCACAAGTCCTGGTACGCCCTGACCGACAGCGAGAGAACCCAAACCAAACGCCAATACTGCACAGACTGCCACGGCATGCACCGCCTACCAACCCGCGACAGAATGTGGGACAAAAAAACCAGAAAATTAATCTGGCGCGAAGGCCACCCCGTAGACCCAAACGAAGAACCGGAAACAAAACCGTTTGAAGAAAGCATGTAGGCGACGGCTTCTTTCCACAGAGATCACAGAGATCACAAAGTTTTGGTCACAACAACGGCGACGGCTTTTTGCCACGGAAAACACGGAAGACACCGAAATAGAAACGGCAGGTTCTCGATCCCAGGTTCTAGTCTGGAACCGGTCGTTCTGCTCTCCTCACTACTTACTACATTTCAACTATCTCGCTTGTCCTACGTAGCCTTGGCGAAGTGGGGCGCAGCGCCCCCCGACGTAAATCAAATAAAAACCCCATGTGACTCATTGTCCGTGGACAGTTTATCTGCGAGGCTCGAAAATGTGCGACATGGACGAAACAATCACATTGACACTGCCGCGCCTGTTTGCAGGCCAGATACTCGTCCTCTTGCATGAGGTGCAAATCACTTTGTCATCCAGACAGAGTTACACCCCCGGCGGGCACCTCACCGCCGCGGAAACCTTCAAGTTGATCAAGTACTATCAGGAAATCACCGACGCGGTTAAGCGGCAGTACGATGGCGCGTGATGCTATCCAGCATCAAGGAAAATGTTTTCGCGGTGATACGCCAACGCTTCGGCGTCGGGGTGGAATCTTTCGGGTAAGCGGATTGGGCGGTTTTCTATCTCCAGCAGACCGACGTGGTGTAATTTGGGCGGGTCTTCGATTCTTGCCTGCTCCGACACAGTCACCCTGAGATGCTCATCCAGCGTTATCAGGCCGCGGTCGAAAGCCCGATCGTGAAATGCGCACAGCGATAATCCGTTGCGCGGGTCGGCCCGCCTGGCTGCGTCCACCGACCAGGGGATTATGTGACTGGCGTTGAGCATCTTCCGCAGGCGGAGTTCGCAGATCGTGCAGGCGTAGTCATAACTCGACAAGACGCTATCGCGGAAGAACCGTTGCACTAACCGCACTTTGACCTGGCGAGTTATCTCGCTGGGCTTATCGCCTGGAAGCACGGGCGCCTCAAGCTCTTGATCTCCATTTACTCCAGCGTCCAAACGCTGCAATGCCAATTGACTTTCCAGCGCCAACGTTTCCCAGTTTGCGTGAAACTCATCCCAGACCTGCCTATCCAACTTCCCGCCGTGAGAAAGTCCGCCGACGTTCCGTCTTTGGTGGGCGGGGTCCAGGCGGGCGAAGTTGCCCATTTTCATCGACAGTGCGCTGGGCGTCCGCCCGATACTCTGCGCCAACTGAACGATCACCGGGTTTTGATGGCGGATCTGGCCGAACGGCATCCGGCAATACAGATTGAATGCGACGACAAGTTCGTCACGCGCCCAGTTTCGTCGTTGAGTCGGCATTAAGAGATAGTACCACGCATCCGACGGGTTTGTCACGCTTCGCTGTCTTGAGACGACGACAATTCCGACGCAGTCGAAAACAGGCCGACGGATCGTCGGCTGCTAAACAGAATATATTGAGGGCAGGCTTTGTCACGTTTCAGGTTCTTGGCTCCAGGTTCTTGGCTCCAGGTTCTTGTCAGACGGTTGGGAAACGGATACATTTTGGTTATGCGATTGAAGAGTATATGGCGTATCTGTGTGGTTCTGCTGTGTACTGCTTCGTCCGGATGGGCGGCCGATTGGTGGAATGGGTAGATGATGAACCCAGCGACGAGTGACGCTCTGGAGGCGGAAATGGACTTTATGAACTGATACCTGCTCTGCGTCAAACGCGACACCCGCAAGCAGGCGGCGATGAAATGCATGCTCCCGGCGGCATGCCACGGCAGCACCAGCGAGATCATAATACATCAAGAATCCCGGCTTAGGGAGAGATCGCAATGCCTACGTATACGACACTGACTTCGGATCAGACAGTCAACATGGATTCCGAGCGGGTGTGTGTACATTGCCAAGAAAAGTTCATCATGCATGCACGGGCATTCGGCAAGAGCCGGTCGACCCAGAACTTCGGCATAGTCAGCACTATGACGGGAGGGCCTGAGCGAGAAGGTCGACGGATCACCGCAAAGGCCCGCAAAAAGCTGTCGAAGACCGCTGAGTTCGAAGCCACGTTCCCCCACCGATGCACAAAGTGCGGTCTCTTCGATCCACAGGATCTGGAGACGACCAAACAGGGATACCGTTGGCATTTCGTGGGTCGATTGTGGCGATCCCTGCTGATGTGCTGCTTCGCGGCGGTGTTCCTGGCGCCCTTCTGCTATGTGATGTGGCTGGTATACATCAAGGAGTCAAGTCGCCCAGGAGGGATTAGCGAAAACGTATGGATAGGCCCAGCCATTGTTTCGCCATTTCTGTTCGGCGGATTGGTTCTTGCGGTCTTCGCATATCGCTGGCGACCGATGTCTCGTCGCCGTTTTTACGCCGAAGTGGAGGCTGCCAACGATCCGGAACGGATGCAAGCCTGGTTGGAGAACTTCAGAGAACAACAGTGTCTTTATAACTTATTCCTCGGCAGGGGAAAAGCACCCGTCAAGAGATTCCTTGGATTGAAGGTCGGGGCAGACCTGAATCAGTTACCGGATTCGGGCATATGGGCACTCGTCTCGGAACGAGTTCTCCATTTCGGCGATGCGTGGTACTGGAACGCTCGTCCGCGAAGCACGTGTATAAATCTTACTCCCTCCAGCAGTCCGTGATGTTGGGGGGACATTGGGGACCCCCAATTCCTGCTAAGCCGCAAGCGGCACGACTCGAGATTCGCCGCTTGCGGCTTGGCGCTGATTAGTTCTTTTCGCCCTTGAACCGTTCTCTTTGTTTGGCTTTGTTTTCTTCCCAGGATTTTCTTTCTTTTTCGTACTTTTCCTTGTTCTCGTCGATGAAGGCCTGGGCTTCTTTGAGGCGGCGCTGGGTGTCGTCGAGGCGGAGGTCTCTCTGGGCCTGCCATTTGAGGCGGCGGTTGTAGTCCCGGGCGGATGCGGATTTGTCCCAGACGTACTTCTCGGGCACTTCCTCCTGCTTCCAGTTGTCGCTGCGCTGGGTGGCGAACGGGATGGTGGTGTGGTCGGATCGCGTCAGGTTGCCCATGGGGTTGCGCCCCCAGGCGTAGCGGAAGTGGATCGGATTGGGAACGTGCCTGCTGCTCAGGACGACCGTCCGGCGATCGTGCTGCGGGCGGTTGTGTCGGTCCTTGCCCGTGACGAGCCAACTGGCGTCTGCCGGCTGGAATCGGCGGTCCTTTCCGGCGATGGCGAAACCTACGATGGGACCGTCGTCGATGGGCTTGACCCAGGTGTCCATCGGCAGGATGATCTTGCCGTCCTCGATCTTCATTTCCTTGTACATCGGCGGGAGCCACGGGATATCTTTCTCCATACCGTATTGCGTAGCCAGCGCCCATGCGGCGGTCCGCTCGCCGACCTGGACCTTCTTCTGCGGGTGATACCACGAGCGGCGCTGGTCGAAACTGCTGACGAAACCGATGTTCTTGTCGCCGGATTTGTAGAAGTCGAGGAACGTTTTGTACTGGGCCTCGCGGATGTAGATTCCGTCATCGAGCATTTTTTCCAGGTAATCGTCGCGTGTTTGCGGCCGCCCGGCGGTGCAGAGCGAGATAATCCCGAACGCCATTTTCTCATCCCCGAAAGCCTGGCGCCACGACGCGATCATCTTGCTGAATATCTGGTAGTACATTTCCGAACCGGCGGACCCTCCGTTCGCGTTGTTATATCCCTGGTGGAAGATGGCGCCCTTGACTGACAGGCCGGCGATGGGTGCGATCATGCTGGCGTAACAGTTGCCCGGACGGTTCTGGTCCATCGCCGGGCCGGGTCGCAGGTCGGTGGGGGCCTTGCGGTCGGCGGGGACCTTCTCGCCCCGCTTCTTCCTGTCGGCGACCCAGCGGTGGAAACCCTTGACGCGGTTTTCGAGGTCCTTTTTGGGATCGAATTCGGCGATTTTCGTGTCCCACTCGGCCAGTTTCGCTTTCACTTCCGGCGTGTCGATCTTTTTCAGGACGCTCATCGGCGTCCAGGTTTCGACGGTGGTTCCGCCGCGGGATGTGTCGATCACGCCGATGGGGATTTGGGCGGCCATGTATAGGCGGCGGGCGAATACATATCCGATCGCCGACAGTTCGCGCACCACTTCGGGCGTGCAGACGTCCCAGTCGCCTTTGCGGAAATGGCGGCTTGACCAGCCGCTCCATTCGTGAAGGCGCGGGAATCCCTTTTTGGCTTTGGGCCCGTTCTGTGAGGGGACGGTGAGGATCCGGATTGCGGGAAAGTTGGCGCTGACGATCTCGAGGTGTCCGTATTCCACGTGCTGGATCGGTTCTTCCATATTGCTCTGCCCGCCGAGAATCCAGACATCGCCTACCAGGATGTTTTCGAGGGTCAGCGTCTTGTCTTTCCCCTGCACGGTGAGCTTCTGGGGAGCGGCGTTTGCCTTCATCGCGGGGAACGTAACTTTCCACAGGCGATCTTTGTCAGGCGTCGCGGTCTGCTTTTGTGCGGCGAAGGTGACGGTTACTTTTTCGCCCGGCGCCGCCCAGCCCCATATGGCGATCGGTTTGTCGCGCTGGAGGACCATGTTCGTCTGGAACAGATTATGGACGCACAGCCCCTCGCCGACAGCGGACACTTCGATAACGTCCTCTCTGGGCATTTTCTTCTTTTCCGCCGACATCGCCCCGGCGGCGATAAGCCCGACAAGAAGCAGGGGCAGCACTATTTGCCATTGGCTCCACATGTTCCGCATGTTCCGCATTGTTTTCATCGCGTTACTCCTCAAACTGTCAGGGTTGTCGTAGCCTTTGCCATCCGTGATGATTGTAATCCAATCATCGGCGATCAACAACTAAACGTATAAGCTGTCAGATGCCATTCCCATTCGCCTCTTCGTAAAGTGGATCGTAGGCTGTAGTTGGGTAGCATCGCGAGGTATGCGTATAGTGATTGTGTTCAGTTATAAGTTTCGGCGGCGGCGGCGTTTACGGCGCGGGGTCGTCTATGTGCTTGCCCTGGTCGTCTTGGCGCTCTGCACCACGCTAGCCGTCGCGATGGCGTCGGGTACGACCGTCAATCTCGCTCGCAGCAATAATATGCAGAAAGCGCTCAACGCCCAGTTGGCCGCTGAGGGCGGACTGCAATTCATGCTCCAAAGTCTCTCAAACGTAAGCTTGCCCAAGGAAACAACTTACGAGACTCTGACGGGCAACCTGGCCGCGAAACTCGGCGAGCTTATGAACGATACACCGAACCTCGGCGCCATGACGGTATCGAACACGGACTCTGCGGTGACAATACCGGGCATTGCGCTGGAGGGTGCCGTTTTCTCGTGCATACTTACCCGCATGGACCCCGACACCGAAGGCCGCCAGCGGTGCCGCCTTGCGGTTACCGGATCGGCGGGAGGCATGTCGCGGTCAGTCTCGGTCGATCTGTATCTCAAACCGGCCTCACCGGCGATTTTCGACCACGGTATAGCGTCCAGGGGCTCTATCAATATCTCGGGTAACGCCAAGATTCTCTCGATGAGCGATGCCTCCGACGCGAGCGTCTTCTCGGCCGCCGATGATGCGACTGTGATCGGTCTCAGCGGTAACTCCAAGCTTGCCGGGGACCTCTACGCCTGCACCGACGACCCGTTCGCAATCGTCCTGTCGGGCAATTCGGAGGTGGGCGGAGAGACCGACGACGATGTGATACGCGCCGATCACATGCACCTCGACCAGGACGATCCGGAATTCCCCGAGCTGGACCTCACGCCGTTTCCAGGGCTGACTACTAATGTCGTCGACGGCTCGACGCCGATCGGCGGGAACAGGACGTTTGAAAATATACATGTCCTCCCGAATGTGAATCCGACGTTCAATGGCAACATAACGATCAACGGTATTATCTACATCGAAGCGCCGAACAACGTGAAGTTCAACGGGAACCTCGTGATCAACGGTTTCATTGTCACTTCCGACGGCGGGGAGCTGCCCATATCCGGTAACCAGCTCACGTTCTGCGGTAACGTTTCGGTCCCGGGCGTTGCGGCGCTGCCCGACACGGCGGAGTTCAGCGCCGTCAAGGAACTGACGGGAACGGCGATCCTGGCGCCGGGATTCGGTGTGACTTTCAAGGGCAACAACAGCGGTATCAACGGTCTGATCGCGGCCGACCAGTTGACATTCCGGGGCAACACCAGCCTCGGCGGTGAACTTACGGGCATGATACTGGGGCTCGCGGACCTGCCGATGTCACTGCGCGGGAACACCAAGATAACGATCAACCGCGAAGACGGCGACTACACGCCGATAGGATTCAAGTACGTCTCATCCTTCGATGTAATAGGCAACAGTTACGCCGAGACCGCACCCTGACCCGCCGCTCCGCCCGCAATTCCACCACGCTGCCTCCGATGCTTTTCCCGATATTCGCCGCAAGTCTTGCGTCCGGGGGGCAAGTGAGTTAACATGCTCGCCGTCCTGCTATCGGTCGTCGACAGGCCGGTAAGAGAGTTCCAATCCGACAAAGTCAAGGAGACACGAGCATTGAAACTGATACTGCTGGATATCGATGCAACCGGGCGGCGCAACTTCGACCCGGTAGGCCTCAGCAGACCGCTGTTCGAGTTGCGGTGCGGCATGACCAGCCTCGCCGAAAAGCTCATCGCCCGAACTAAAGCGACCGACGTCGCCTGCTTCATACCGGAATACATGGCGGGAGTCTACCGCACCGAGACGCAATGGCCCGTCAACGATCCGGGCGCCCTGGGCGCCGATGATCTGCTCCTGGTCAACGCCCGCGTCAAGGCCGATTCGTTTGACATCGAGACGGCCGGGCCCGGCGAAGTGGGTCTGGGCGAAGACGGCGGCGTGCAGTATGTGCGCGTCGGCGCCGATGACCTGGGCAGAATCCAGGGCGAGGACATCACAAGTTGGATCGACAACGCTCGCGAGGTCCTCCCTTCAGTCCACGCCAACCTGCCTACGTGGGACTACGCCTGGGACCTGATGCTGGCAAATCCCGATGAGTTGACCGCGGACTTCAACGCACTTGGACGAAGCGGAATCGAAGGCTCCGTCGAGCAGCCAAACGCCATTCGCGGCAGCGATAAAGACGTGTTTGTGGCGCCCGGCGCGGTGGTCCACCCGATGGTCGTCTTCGACGCCGCCGACGGTCCGATCTACATCGACGAGAACGCGGAGATCCATCCCTTCACGCGGATCGAGGGACCGTGCTATGTGGGCGCCGGTTCGATCCTGCTCGGCGCCAAGTGCCGCGAGGGCAACTACATCGGCCCGCTCTGCCGCATCGGCGGCGAGCTCGAAGAGTCCATCATCCAGGGACACTCCAACAAGTACCACGACGGCTTCCTCGGACACGCATACGTCGGCGAGTGGGTGAACCTCGGCGCCCAGACGAGCAACAGCGACCTGAAAAACGATTACTCGACGGTCTCGGCGATCCTGGACGGAAGGCGCCCCCTCGACACCGGTTCGCCGAAGGTCGGGGCATTGATCGGCGATCATACCAAGACATCGATCGGTACGCTGATGAACACCGGATCGGTCGTCGGAGCGATGGCGCTGATTATGGCCACCGGCGAGCCCCTGCCGAAGTTCATCCCGTCCTTCGCGTGGTTCCTCAAGGGCGTGACCACAAAAGGATTCGGTAAGAAGAAGCTGTACGAGACGGCCCGGATGGCGATGAGCCGGCGGGGCAAGGAATTCACCGGCGCCCACGAGGCCATGTTCGATGCGGTTTTCGAACTGACGAGCGAGCCTCGCGACGAGGCGATCAAGAAGGGCCGCAAACAAATGGCCGCAAGGCAGCACTCCTGAAATCATCAATAAACGCACACAGTGCATAAACATGGGAGACGAAACCGTGGCAACAGTGGAAGACAGAGTAAAAGCCGTAACGGGCAGGACGCTTAACATAGATCCGGGCGAGATCCAGGCCGAGCACAGCTTCACCTTCGACCTGGGCGCCGAAAGTGTCCAGTCGGTCGAGCTGGTGGCGATGTTCGAGGAAGAGTTCGGTATCGAGATGGACGAAGACGCCGCCCTGTCAGTCGAGACAGTCGGTTCGGCCTGCGAGTTCATCGCCAGGGTCTGCGCCGAGCAGGGCGTCGCTGTCGATCTCGAGTAGAGACGCCGGTAAGTCGAGCGGATTACCGCAGACGCGGCGGCGCGGCGCAATGCGCGCCGGCGTCACCTTGAAAACCGAGACACCGAAGGACGCCAAATGTCCGACCAGACCGCCAGGAACGAATCGCATCCGCTGGACAGCATCTTCTACCCCAAAAGCGTCGCCGTACTCGGCGTGACACCCACACCCGAGACCGTACCCAACGATATATTCCGCAATATCCTCACCAGCGGGTACACCGGCGTGCTCTATCCGGTGGCGCCGTTCAAGCGGAGCATCTATGCGGTCAAGGCCTACCGCTACGTGCTGGACATCCCCGACGAGGTCGACCAGGCCGTCATCGTCTACCCGTCCAACGTCTGCCACAAGGCCGTCGAACAATGCGGTCAAAAGGGCGTCAAGTCCATCATCATGATCTCCGCCGGTTTTCGCGAGGTCGGGCCCGAGGGCGCCAAACGCGAGACCGGAGTCAAAGAAATCTGCGACGCCTGCGGTATGAAGCTCATCGGGCCCAACTGCCTCGGCGTGATCAACACCGATCCGATTTCGATGCTCAATGCTTCTTTCGCCCGTAAAATGCCCGCCCGCGGACGCATCGCCTTCCTCAGTCAGTCCGGGGCGCTCTGCACCGCCGTTCTGGATTACGCGCTGGGCAAGGGTATCGGATTCTCGAAGTTCGTCAGCTTCGGAAACAAGGCCGGCGTGACCGAAATCGACCTGATGCGATACCTCCACAAGGACCCCCAGACCGACGTGATCCTGGTATACCTCGAGGAGTTGAGGGACGGGCGAGGGCTCGTCGAGGCCGCACGCGAGATCACTCGAGGCCCGGGCGCCAAGCCCATCCTGCTGATCAAGTCCGGGCGCACCGTTCAGGGCGCCGACGCCGCGGCCAGCCACACAGGCTCTCTGGCCGGAGAAGACGTCATCTCCGACGCGGTGCTCAAGGAGGCGGGTATCATCCGGGTTGACACTATCGACAAGCTTTTCAATTCGGCAATCATGATGACTTACCAGCCTCCCCCGCGCGGGCGGCGCCTGGCGATCGTCACCAATGCCGGCGGGCCCGGGGTGATGGCCACTGACGCCGCGGTCAATATGGGCCTGGAAATCCCCCGCTTCGACGACGAAACCACCGGCAGGCTCAAATCCGCCCTCCCCGCGGCGGCGAACATCAAGAATCCCGTTGACGTTATTGGCGACGCCCGCGCCGACCGGTATTCGGCGGCCCTCCAGGCCGTTCTCGACGACGATAACGTCGACCAGGCGCTGGTGATTCTCACGCCGCAGTCCATGACCGATATCGAGGCCATCGCCGAATGCGTGGTCGCCGGGCACAAGAAGACCGACAAGCCTCTGGCGTGCTCGTTCATGGGCGGGCGCGACGTGCAGGTCGGTATCAACATTCTCCAGGCCGCCAGGATCCCACACTATATTCTGCCCGAATGGGCCTGCAGCGCATTGATCGACAGCAACACTTTCAACGAGTGGAAGAATTCGCCGGCGCCTGAGTTCAAACCCCTGGACGTGGACGCCGCGGCCGCACGGGCCGTCATGGACTCGGCGCCCGGGGGATACATGCGAGAAGACCAGTGCCTCGACGTTCTTAGGGCGTACGGCTTCCCCGTGCCCCGCTACAAGCTTTGCACTTCTGCCGATGACGCCGCCGCATTCGCCGACGAACTTCGCTGCCCCGTCGTCCTGCGGGTGGTCAGTCCGGATATCATCCACAAGTTCGACGTCAAGGGCGTGGCGCTCGACCTGGACGGCTCCGACGCGGTCCGCGGCGCCTGGAACGACATGATGACCCACATCGCCGAGGTCATGCCCCAGGCCCGGATCATCGGCGCGATAGTTCGCGGTATGATCCCGCCGGGAAGGGAAATCATCCTGGGCGCCAAGCGGGACAGCGTCTTCGGTCCGACCGTCATGTTCGGGCTGGGCGGTCTGTTTGTGGAGGTGTTCAAGGACGTGACGTTCGCCCTGGCGCCGGTCACCGCCCAGCGGGCCGCTTCGATGGTGCGCGGCGTGAAGGCCTACGAAATCCTGACCGGAGCGCGTGGTACGGCCAGTGCGGACGTGGGCGGTATCGAGGAATGCCTCCGCCGGTTGGGCCAACTCGTATCCGACCACCCCCGAATCGGCGAACTGGACATCAACCCGCTGCTGGTCGGATCCGCCGACACGGGCAACCTGGTAGCAGACGTGCGCATCCGCCTGGCGCCCTGAGAACTGCGAAGAGCTGACACATCTACCGGCCGCGCCGGCGCCGTTTCAAGAGGAGACCAATGCCTCCCAGCATCACTACCAGCGATGCCGGTTCGGGGGTGAGAGCCGGCTCGAACGCCACGCTATTAGCATCACGCGGCACGACTTGGTAGGTGGCGTACCCATTGGACAGGCTGGTCTTGAGGACAATCATTTGAAAGTACCGACCGCCCATCGTGTTATTGAAATCGAATAAGTAGGATTGGCCCTCGGAGAAGGTGTTTACCCCGGTAACATCACCGTTCGGTCCGAAAATCGCTCCTATCGAAACCAGCGAACCAAGCGAATCGCCGACGAAACCCTGGATACGCGTAATACCATTACGATGCTGGATTATCTCGACCTGATCTACTACCGCCGACTGGTTGAATTTGTACGTGACGACCGCCCGTGTCGGGTCCGGAACATACGAGGTTGAATAGACGTGATCGTGCAGGCTGAAAACCGAGGTGGAGGCGGGATTGATTATCCTGCCGATGCCCGTGTTTGTGTTCAGAGGATATGGAGGCACCGCCACCGACCATAGGCCGTCGTTCCGGGCATAACATCCCTGATCCATGCTGTTGACCGGGATCGAAATACCTGTGATAACCGCCGCCTGAGTGGAAAAAGATGAGACGGCGATGACCACCAGAACAACACAAGCGGATCGACCCTTCATTTGACCTCTCCTTCTCTACGTTCTGTGCGATGCCCAAGCATGCTGAACGGGCGTTGTCCGGCTGGACATCAGAGCAATCGAAAGCACCGTGAGTATACCTCGAAATCCCTTTTTCTCCAAGCGTATTCTGAGAATCCACCCACAATATCCTGTTGCCCTCCGAGCGCCGGCGAAAAGCTGCTGCTTCCTCTTGCGTCCGAAGTACCGGGCCATTAGCATCTTGTCGTACTCTCAGCTTCCTGAATCCTGGTGGAGAACGTTAGAAGATGTGGATTTTGAGCGTGTTTGTGCTCTATCTGGTGGTGCTGGCGGCCATTGGCGTTTACTGCATGCGTTTCAACCGCACGCTGGAGGATTTCGTTCTTGGCGGGAGGAAAATGGGCGTATGGGTCACCGCGATAAGCGCCCAGGCCAGCGACATGAGCGCCTGGTTGCTCATTGGTCTTCCGGCGTACGCCTACGCGACCGGGCTAAGCGCCATATGGCTGCTGGTGGGATGCAGTGCGGGGATCATCTTTAACTGGGTCGTCATCGCCCCGCGTCTCCGGCGGGACTCCGAGCGCTACGGATCTCTGACGATACCCGACTACCTTTCAAGTCGTTACGCCGGCGGGCGGCCTTTGGTTCGCATCGCATCGGTCCTGATTATTCTGCTGGGCTACGCGACCTACATCGCTTCCCAGTTCATTGCCGCGGGCAAGGTTTTTACGACTACTTTCGGGCATGTCGAGACTCCCTGGGGCGAGTTTGGCATCACTTACCACTGGGGAATGCTCATCGGCGTCGGGATAATCATGCTCTACACCATCATGGGCGGATTTCTTGCCGTTTCATGGACGGACCTGGCGCAGGGCATGTTGATGGTGTTGACCGTCGTGATCCTTCCGATAATCGGCGTGATCGCCGTGGGAAGCCTGGCGGTGGTCGGCGACAAACTACACGCCTTCGACCCGGAAATCCTCAGCGTGACCGGTAAGTCGGTAGAGGGTGCGGGCATAATCTCCACCAGCGGGGCTGCTTTCTGGATAGGCGTGGTATTGGGGAATATGTCATACGGTCCCGGATACCCGGGCCAACCGCACATCCTGGTTCGATTCATGGCGCTGAAAGATCCCCGGAAGATGCGACAGGCGGCGATTATCGGTATCGCCTGGTCGATTCTTGCGATGGCCGGCGCGATCGCCGTGGGGCTGATCGCGCGTGTGATGCTCGGAGAGCTGGGCGACAAGGACCAGGCCATGCCTTCGCTGGCGCTGAGGCTTATGCATCCCGGAATCGCCGGGGTGATGATCGCCGGCGCGGTAGCTGCCATGATGAGCACCGTCGACTCGCAGTTGCTGGTGGCCGCTTCCGCCGTCGAGCAGGACATTTACATTCGCCTGTTTGGTGGAAAGGCTCACGGACGGCGGGCTGTCTGGATCGGGCGGATAACTATTCTGATCCTGGGCGCCGCTGCCCTGCCGATTGCATGGGGCGGCGAGAGTGTGCTGTCGAAGGTTCTGGATGCCTGGGGCATTCTCGGCGCCGGGCTCGGACCGGTCGTCACGTTAGGCCTGCTGACCAGACGCGCCAATCGCCACGGCGCGCTTGCAGGCATGATTGCAGGTGTCTCCACAGTTTACTTCTGGAAATCGACAGCCCCGATCTTCCATGCCCGGGAGTTGTTCGCCACGGGACTGATTCCCGGGTTTGTGCTGAACCTTGTGCTGATATGGGCAGTGTCTCTGGCGACGCGGAAAAGATCGTGAGAAATGCGGGTTAGTCGTCGTATCCGTCGGGATGGTTCTGATGCCACGCCCAGGCGTCCGTCACGATGGTCTTGAGTTCGGCGAATCGGGGTTTCCATCCTAATTCATCGATTGCCTTCCGGGACGACGCGACCAGCCCGGGCGGGTCTCCCGGGCGGCGGGGAGTAACTTGCGACGGTATTTCATGGTTCGTAACTTCGCGGCAGGTTTCTATGACTTCCCTGACGCTGAAGCCCTCTCCGTTACCGAGGTTGTAGGTCTTGATCTGCCCGTGCTCGATGGCTTCAGCGGCAAGCACGTGAGCTTCGGACAGGTCGCAGACGTGTATGTAGTCGCGGATGCACGTGCCGTCGGGCGTGTCGTAATCGTCGCCGAATATCTTGATGTCGTTTCGCATCCCGAGAGGAACCTGCAGCACCAGCGGGACCAGGTGCGTCTCGGGCGTGTGGTCTTCGCCTGTTTCGCCCGACGGGTGGGCGCCGGCTACGTTGAAGTACCGCAGCACGACACCACCGATCCCGTAGACATGAGCATAGGCCCGCAGCATATATTCGACGCAGAGTTTGCTCGCCCCGTAGGGGTTTATCGGGACCAGCGGGTCGGTCTCCTCGATCGGTATGCGCTCGGGCGAGCCGTAAACGGCTGCCGTCGAAGAGAATACAATCCGTTTAACGCCCCCGGCGCGCATGGTTTCCAGAAGTTCGAGGCCCTTGATGGTATTGTTGTGGAAGTATTTTTCGGGCTTTTCGACTGACTCGCCGGCCTCTATGAACGCCGCGAAGTTGATAACCGTATCGATTTCGTTTTCGTCGAGGGTCTGCCCCAGCGTCCGGCTGTCCGCCACGTCGCCGAGTATTAGCCTGGCGCCTGTCGGGTCGACCGAGCGCGCATGCCCTTTGACCAGCGAATCGTATACCGCGCAGTTGTGTCCGGCGTCGAGCAGGGCACGAAGCACGTGCGATCCGATGTACCCTGCGCCACCCGTGAGCAAAACGTTCATCAGATTCTCCTGAGCATCAATGCCAGCGGCGGATTATAGGTTTATCGCGCCGATGATGCAAACACCTGCGGGGACATGACCCGAATGCGAAGCTGAGCGGAGTATTCGGGATCGTGCCTCCAGACTATTAGCCATATATTTGTATTGCCTGTATCGGACTCATCGGATATACTGTCATCATGGCTGAGATGGGATTCGATTGGGATCTCGGGAAGGACCGAGATAACCAGGAGAAGCACGGCGTACCTTTCGAGCTTGCACAATATGCCTTTGCCGATCCGGATCGTGTCATAGCGGAAGATGTTTCGCACAGTCAAGACGAGAAGCGATACTTCTGCTTCGGCATGGTCGGCATGGGTGTTCTGACGGTCCGCTTCACAATTCGCGGCTCGACGATTCGCATCTTCGGCGCCGGTTACTGGCGGAAAGGCAAAGGAATATATGAAAGAGAAAATCAAATACACTAAAGGCCCGATTGGGGACGTGAAGGTCCTGCGCGACTCGCTTCCGCCACCGGAACAACTCGTCTTCAAGGAAGACCAGATTAAGGTAACCATCGGCTTGAGTAAGTCCAGCGTTGAGTTTTTCAAGAGGGAAGCGAAGCGTCACCGCACGCAATACCAGAAGATGATCCGCAGGCTCATCGATCTTTACGTTGCGCAACATCAGTAGATGCCCTCGGAAACAGGGAATCGCGTGCAGGCCTGCTGCGCGTCCAGTGGGTTCCCTATACCGCCCCGCAATCCCTGTTTTGATGCCTAACCCCGGCGCACCCTCCGTCAGCTACTGGTGCATCTCCCCGGAATTTAGGCACAGGCCTGGAAGGATTCAATGTTATGATGGAACAACCACAATGCAGCAAGCGAGAGTGTGTACACTGGGACGAGACTGGTGATTTCATCAGCCCGACAAAAGATCCACGCGACGAAGGGACTATTCCCGTTTGTCGAGCCTTTCCAAAAGGCATTCCGGACGCGATAGCCTGGGGTGACGATCCGCATACAAGTCCGGTCGAAGGTGACCACGGAATCTTATACAAAAATCTTCCCTAGAGTAGAATTGCCAGTACAATTTCAAATGTAATGAACACAACATAACAGCTATTACGGTCGGTCCAGCCAGAAGTACGTCCTGTTTCATTTATTCAATAACCCTGTAATTCTGCCTGTTCTATACTTCAATAGTTTGTTGATATTTGATTCCCAATCCTCAGGTAATTCGGGCTCATTCCAGTTCAGATCGCCATACCAACGGGGCACAAGTGACTCATTGAAACCACTACGACCATTAAGTGGAGTCTCTCCGTAAAGGTCAATGTAGCGTTTGTAAAATGCAGCTTTGATCGCTGTCGAATTATCAGTGGGCCTTACAGTCCCCTTGGGTAATAATGCCACGTTACAAGCACAGGAAAAATCACCATACGGATACAAATCTCCTCGGACGGTTGAGAAAAACAGTTTTTCAAAATCAAGCTCTGAGTCCTTATGTGTAAACACATGAGCCAGTTCAAACTCACCCAAGACTGTATTCTTCCAGTTTGGTCCGTTGTACGTTTTTCCGTTTTCAAGAAAACACCAGATGTGACGAGGAAATGTGTTGTCATCGATTATTGCCTTGTACTCGATGTTGTATGCCCTTTTCTTACCTTGACCGCTTACGTATCTCCTGACACCGGGGAAAACACATGCAGAGCCATCAAACAGATAATTGCCGATTTCTATTCTGCCGTCGAATAGATCTCTAAAGTAGCCATACTCCCGAGTATTCTGTTCTTGTATCCGCTCAATTATTCTTGGATGCATGTGATACGCAAGACGTGCCAATATGGAACATATGTCTCGTTCATATTCGGAAATCTTATTCTTAATGACCATGCACGATGCCTTCCTAATTCGGGGGGCGCTTTGAATCACTCGCGCCGAAGCCGCGTCTACGGCTCAGTCAACCCATATAGGCAATCTAACCAATCGGACGCTCGGCGACAATAATTAAGCGACACCGGAATTGGTGTTGATTCAAGGTCACAATCTGTAACCTTTGAGTCCTTTGTGACCATGCCGTGGCCATGCCGTCGTAGATTGACCCGCACCACCGCACAGGGCACCTTGACCCGTTGTGGCTCCGGGCGCATAATGGCGCGGTGCGGATCAAGATAAATGGCGAGTGGGCCGAACACAGCGACGGTCTGACGGTAACCGGGCTCCTGGCGGTGCTCGACTTTGACCAGCGCCGTGTCGCAGTCGAACGCAATGCGGTTATCGTGAGGCGCAAGACGTTCGATCAGACCACGCTGGTCGACAATGACGAACTGGAGATCGTAACGCTGGTCGGCGGCGGATAATATCCCGCCGCGTTTCAACAAGGATAATTCACATGAGTCACAGCAATATACGGATCGGGGATTTCGAGTTCACCAGCCGCCTGCTGGTAGGCACAGGCAAGTATGAAACCTACGAACTGATGCGCGACGCGCTGGCTGAAAGCGGTTGCCAGGTCGTAACCGTAGCCGTGCGCCGCGAGCGGATGACCGACGCCGACGGGCGGAATATCATGGACTTCCTCGACCCGGACAAATACACGCTGCTGCCCAACACGGCAGGATGCTTTTCAGCCGACGATGCAATTCGCACCGCCCGCCTGGGAAGAGAACTGCTGGAAGGGATCGACAATCCCGGGAGCCGCTGGGTCAAACTCGAAGTGCTCGGAGACACCAAGACGCTGCTGCCCGATCCGATAGGCACGCTGGAAGCCCTGAAGGCCCTCAAGGACGAAGAGTTTACCGTGCTGTGCTACACCAGCGACGATCCCATAATGGCGAGGCGCCTCAAAGACGCCGGCGCCGATTCGGTAATGCCCGCCGGAAGCCCCATCGGCTCGGGGCAGGGCGTGCTGAACCCGTGGAGCATTCGCATCATCCTCGAACAGCTCAAGGACGCTTCGCCCGATTACCCGGTGATCGTTGACGCGGGCGTCGGTACGGCCAGCGACGTCACAATAGCGATGGAACTCGGCGCAGACGGAGTGCTGTTGAACACGGGCATAGCGGGCGCCCGCGACCCGATAGCGATGGCCCGGGCGATGAAACTGGCCGTCGAATCAGGACATCTCGCCGCCGGAGCCGGGCGGATACCACGCAAACTCTACGCGACGGCGTCTTCCCCGATTGAAGGCGTGATTGGAGCGGAGAATTGAATCCAGGCGATAAACCATCGACGTCGTGGCGGTCCCAACTCGATCGCCGATCGAGTATCTGCGTGTACGTGATTGTTATCGGTCTGGCGAATTTCCTCGTCTACACCATCGCGTATCTCATCATCGGAGGCGAGGCGATTCACGGGAAAATAATCTCCACCGGTGGTCAAACGCAGTACCTGCTGGGCGGACGAACGGATCCCGTGAGCCGGTGCGTGTTTATCTACAGCGCGATCCACTCGATCAGCATCTGGCCGACGTTCGGCGCGGTGATGCTGGCGATGCTGACTCTCGCCAAGGACCGGATCGTCGAGTCGATGCGTTCGGCGCTGGTTCGAGGTCGAGCGATTATCACCCTTATCGCCGTAATCATAACAATCATCGCGATTCTCCTGACGTTCATGTTTACGCGCCAGTTCGTACGCCAGATGAGGTCCGAACCCCAGGAGGTCCGGCAGGTGGCTGGCGACGGATGAGCCTGTCTGTAGAAGACATCCTTGCCCCAGGCGGATTGGTGGCGTCTAACCTCGACAACTACGAGGAACGCCCCGAGCAGTTGGACATGGCGCTGGCGGTGGCTGTGGGGTTCGAGGCCTTGAGGCACGTTCTGGCCGAAGCGGGCACCGGTGTGGGCAAGAGTTTCGCATACCTGGTCCCGTCGATTCTCCAAGCGGTTGAAAACAAGCGACGAATCGTGATCTCCACCTACACCATCGCACTGCAGGAACAGTTGATCTCAAAAGACCTGCCGTTTCTCGCCGAAATCCTCCCGATGGAATTCAACGCCGTTCTGGGCAAGGGGCGAACCAATTACGTCTGTTTCCGGCGACTGTCGATGGCGATCAAGTCCAAGGACAAACTCTTCGCCGATACAGCGAAGCTCGATATGCTCGAAACAGTCGCTCGCTGGGCGATGGAAACCGCGGACGGGTCGCTGCAGGATATCAGTTTTTCCGTGAGCCCCGATGTCTGGCAGAAGGTCCGCGCCGAAACCGGACTGTGCAGGGGCGCCAAGTGCGAGCACTACGGGCCCTGCCACCTCCGCCGCGCACGGAGGCGGATGCTCAAAGCCGACATACTCGTCGTGAACCACGCGATGTTCTTCTCCGATCTGGCGATGCGGGCACAAGAACTCCAGTTTCTGGGCGATTACGACATGGTGGTTCTCGATGAGGCCCACACCGTCGAACAGGTTGCCGGCGACCATTTCGGCCGGAGCGTTTCATGGTCGATGGTCAGGTTTCTGCTTCGCGACCTCTACAACGCCAAGACCGATCGCGGTATCATAACGATGGTCGGCGACGGTCAGGGTATAGCGGTTGTCAATCGGACCGCCTCGGCCGCCGAGTCCTTCTTCCGGGAGTTGAGTTCTTACCGGGGTCCGGCGATCGCATCCAACGGGCGGATCACCCGGGAGGGAGTGATTCCCAATATCCTGAGCCCCGCCCTGATGGAACTGTCCGCCACAGTCGCCGAACTCCGCCGCAAGGCCAAAACCGACGACCATGGTCTGGAACTGCTGACCTGCGAACAGCGGGCCGTCGAGATGGCTTCCAAGCTCGAAGCCCTGGTCTCACAGGCAGACCCCGGGCATGTATACTGGGTGACCCGCCGCGATGCCTGGAAAGGCAGGGGCCCAAACGTCACGCTGGCCTCGGCGCCTGTCGACGTAGCCCCGCTGATGAGACAACTGCTGTTCGACAACACGGCAAGCGTAGTGCTGACCAGCGCCACGCTGGCCACAGCCAGAGGAGGAAAACATGGTTTTGACTACATCCGCAGTCGCCTGGGGCTCGACGAGGCCGACGAAGTGCTGTTGACCAGCCCGTTCGATTTCCGAAAACAGGCCAAATTGCACGTCGAAACGCAACTGGGAGATCCCAACGATCTCGAACAGTTCGTCCCGGCGGCATCGAAGGCCATCGAGTACTACGTCCAAAAATCCAAAGGGCGATGCTTCGTGCTGCTGACCAGCTATACCATGCTCGAGGCAGTGGCCGAGACGCTCGAAGAGTTCTGCACCGACAACGAATACAGCCTGCTGGTTCAGGGGCGCAATCTGCCCCGAGGGGCAATGCTCGAACGTTTCCGCCGCAACGGGCGCACCGTGCTGCTGGGAACGGCGAGCTTCTGGCAGGGCGTGGACGTCGCCGGTGAGGCACTGCAGAACGTGATGATCGCCAAGCTTCCCTTTGCCGCACCCAACGATCCGATCGTCGAGGCGCGAATCGACGCGATCCGCCAGGGAGGGGGAAATCCGTTCGTGCAGTACCAACTGCCCGAAGCAATTATTCGGTTCAAGCAGGGCTTCGGGCGGTTGATAAGGTCCACCAGCGATACAGGGATTGTTGTGGTCCTCGATCGCCGCCTGGTGACCAAATCATACGGAAAGAAGTTTATCGCTTCCCTGCCTGACATCGAAATGATCCGCGACGAGTTCTCCGCTCAGATGTCCTGAGTGTGGTCCGAGACACCGCCGCCGGGCGCGCTTCAGACAGGCTGATCTACCGGCTCGGGCTCGAGATGCTTGAAAGCAAAAGCCTCATCCCGCGGGGATATAACGAGCCGATCGCCAAGCTGGTCGGCAACTTTCAGGAAAGCCGCCACAACTGCCGGATCGAACTGCGTACCGGATCCATCGCGGATTTCTTGCATCGCGTCGGCCGGCGTCTTTGCCCCGCGGAAGGTGCGCGGCGACGTTATCGCATCGAAGGAATCGCCCACTGCCAGGATCCTCGCGGTCAGCGGGATCGCCGCACCGGCCAGACCGTCGGGGTATCCGCTACCGTCGAAGCATTCGTGGTGCGACCGAACTGCCGGTATCTCCTGGTCGAGGAATTCCATCCCCTGCATCATCTGTACGGCCTGGAGTGGATGACCTTGCATGGCCTCAAGCTGCTCGGGGTTAAGTTCATTCGGGCAGAGCAGTATTGAATCAGGTAGTGACAGCATACCGATATCGTGCAGCATTGCCGAAATCTCCAGTCGCTGGATAAGGGCCTCGGGCAGGCCCATTTCCCGGGAGATCAGTACGACATATCGTTGCACTTTCTGGACGTGGTCGCGCATGTAGTGGTCGCGCCGTTCGATCACGTCGACGATTTCCTGTACTGCCTGCAGGAAGACATCCTTGAACCGGGAGTCCAGTCCGGCGAGTTTCTTCTGGAGAGCGTTCTTGTTCACCCCCGCCCCTGACAGGGCCCTGGGTGCGCCAGTGATGGCGTCGAATTCAACTATGCAGTTCCTACCGCGTTCTTTTGCGGCGTACAGTGCCCTGTCGGCTCGGTTTACCATATCTGCGTGCGTCTTGATGTCCCTGGAACTCAGGTCGGCTACGCCGATTGACAGTGTCACGTTCAACTGGAGTTCGTTCGAACTGGTAGTTTCCGCCGACAGCAGGTGCTGGATGCGTTCGGCGACTGCGGCCGCATCCGAGGCGGCGGTTTCAGGCAGTAGTATTGCGAACTCGTCACCGCCGATTCTCGCCGGCAGGTCGGCTTTTCGGCATGCCTGGAGAATTGCTCGCGCAACTGTTTTGAGCAGTTCGTCTCCGAGAAGGTGTCCGCCGGCATCGTTGACGGCCTTGAAGAAGTCCACGTCGATTATGACTATCGACATGGGGCGCCGGTATCGGACAGCCTGGTGGAAGAAGGCGCTAAGGACCTCCTCGAAATACCTTCGGTTGGCTAGTCCGGTAAGTTCGTCGGTCTTGGAAATATGTGCGAGATCCCGGAATGCTCCCTGCAGTTTTTTTGCGAGCATGAGCGGTTCACCGTGCAGACCGCGCGTCAGATTGTCAGTCGACTCGCCTTCAAGTTGGTCCACGTCCTGCAGACGTCTCAGCAGGCGGACGACCGGTCCGGTAATCAGTATATGCGCGCCGACGATGACCAACCCGGCGAGACTCATCGACATTGACAGTATTATCAGAACCATTCTGCGAGCGGTTGCGGCCTGGAGACGAATGTATGGGACCGGTTGGCTGGCGCGGAAGAAAGCGAGCACTTTTCCCTCTGGATCATGCACCAGCCAACTCACCGACAACCTGTTTTCCGAGGATACCCACTGTGCGTTGGCGTCTATTGCTGTCGCTTCGGGATCCTCGCGAAGTTCGCCCGTCCACGGCACCAGGACGAGTTCGCCTCCGCTTGTGTTCCAGAGGCTTGTTCGAACCGAGGCCCCGATCAACATGACGACCCAAAGTTCGCGCCCCTGCGGGTCCTTGGGCAAGGCATGGCGGGCGAACACCACCGGTCCGCATTTGTCAAGGTGCAGAATACCCCTGGAAACATCATCAGGAATCGACGGCGCCGACTCCGGTACTAGTGAATTGCCCGGACGCGACCACCGGGAGGTTATGGTACCTTTTGAATCCGTCAACCAGACCATGTCGAGACCCGAGTCGCTTACTGCGCTACTGGCCCAGAGAGCAAAGCGGTTCTCGGCGTTGGGACCGTCGACGAGAAGACCACCGCTCTCAGCGCAGCTTGCCATCGCGGCGGCTACTTGATCGAGAGCTTCCTGCCTGGCGGCCAAAGCGAGCATCACCTGCGATCGCGTCTGATTGGCCTCGCTTTGCAGGGCGTTGCGCTCCTGTTCAAAAACACGCGGGCGAAGATATAACGCGTCGGTGATGAATATACCCGCCGTAGCAACCGCCGCCAGCAGCAGCAGGATCGTTGGGGAAGTCAGTTTCATTTCAACCTTTTGCTTGCGCTGCTATGGAACTCGATGGTCCGGCTTCCAATACCGGTGAGACGACCTAATAGCACTATCGGCATCAAAGCGCCCCATCTTTACGTGTAAGTCAAGTGCTTCAGATACACTTGACCCCGCCCTGGTAACGTCTCTGCTTATATTATAACAATTCCTTTGCGAAGTGCATATTTTACCAGAGAAATCTGGTCGTGAATATCGAGTTTGTTCATGAGTCGCATGCGATGCGTATCGACGGTCTTTACTGATAAACCCAGTTTTTTGGCAATCTTACGATTTATTTTGCCTTCAGCAATCATTTGGAGGACTTGTCGCTCGCGACTGGTCAAACGTTCGTAGGGATCCTCATGACTCTTGGTAACCTGCTCCAGGATATCCCGAGGGACCCCCGGTCCGAGGTACAATTCACCGCAAGCCACTGCGGAAACAGCCTCGCGCAACTGTGTCGTAGCCGATTCTTTTAACAGATAACCCCTTGCGCCATATTCGATTGCGCGCACGATGAATTGCGGGTCGCTGTGCATGCTGAGGATAAGAACGTTCGTGCAGCCGCAGCGCTTGACGATATCGCGGCAGACATCCAGCCCGTTCAAACCCGGCATGGTGATATCGAGCACCACGACTTGGGGCTTGAGGCGTTTGACGTCCGCCAGAACGGCTAGACCATCCCCGGTCTGTCCGATTATCGTGAACCTGCCGCCGTCGCCGCCCAACAATGACGCCAGTCCCTCACGAACCACTGCATGGTCGTCCGCCAGATAGATCGTGACGGAATCAGACTCACCGCCGTTTGAACCCTCCGGCCGCACCTGCGATTGCTTTCTTCTCATTTCAACTCCCCGTAACAATAATAGCGTTCCATGTAATACGGCCCCAACGCATCGACAGAGTATACCAAAATCGGTATACGCTGTATCTGAATAATACAATACATTGTCGCGCGAGACACATCAACATCATTC
Source organism: Phycisphaerae bacterium (assembly GCA_016782885.1). GTDB lineage: Bacteria > Planctomycetota > Phycisphaerae > SM23-33 > SM23-33 > BS750m-G57. Next base: position 7,840 of record JADHXQ010000009.1, on the reverse strand, counting down.
CTGAAATCTACTTGCGCTCCCGGCATATATTACCGCGGACCACAAGGGCGGACGGTAGCTTGTCCTTCCATCCGATTTGTGCAAATAGGTATTGCAGGATTGCTTGCGTCGGTGTATGATGTTCGATTCAAAACAACGATAGAATGCAACAACAACCCCAGCCGAAAGGGATTGACGATGGGAAGGCGACGAACCCGACTCGACCAGAGAATGGAAAATCAAGCTGCAACGCGCCGCAAAAACGCACGCCGCAAGGCTCGCCAGCGCGACCGCAAGGCTGTTCTTGACGAAGCAAAAGCGACCAGAAAGGCCGCAAACGGTACGGTCACGTGACCTCCGTCCGATCTGAAGGTTTGCAGCACAGTTTGATTATCTGAACTCCAATCGGAAACCCCGTGCAACCCAGGGTGGTTGTCAATACGACTTGCTATCAAGTGGTAGTTGTTGTAAGCGTCTGCCGAATTCTGACAAACGCCCGCGCGTCGCGACCTGTGTCGCCAGGGCGGGCAAGAGAGTATCCAATCGAATGTGTTTCAAAGATCTGGGCCTGATAGAACCGTTATTGCGCGCAGTTGCCGAAGAGGGCTACACTACGCCAACGCCTATTCAGATCGAGGCAATACCGCCTCTGCTGGCGGGCAAGGACTTACTTGGTTGTGCCCAAACGGGCACGGGCAAGACCGCCGCTTTCGCCCTTCCAATTCTCCAGCGATTCCACGCCAACCAGTACAAGGGCGAAGGCACCAGACCGATTCGTGCGCTGATCATCACGCCGACCCGCGAACTGGCTTCGCAGATTTCCGACAGCTTCGGCGCCTACGGAGCCCACACGCGCCTCCGCCACACCGTGGTTTTTGGCGGTGTCCGCCAGGGTCCCCAAGCCAAGGCCCTCAAAAAGGGAGTCGACATACTGGTGGCCACTCCGGGGCGGCTGCTCGACCTGATGGGCCAGAAACTCATCAAGCTCCGGGGTCTCGAGGTGTTCGTTCTCGACGAGGCTGACCGCATGCTGGACATGGGCTTCATCATTGATATCCGACGCATCATCGCACAGATACCCGAAAAGCGACAGACGCTGCTGTTCTCGGCGACCATGCCGTCTGCTATCCAGGGACTGGCCGATTCGCTCCTTAACGACCCCGTAGAGGTGCGCGTCTCGCCGGAAACGCCCGCGGCGGAAACCGTCACGCAGTCGGTATACCTGGTGGAATGGCACGATAAACAGGCGCTGCTGGAACATCTGCTGACCGGAAAGGACGCTACCCGCGTGCTTATCTTTACCAGGACCAAGCGCGGCGCCGACAAGGTCTCGGATCATCTGAAGCGTGCGGGCATAAAAGCCGACGCCATCCACTCAGACAAAACACAGGTCGCGCGGGAACGGGCCCTGGCCAATTTCAAAAAGGGAAAGACACCGGTGCTCGTAGCCAGCGATGTCGCCGCACGGGGAATCGATATCGATAACATCTCACACGTCATTAACTACGACATGCCCAACGAGGCCGAAGTCTACGTCCACCGCATCGGTCGGACCGGACGGGCCGGAACGCCGGGAGTGGCATGGTCGTTCTGCGGCGTCGAAGAGCGGTATCTGCTCAGCGCGGTTGAAGAACTTCTCGACCAGACAATCGATATAATCAGCGAACATCCCTTCCCCTCGCCCCTGCCCAGAAAGTCGCAAATCAGCAAAGAAGCGGCGCCAACCAAAAAGAAACACTGGCGCAGAGCTTCCAGACCGCGACGATTTTGACCTACGCGCCGGATCCTATTTCAGGCACGTAACGCTACCGTCATCGAAGGAGGCGATGATCCTGCCGCCGTCGATCGCCAGGCCGTTGAACGCCAGCCTGGACGCGTACGTCTTGTCCCAGACTGGTTTTCCGCTGTCGATTCCGATCGCCTGAACGAAGCCTTTTTTCGTTCCCTCACCCGTAATCGCCCCGCCGATCACTACCACGTTGTTGCAGATTATCAGGGACGTCACCTGGCGGTCCTTGTCCACGGCAAGAGCCCATTTCTTGCCCTTCTGCTGACCGTTGACAAGTTCGAAAAGCGACAGTCCGTTTCGCATGTCGCAGGCGGCTACGTATTTGTCGCTCCAGCTTACGGTATCGCCCTTGGACTTACCGAACCCGATATTCCCGAATTTGCGATGACCCACGCGCGTCCAGTTCCAACTGTAGATGCCCTCCAGAGCGGTAGTGATCCCGGCGCCCTTGCCTTTGGCGGTCTCGCCTTTTTCAAGGTCGAGGCTGTAGCCCATGGTCTTGATGGCGTTGCCTTGCAACGCCAACGCGTCATTCCGCCTCCCGGCACGGCCTTCCTTGGGCACTGCTTTGGACCATAGCACTTTTCCCGTTTCCGGTACGAACGCTCTGGCCAGCAGCCCGCCGTCGGAACCCTGGGTGCGACCGGCCGATGCGTAGGCCTTACCGCCGGTCACCATCACGCCGCCGATCACCGGCCAGACCGATTCGACCTTACCGTACGACATCATACGCTTCTCTTCCGGTGCGATGCGCAGCTTGTATATGAGCTGACCGGTCTTGATCTTGATCGCGTAGACGTATCCGGTGCGATCGCCCGCCAGGCAGATACCCTTGTGCAGCGTGGGGGAGGTATCCATCCTGCCGCCGGTCATAAAACGCCATTTGACATTACCGCTCTCGGCGTCCATGGCGATGATTTCGTTGTGATCGATATCGGAAACGATCACCAGCATTCCAACGGCGACCGGCGCGGTGAGCCTGGTGTTCAGGAAAGAACGCCAGTCACGCTGGACGGTGCCTTCGATTTTCTTTGCGGCGACCTGCTTGCTCCAGAGAGCTTTGGCCTTCGCGGAGATATCGCATGGGGCGCTGCTGGACCTTTCGGCGTTACCGCGGAATGACGTCCACATCGAGGGGCTTGCAATACCGTCGTCAGCCGTTTCGTCGTACGTGGCGAAATCGACCGGTTTGGTCGCGACTTCCATCTCCTCGGGCGTCGGGATCTTTCCGATCGGCGCGATTGCCAGCAGGCCCGGTATCTGCGCCGGGGAGCAGCGGCACCAGTTCTGGGGAATGTAACCGGCGCCGTATCCCGGAACTGTTCCGGTCAGGCAACCGCCCCGTGCGCCACCGAAGTTCTGCTTTTCGGCGCCCTTGGTGATGGTTCCGCCTCGATTGTTCAGTTGTATGTCGCCAACACGCATAACAGGCGTGCATATGTGCCCTCGGAACCTGAAGAAGTTCTTCCCGGCGGCTGCGGCTTTGTCGGTATCGAGAACCTTACCGCTTTCAGCCGACAGCAGCGCCACCTTGTTGCGACCGCTGTGCGCTACAGCCACCGCGCCAAAACCGGCAGCTTCGAGAGTGATGTTCTGGTTTGTGGCCTTGAAGGACTCGTCGGCGGCTTCCCAGAGCACTTTCCCCTTGGCCAGGTCGAGGGCGATTACCTTTTGCGAAGGACGTTTTTCCCCCCTCTTGCCCGCTTCACGTGGGTCATCGGCGTCCCTGCTGACTATGAACACGCGCCCGTCGGCGATCCGCAGGGACGTGCCCAGGAGATCCTGCTTCCACAGTTGCTTACCGGATTTGTCATCGTAGGCTTCAACGGTTCCCTTGGCGATCGCCCAGTCCATGCGGCGGCGATCGTAGCGCGCAACCGAGCCCATCGACTTTCCGCCTTCCCACGTAGCCACAACGACAATACCCTTGGTCGACGCTATCACACCGGGGATGTAAGTGGTGGGCAGCTCGCGCAGAACCTTGCCCGTTCGAGTGCTGATAACCAGCATCTTCCCGTTATCACCGGCTACATACACATGCTGGTTGATCGAGACCATGGGGGCGAGGTTCTCGATGTAGAGCCCGCCGTAGTACGTCTCGCCAATCTTCGTCCGCCAGAGCATACGCCCGTTGAAGGCGTCGCGGCAGGTGAGGTACTGGTCCGTACCGTATTTTGATTTCCATCCGGCTCCGAGGTTCTCGACGACACCCGTGGAGAACGAGAAGCATCGTCCATCATTCAGGAGCAGCGCCCGCGTAGAGGAGTACCGGTTGGCCGCTCGCAGGGGATTGTCAAAGTTCATCGGAAGGCCCGCGCTCCACTTGAAGCCCACGGGCAGGTCGAACACCGTGTCAGTGGATGCCGGTACGCCGTCGGCCCCGTGATACTGGTGGGTCCAGATGTCCATGTTCTTCGGCAGCGGGATCTCTTCGATCTTCGCTATCTTACCGGATGTGCATGTGATCAACCGTCCGTTGGGCGCCAGGCATCTCTTGGCTTCTTTGGCGGTGAATCCGGATTTGGCGGCCTTTGCGGGATCCATAACGACCATGACGTTTACCATGTAGTCGCGATACGGCAGCTTGGCCAGGCCGAGTTGTTCGACGGTTACGCAGCCTTTTACGCCCGCGGCGGCGATCGCCTTGTTGATATCCGCCACTTCGCTCTTGTCGCTGGCGATAACATGCACCAGCGAATTGCCGTTCTTGCCCAGATCGGTCGCCAGTTGCGCAGCGGCCGCATCCCCGCAACCGACAACGACGAACAATCCACTGCTCTCACCGTAGGAGTCGAGTATTTTCTGGGCATCCGATGCCCCCAGGGCGGATCCCGGCGCCAGCGCCGAAAGACATACCAGCGAAACCAGAACGATCGTGAAGATTCTGCCTGTTGCGTACTTCATGGTTCAATGCTCCTCAAATATCAGACATCCGGTATAAAACGTTGGGGGTTTGGTTCATCCGTTGTCGGCAAGTCAGTTCATAGGATACAAGCGACCGCCACGTCGTTACAAGAACAAAGAACCAGCCTCCCGACTCCCAAGTGAGGGTTACGTTTGTGCGGTGATATTGGTATGGTGTCCATACCATGGCGAGATTCGCTGGGTATATGGCGACGTTGACGATGTGTGTAACGCTCCCGGGCTGTCGCAGGCCGGTTGAGGCTCCCCCCGCCGCCATGACATACAAAATATCCATCGGCATGAAATTATCAGTCGCATTATCCGTACTCGCAGACGCCGACGCCGAAGATATGTGTTTGAACTACGACATGGTGCTCTCCGCCCAAGGCGCCTCGGAGCCTCTCAAGGTCCCTCGCAGCGGATGCTATCGCCTGCCGGACGACACGGCCGTTTGGCTCGTGTCGCGAGGACCGCGCGACGGATTGGAGGAGCGTTTCGTTGTAACCTCCATAGCACTGGGAGGGGCAGATGATTTTGCAAAGGCGGGTTCCCAACGAGATAAATTCGTGAAACATCACGCGGGGGAACTCACCATGTCGAATGACGGAGTGATCAGCTTCGTACCGCGCAAATAACCCGACACTGAATGGCCGTTGAAAGGAAATATGCGATGAGGATGACGTCGGTAGTGTCGTTTTGTGTGGTGATCCTCGCCCTGGCTGCGGGCGCGGGGGCTGGTGGGAAGATTCTTTACGTCGCCCCGGGCGGGTCGGATACAAATCCGGGCACGAAGGACAAACCGCTGGCGACGCCGGCCGGCGGGCGAGATGCTGTTCGCAAGATCAAAGCCGCCGGTCCCCTGCCCTCCGGCGGCGTGATCGTCGAGTTGGCGGGGGGTACTTACGAGCAGGCGGCGGTGCTTGCCCTTACCGCGGCGGATTCCGGTACGGCGGATGGTCGAATCGTTTATCGCGCCGCAGCCGGCGCCGAGGTCCGCGCCAGCGGTGGTAGGGCGGTGACAAACTTCCGGCCGGTTACCGACAAGACTGTCCTGGGTCGCCTGGATGAGAATGCCCGCGGTAAGGTTCTGCGGGCGGATCTCAAGGCGTTGGGGATAAAAGACTACGGATCCGCCGGCGGTGGGCTGGAGTTGTTCTTCCAGGACCGCCCTATGACCCTGGCCCGCTGGCCGGACGAGGGGTTCGTGAAGATCACCGGACTCGTCGGCGGTAAGCCGAAAAACGTACGCGGTACGAAGGGCGACAAGATCGGAAAGTTCATGTACGCCGGGGATCGGCCCAAACGCTGGGCGGGCGAGAAAGACATCTGGGTGCATGGGTACTGGTTCTGGGACTGGTCCGACCAGCGGCACAAGGTCGATTCGATCGACACCGCCAGGCGGATTATCTCGGTCAAACCGCCGTATCACGGGTACGGTTATCGCGTTGGTCAGTGGTTCTACGCGTTCAACATCCTGGCCGAACTGGATCGGCCCGGCGAATGGTACCTCGACCGCGCCGCGGGCGTGCTGTACTTCTGGCCGCCCAGCGACCCGGCGAAGGGCAAACCCACCGTGTCAGTGGCGAGGGGACTCCTGAGCATGCGGGGAACCTCGCACATTACATTACAGGGCCTGACATTCGAAGCTGCTCGCGGTACAGCCGTGTCTATCGAAGACGGAAAAGCCAACCGCGTAACTGACTGCGTGGTAAGGAACCTCGGCGGTTGGGGCGCGCGAATCTCGGGCGGTAGCGGCGCGGCCGTCACCGGCTGCGAAATATATCAGACCGGTCAGGGCGGTATTGCGCTGTCGGGCGGCGACCGCAAGTCGCTGGCGCCGGCCGGCCACCAGGCCGCCGGCAACCATATCCACCACTATGGCCGATTGGACAGGATGTACAAGCCGGCGATTGCACTGTCCGGCGTGGGGCTTCGCGCGGCCAACAATCTCATCCACGACGCTCCGCACATGGCGATCATGTTCAGCGGTAACGACCACGTGATCGAGCTTAACGAGATCCACCGCGTCTGCCTGGAGTCCAACGACGCCGGGGCGATCTACGCCGGGCGCGACTGGACGATGCGGGGCACGGTGATCCGACACAACTACCTGCACCACATCACCGGTTTTCGCGGGAAGGGATGCGTGGGGGTCTATCTCGACGACATGTTCTGCGGTACGCGGATCGAGGGCAACGTGTTCTACCAGGTAACGCGGGCGGCATTCATCGGCGGGGGGCGCGACTGCGTGATATCCAACAATATCTTCGTCGACTGCAAGCCCGCGTTGCATATCGACGCCCGCGCGACCGGTTGGGCGGGCTACCACGTCAAGACCACGATGACCACGCGCCTCAAAGCCATGCCGTACCAGAACGCCCTGTGGCGCCGGCGATATCCCAAGCTGTTCAATATTTTGTCCGACTCGCCTGCGGCGCCGAAGGGCAACGTGGTGGCCCGCAACGTAAGTGTTGGCGGCCGGTGGGACGGCGTGCATTCCGCCGCCCGGAAATACGTGACGTTCAAGGACAACCTGATCGACAAGGACCCGCACTTCGCGGGCCGCGCCAAGGCGAACTTCCAGTTGCGCGACGACTCGCCGGCCTACAAGATGGGCTTCAAACGTATCCCGATCGAGAAGATCGGGCTAATGTCCGGGCGGAAGTCTGATTAGGCTTTGTATTCCCGGATACAATAGGACATCAATGGATCGCATGAACATGGAAGGATCCAGAAAGCCACTATCGCGTGTCAACCGTTTGATTGTAGTCGTCACTTATGATTCTTCTGTAAATAAAGTAGCGTTCCCTGTTTCCAAAACGTGTATGAGTGCAGACCAGTAATTGGGATCCTCGAAGGCCTGGGCGGTCGACGCCGCAGGCAGAAAGCGCCGCATCTCCTGGGTGAACTGACGGGGGTGGCGTTCGTCGTCGGCGAGTTCGTCGATGCGTTGCTGCAGATTGCCTCGGAAGGCGGACGTCGTTATCCGGCGGTCGCTCAACTTCAGTCCAACCAGTGTACTCGACAGATCCACTCCCCGTTGCTGCAGGTATATGATGTCCCAAAGGTCGCGGTATTGCACCCGATTGGGCCTCATGGCCAGGGCGACCCATTTATCGACCAGGATTTCCTCACGACTTTCGGCTTGCACGATCAGCCCGTCGGAGC